>JBGPJM010000235.1:0-7365 GCA_041485385.1 Phycisphaerae bacterium | reverse complement strand
TTCTCAACATCTCTCGATCCTTCTCGCCCCCTGTCCCCCCGCGCCCTCTTCTCTTCTCTTCTGCTTCCTGCTTACTTCTTCCTGCTCACTGCTCAGTTCCGCCCCAACCAAGCAACCGCTAACCACCACAACTCCCCACGCCACAACCACTTACATCAAAAACACCCCAAAAAAGAACCTCAAAAAACCCCCAAAAACCTCAAAAAACCCCGCCGAACCTCAAAAAACCCCCATCGAACCTCAAAAAACCCACCACGAACCTCAAAAAACCTCACGAAACCTCCAGCCCACCCGCGACCACTCCACGCCTTAACGACTTAACGCCTCAAACGCCTCCCAGATCCGACATCCCGCATATCCCGCATCCCCGAAACCCCAACAGGCCCTCCCTTACACTTCCATCTACCCGGTTCTCGCCGCCTCCCGCTCCCATCCATCGCCCGGAGACCCGCCCGATGGCCTTGTTCACCCGCAAGACCAAGCCCCCCGCCATCCCGCTCCCGCCGCCGAGCGGTGGGGGGGCCGGCCGCCAGCCGCCCCCGGATTCCGCCGCCGAGTCCCGCATCCGCGAGATCGGCGAGCAGATGCTCACCCTCGCCCGCGCCCACAAATCCGGCCTCCTCTCCGCCAGGTTCTACTCCGATGCCCTCATGAACTGGTCCATGAAGGACCCCAACTTCAAGGTCCAGCTCTTCCGCTTCGTCGATGCCTTCCCCATGCTCAAGACCTCCGACGAGGTCTTCGACCACCTCAAGGACTACCTCTCCCAGCCCGGCGTCACCGTCCCGGGTCCCATCGAGTTGGCGCTCAAGGCAGGGGGGATCGCCAAGGGTCTGGCGACCTCCCAGATCTCCAGGCAGATCACCGGGATGGCCGGCAAGTTCATCGCCGGCACCGACGCCGCCTCCGCGGTTCCGAATCTGAACCAGCTCTGGAACGACGGCATCGCCTTCTCCGTGGACCTGCTCGGCGAGGCCTGCCTCTCCGACGCCGAGGCCGACCATTACCAGGCAAAGTACCTCGACCTCATCAACAACCTGCCGGAACAGGTCGCCGCCTGGAAGCCCAGCCCGCGCCTCGAGAGCGATCACCTCGGACCGATCCCCCGCACCAACGTCTCGATCAAGATCTCCGCCCTCTCGGCCCGTTGCGACCCCATCGACCCCGCCGGCTCCATCGCCGACCTGATGAAGCGCCTCGGCCCGATCCTCGAAGCCGCGGCAGCCAAAGGCGGTGGGGGGGTCTTCGTCAACTTCGACATGGAGCAGCAGTCCCTCAAGGACCTCACGCTCGACCTCTTCATGCGCTGCCGCGAGAAGTACGAGTTCCAGGCCGGTCTGGCGATGCAGGCCTACCTCCGCTCCGGCGAAGACGATGCCCGCCGCATCTGCGACTGGGCTAAGCGAACGGGCAAGACGGTGACAGTCCGCCTGGTCAAGGGCGCCTACTGGGATTACCAGGTCATCCACGCCGAGCAGATGGGCTGGCCCTGCCCCGTCTGGACCAGCAAGCGCGAGACCGACGCCTGCTTCGAGCGCATGACCGAGATCTTTCTTGACGCGACCCCGCGCAAGGCCGGAGAGCCCGGCGTCAAGCTCGCCCTCGGCTCTCACAACGTCCGCTCCATCGCCGCGGCCCTCGCGGCGGCCGAGCGCCGGGGCCTCCCCCACGCCGCGATGGAGCTGCAGATGCTCCACGGCATGGCCGACCAGCTCAAGTACGCCGTGGTCGAGATGCCCGGCGGCGGACTTCGCATCCGCGAGTACGTCCCCGTCGGCGAGATGATCCCGGGGATGGCCTACCTCGTGCGCCGCCTCCTCGAGAACACCAGCAACGAATCCTGGCTGCGGGCCGGCTTCCTCGACAACGCCGACCCCGCCAAGCTCCTCGCCTCGCCGCACGCAGACCCGCACGCCCGCAACGGCCAGGTTCAGGGCGCCGACCGCGCCGGCATCCCCCTCGAGGGCGGCGGGCGCTCCGCCGGTCTCGACCCCCTCCGCCACGCCCTCTCCCCCGCGGTCCAGGGCCTCGGTGATTCTCGTCCCTTCTTCAACGAGCCGATGCGAGACTTCTCCGACCGCGCCCAGCACGCGGCCTTCGCGCGCGCGATCGCGGGCGCGACCGTGCCGAAAGTGGCCAACGATCGAACGCCCGAAGACGGCGCACGGATGATCGACGAGGCGCTGGGCGTCTTCGAGGCATGGCGGGATGCGCCGGCGATGGCGCGGGCGGATGTCCTCGTGCGTGCGGCGGCGGCGATGCGCGCCCGCCGGGATGAGCTCTCCGGCGTGATGATCAAGGAAGCCGGCAAGACCTGGCGCGAGGCCGACGCCGACGTCTGCGAGGCGATCGACTTCTGCGAGTACTACGCGCGACTGGCCGTGCCCCTCTTCGAGCGCAAGCGCCTCGGCCGGTTCATCGGCGAGTTGGACGAGGTCTGGTACCAGCCCCGCGGCGTAGCGGTCGTCATCGCGCCGTGGAACTTCCCGCTGGCCATCCTGACCGGAATGACCGTCGCCGCGCTGGTCACCGGGAACACGGTGGTGATGAAGCCCGCCGAGCAGGCGCCCGGCATCGCCAAGGCCCTGTTCGACATCGTGCAGGCCGCCCTCAAGCAGGCAAGCCAGCCGGGGGAGGTGCTCCGGTTCTGCCCGGGCGTCGGCGAGACGACGGGCGCGGCCCTCGTGAAGGACCCGCGGGTAGCCCTCATCGCCTTCACCGGCTCCAAGGCCGTCGGGCTCTGGATCAACCAGCAGGCCGCCATCACCCAGCCGGAGCAGACGCACGTCAAGCGCGTCATCTGCGAGATGGGCGGCAAGAACGCGCTGATCATCGACACCAGCGCCGACCACGACGAAGCCGTGCTGGCCGCGCGCCAATCGGCCTTCGGGTTCCAGGGGCAGAAGTGCTCCGCCTGCTCGCGCCTGATCGTCGTGGACGCCGAGGGCCCCCAGGGACCCTCGATCACGCACTTCACCGACCGCCTCGTGCAGGCCACGCGAGCATTGATGATCGGCGACCCGCTGCTGCCGGGGACGGATGTCGGGCCCGTGATCGACGCGGAAGCGAAGCAGAAGATCCTCGGGTTCATCGAGCGCGCCAAGACAAGCGGGCTGAAGGCCGAGGGTCTGCCCCTCCCCGACGGGCTGGAGGCCCGGACGGGGCGACCCTACGTGGCGCCCACGATCTTCCCCCGCGTGCCGCGTGAACACGATCTGGCCCGCGAGGAGATCTTCGGGCCGGTGCTGGCGGTGATCCACGCCCGCACGTTCGAAGAGGCCCTCGAGATCGCCAACTCATCGCCCTACAAGCTCACCGGCGGCGTCTTCAGCCGCAAGCCCTCCCACCTGGAACAGGCCAAGCTCCAGTTCCGCGTCGGCAACCTCTACCTCAACCGCGGCATCACCGGCGCCCTCGTCGCCCGCCAGCCCTTCGGCGGCTTCGGCATGTCCGGCGTCGGCTCCAAGGCCGGCGGCGCCGATTACCTCCTCCAGTTCGTCGAGCCACGCGCCAGCTGCGAAAACACACTGCGAAGAGGCTTCGCACCGGAGCTGTAATCGCACGATCTCGCAAGGAGGAAGGGGATGTCGGAGGCAGGATCGAACTCGGGTGGAGAACAACGACCACCGTCGCGCTCGTGGCGTGACCTGGTCGCCTTAAGGCTGGCAAAGACGCGTGACCACCGGGGGCGCGAGATCGCGCTCTACAACCCAGGGCCGGCCGTACCAGCGTCGCTGCATCTGAACGCCGATGACACCGCTTCGACTGCGAGGCGGGTTGTCTGGGGAGCGCTGGAGAGCGGGAATCGGAGAGCCGTCAGATACTGGGCGGTTTGTGGCGCGATGATGGTCATCGGTTTCGCCGCCGCTCTCTGGGCGAATCCGTTTATGGGGGGATGGCGAGGAGTCTGGCCGTTTCTGCAGTTCTCTCTCTTCGCATTCACCACCTATATGACATGGCACGAAATCAGGCACAAGAGTGCAGGGCGGATCGTTCTCGCGCTGGTTCGCGTGGGAGTGTGCGCCTCGTGCGGGTATTCGCTGGAAGGATTGAGGGTGGAGGACGACGGCTGCGCGGTTTGCCCGGAGTGCGGCGCGGCTTGGAAGGTGCAGACGGCGTAGGTGGTGCATCTGGTAACACGGCCCGATGAACGCGCGGAACCCGGATTCCCAACAAGGTGGTGGAGGGACACACATGCACGAAAAGCCCGCAACAACCCCCAGCCCCCCGGCCGAGGAAGTTTTCCGCTCGATGTACCCGTTCGAGGAATCCCGCATCCGCGCGGCCGCCATCTACTGCTCCGACGGCCGCTACGGCGAGCAGTTCGATGAGTTCCTCCACACCGCCCTGCTCCTGCCACGCTACGACCGCGTCGCCATCCCTGGCGGGCCCGGTTGCCTCGCCGGGCACTTCGCCGCCTACAAGGAAGAAGAGGTGCTCGTCGAGCAGCTCGACTTCCTCATCCGCTCCCACGAGCTGAACCGCATGGTGCTCATCCAGCACGAGTCGTGCGGCTTCTACCTGAAGAAGCTGTCGATGCGGGCCGACCAGGTGCTGGGGCAGCTGTCCAAGGATCTGGGAAAGGCGGCGACGCGCCTGTGGTCGATCCGCCGGTCGCTGGAGATCGATGCATACCTGGCGGTCAGGCATGGCGAGTTCGTGAAGTTCGTGCCGGTGGACCTGAAGGTCGAGGCGGCGGCGTGGTGAGGCCGGAGAGCTGAGAGACGGGCGAGGGGGGCGGCCAAGAATGCGGGGTGGAGACCCAGACGCACAAGCAGTTAAAGGCCGCGGCGGTCGAGTACCTCCTCTCGCGCGGCTGCGCGGCCGTGGCGACCGAAGTGGCCTGCCCCATCTCCCGGTACCGGATCGACGTGGCGGGGTACCTGGACGATCTGTCGGCGGCAGACGACGGCGTGCTCGATCCGGAGAAGGAACTTCCCGAAAGGCCGGTCGCACGCGCGGGGGGGCGAGGCGTGCCGCGCCAGCCGGCGGTCATCTTTATCGAGTGCAAGGCCACGCGCGCCGATTTCTTCAGGGACCGCCGCGCGACGCCGCAGCTGGTGGCGGAGCGGGAACGGCTGCTCACGCAGCTCCGCGAGGTGGAGGAGGAGGTGGTGAAGGTGAACGAGCCGCACCTGCGCCGGTCGGGCGGGTTCCTGTTCCCGGAGCTGGAGTCGTGGGACCTGGGAGCCTCGCGCTCGCCGGCGTACCGGGCGGTCCTGCGGGCGCTGCGCCGCGTGGACCGGCAGCTCTACAGCCAGACCAAGTTCTTCATGGTGGCCCGGTATCAGCTGGCGTCGCGACTGTTCGTGCTCGCGCCCCCGGGCATCATCGAGCCCGCGGAGGCGCCGATCGGCTGGGGGCTGCTGGAGCTGGCCCGCGTAGGCTCCGATGGTCAGCCGCCGATACGGCTGGTGCGGACACCGTGCTGTTACCGGCCGCCCGGCGCCCGCCTCGCGCGGGGCGTTCGGAACATCGCCGCGGCGGCGACGAGGATGGCCTTCCGATCGCCGGGTCCGACATCGGAACACGAGGAGCACATCGATGCCGACAACCGGCAAGCCTCGCGCGCGTCACGCGGCGCTTGATTCACTGGGCTTGACCTCCGGGACAGGCGCGGTCGGATTCATCCGCCGGCGTTTGAGCTCGCGGTGGCGGTGGACGGTGAGCACCGCCCACACCGCCTCGCCGATGAGCAGCGGCACGGACCCAGGGAGAATCAGCTTGGGCGCCAGCCAGCCGAAATGGATGATCGCCCAGATCCCGGCGATCGTCCCGCCGATCACCGGCGCGATCAGCCACGGGTGCGAGCGCTGGGCCAGGGCGTTGCCGGCTCTCTTCCCCATCTTGGTCGCGCGCTCGGTGTAGTGGTTCAGCAGCCGCCTGGCCCAGACGAACTCGCTGGCCAGGACCGCCAGCCCGATCGGGACGACCAGCAACCCCGGCCCCGGACCGATGAGCATGAGGATCCCCAGGCCGACGACGGTGAAACCAACGACGAGGACGATGAGCTTGCGGGCCTGCCGGAGAGTCAAACGGGCGATGCGCTCGGCATCCTCGCCCAGCGGCGAGACGGTCGGGACCGGCCCGCGCTTGGGGAAGATGAGTGCCGCGCCGAATCCGGCCACCAGGGCGCTGGCGATGAACGCCAGAGAAACGTACGAATGCGGGCGGCCCTCGGCGGGGAGGGCGATCGTCACGGCGCAGTAGGCGAGGATGGCGGCGAGGCCCAGCTTGACGTAGCGGATCCACGCCGTGAGGCCGCGCAGCGCGAAGAAGAGCGAGCGCAGGCACAGCAGCGCGAAGCAGTTGCCGGAGAAGACGATGAACGGGGAATCCGTCATCGCGAACGCCGCCGGGACGGAATCGAACGCGAAGATCACATCGGCGGTCTCGACGAGCAGGAGCACGCCCATGAGGGGTGTCCAGGCCCAGCGTCCCTTCTCCCGCGTGACCAGGCTCGTGCCGATGTGCCGGTCGGTCATCGGCAGCGCCTTCTGTGTGAGGCGGACGAAGAGGTTCTTCTCCGGGTCGGTGTTCTCCTGCCGGACCAGGATCATGCGCAGCGCGGCGAGGACCAGCAGCACGCCGAAGGCGATGCGCGTCCAGTGCCACGTGTTCACCAGCCCGCCGATGGAGCCGATGAGCAGGCCCCGGACAGGGAGGGCGACGAGCAGGCCGTAGAACAGGACGCGGTGCTGCACCCGCTCGGGCGTGCGCCGGTGGGCGAACACGGCAGACAGGACGAAAACCGTGTCCAGCCCCAGGGCCGACTCGGTGAGGAACGCGGCGAGGAACTGTTGGGCGGCCTCGTCGGCGTGCAGGCCGGTGGCGGCCCGGAGACCCAGCAGGTCGTGGGTGTGCATGAACCACAGCGCGCCGTTGCACGCCCCGGCGAGGGCGAACCAGAAGAAGGCCCATCCGACCGCCTCGGCGGGGCCGATGCGTTCGGGGCGCCGGTTGAGCACGAAGAGGTCCAGCCCCAGGAGCAGGGCCATCACCGCCGTCATCAAGATCCAGAGCCAGACCATGCGCTGAGCTCACGTACCCCGTTTGCCGCCCCCCCCAGCGTTGTGCGCTTTGCCCGCGTGCGCAGAGTGTAGTGGCGTGTCGGGCGGGTGCTTCCTGGAGACGCTCGCCGCGGGTGGGGCGTGCGGCACTATGATTGATCGGTCAACATTCCTACGGATCCGCTCGGGTCATCTTTCGTCGGGCGGGCCCGTTGCTCTCATACGTCACCGGAGCCCAGGCCATGAAGCGTCAGGCACCCAGCAAGAACGGTCCCGGTATTGCCACCGCCGCCGCCACCGGCACACCCGCGTCTGGCCGCAGCGAACCGAAGCCGACCGACGATCAGATCCGCAG
>JBGPJM010000234.1:0-7413 GCA_041485385.1 Phycisphaerae bacterium | reverse complement strand
GGACGCCCTCGTGGTCGCGGCAGCCGGGGCAGGCGGCGGGGCGCGCCGCGGCCTCCAGCCGGGCCAGGCGTCGGCTCAGGGCGCTACTCGCCACGGCGCGCCCCCCGCGGGCGGTCGGGCGGTGCGGTTGGCCGGGTCGATGATCGTCACCCGGACCCGCCATTGCCGACCGCATGTGCGGCACAGGCCCGGGCTCTTGGGCAGGGGCTGTCCGGGCCTGACCACGTGCACGATCCGGACGGCGTCGCACCCGGCGCACGGCCCGGCCCCCCGCGCCCGCTCCAGCCTGGCGAGGCGCGCCGCGACCCTCACCGCCCGCCCCCCTTCTCGTCGCGGGCCACCGCGTCGCGCTCCAGCTTCTCGACGCGCTCAACTACGTCGTCCAGCTCGATGCTCTCGCGGCTGAACCTCAGCAGCGCCGACGCCGCCGAGACCTTGGCGGCGTGCGGGGCGTCCGTGTCCGTGGTCACCTTCGCCAGCGTCTGGACGGCCAGCGGCGTGTACTTCTGCGTCAGCGAGATGGCCTGGCTGAACGCCAGCCGCCGGGCCTTGCGGTACTCGCGGCTGAACGCCTCGTCATCCATCCAACGGTGCAAGGTTCGCTCGCCCACCTTGATGGACTCAGCCGCCCTCCGCACCGTCGGCTCGTTGAGCAGCGCGACGATCGCAGCCTCCTGCTTGGGGCTGAGGCGGTTGGGGGCGTTGTTTGCCATTACTTGCCAACCGCGGCGGGCTCGGGCGCGACCCGCTCCGCCGTCTTGCCCGTGAACTGCTCCCACCGGCGAACCGCGCAGTCAACAAACGCCGGCTCGATCTCCAGGGCGTAGCACCGCCGGCCCTGCTGCTCGGCCGCGATGATCTGGCTCCCTGATCCGGAGAACGGCTCGAAGCACACGTCGCCGGGCCGCGTGTGCTTGCGCATCGGACGGGCGAAGATCTCCACGGGCTTTTGGGTGGGATGTTCGTTGCCGACGATGCGGGCCTTCCCCTCCCAGTCGATCTCCCACACCGAGTTGAGCCGCTGGTCGCCGTCGTGCGCCGGCTGGCTGCCCTTCACCCATCCCATCATGCAGGGTTCATGGCGGAAGTGCCAGAACACCCGGCCGAACACGGGCGTGGGCTTCACCCACACGATCTGCTGGTGGTCGAGGATGCCCAGCTCCTCCCAGATCCGCGAGAGGACCGCCTGGCGCTTGTGCGCATGCCAGCAGTAGATCGCGGCGTTGGGCGCGAGTACGCCGAGGACGTTGCGGAACACGCCCTCGAAGAAGCCCCGGGCGTCCTTGATGTCGATCTCGTGGTAGACGGCGGTCCAGTCCTTGCCGCTGTCGTTGGGGCGGTCGCCGGTGTAGTCCACGAGGTACGGAGGGTCGGTCGCGCACAACGCGGCCTTGGCGCCGTCCATGACGCGGGCCACGTCCGCGGCGTCGGTGCTGTCGCCGCACAGAAGACGATGCTCACCGAGGGTCCACAGGTCACCGCGGCTGGTCACCGGCTCGGCGGGCGGGGCGGGGACTTCGTCCGGGTCGCACAGCCCCTCGTTTGCCGGCGGGGCCATCCATTCCGTCAGCTCGCTCTCGTCGAAGCCGAGCAGGCTCAGGTCGAAGTCGAGGGCCTGGAGTTCGCCGAGTTCGACGGGCAGCAGATCGGGATCCCACTCCGCGATGGATGCCGTGGCGTTGTCTGCGATGCGGTAAGCCTTGAGCTGCGCGGGGGTGAGGCCGGTGGCCGTGTGCGTGGGGACCTCCGTCATCCCGAGCTTGAGCGCGGCGAGGTAGCGCGTGTGCCCCACGACGATCGTGCCGTCCTCATCGATAACGATCGGTTGCCGCCAGCCGAACTCCTTGAGCGAGCGCGCCACCGCGTCCACGGCCTGGGCGTTGAGACGCGGGTTCTTGTCGTACGGTCGGATGCTGGAGATGGGGCGGAGTTCGACGTGCATAGCGGCTCGTCCTTGAATGCAGAGCGTCCTTGCTCCACATTGATACGCGAACCTGCACGCAGTTCCAGCCGACGACGCTCTTGACGGTTAGCGCCCGCGCGTCACCGCGAACGCATGCCGTTGCAGGGGAGCGCACACGGGCGCAGCACGCGGCACGGAGCTTGAAAGGCGAGAATCGTGAATTTTCCCGGTGCGCCAGGCGCCACGGCGGTCTTGTGCCGTCAGACTCACCGCGGTAGGATGATCGAGGAGTTCGGACATCGTGGCGAAGACCAACTCCCAAAGGCACGAGCGGGACGAGTTCCCGCCCAAGGTTCGCGAGGCCGCGTTCCTCGACAACATGCGGCGGTCTCCGACGCCGAGCTGCTACTGGTGCGAGTGGTGCTTCTTCTGCCACGACAACCGCAAATATTTCCAACTCGACCATGTTGTCGCGGCGATCCTCGGCGGGCCTGGTACACGCGAGAACGCTATCGTCCTCTGCGAGGGGTGCAACAAGTCCAAGCGCGAGCGCAACGAACCCGGCTTCGGCGCGTTCGCGTACCGCTTCGCTGAACTCAACCGCGCACCCGCCAATCTTCGGGAGAAGCCGATTCCCGAAGCGGAGCGACAGCGGTTGATCCGACGGCGGCGAGACGAGGGCGCGTTCGTTTTTCCATCCGTACGTTTCCAGCCCAACGCCCCTCATCGGACCAAGTGAAACTCGCGGGGATCATGCGCGTGAGCGCGATCATGCCCCTTGCGTCCCAACCGGCCCGGATCGCCTGCGCGGTATCCTCCGGTGCGAATCTCGGAGCCCGCCATGCCCACCGCTTTCCGCTGCCTCGCCCGCCTCGCCCTCGCGCTGGTCTTTGTCCTCTGCGGCGCCTGGGGCGCCACCGGCCACAAGGTCGTCGCCCAGATCGCCTACGACCGGCTGACGCCCAAGGCCAGGGCCGAGGTGGACCAACTCCTCGCGGGCAGCACCCTCGCCGAGTTCTCCGTCTGGCCCGACCAGATCAAGGGCGACCCGACGTGGAAGTGGACGAAGCCCTGGCACTTTGCCGACATGCCCGAGGGCGCCACCGAGTTCAGGCTGGACCGCGACTGCCCGGACGAGGGGTGCGTGGTCAAGGGCATCCAGCGGTACGAGGCGGTCCTCAAGAGCGGGCGGTTCGGCGAGGAGGAGCGGGTTCGGGCCCTGAAGTTCCTGACGCACTTCGTCGGGGACATCCACCAGCCCCTGCACGTCGGGCACAAGGCCGACAAGGGCGGCAACGGGATCGAGGTCCAGCTCTTCAGCCGGAAGACCAATCTGCACGCGGTGTGGGACGACGGCCTGATCAAGCAGCGCGGCATGGAGTTCGGCGTGTACGCCTCGAAGCTCGAGGCGGCGCTGAAGCCGGAGGGCGAGAAGGCGATGCTGGCGGCGATGGACCCCGTCGCCTGGGCGACCGAGAGCCACGCGCTGGCCGAGAGCCACGCCTACAAGAACGCCCGGGGCGAGGTCATCAAGGCCGGCGACACGCTGGGCCAGGACTACGCCGACCGCAACGCCCCGGTCGTGGACGAGCAGCTGACGAAGGCCGGCGCGCGGCTGGCGAAGATGCTCAACGCGGTCTTCGACCCGACGGGGGACGGCGTCGCGGCGCCGCCGGCTGCGCCCGCAGTGGCCCCGCCCGCCCAGGAGGCCCCCCCACTACCCGCTCCGGCGACCAAGCCCGCGGTGAAGTTCGTCGGCAGCAAGAAGAGCGAGGTGTACCACTACCCCGGCTGCGCGGACGCCAAGCGGATCCTGCCGGAGAACCTCGTCGAGTACGCCGAGGCACCGGCGGGGAAGAGGCTGCACAAGGGGTGCCCGAGGTAGGAGGCATCGAGGGTGTACAGCCCCACGATGTCCCGCACCTTCTCCACGAACCTCGGGTCGGTCGAGAGCTTGAACGTCTGGCTGCGGTGCGGCTGGAGGTTGAACGCCCGCCAGATCGTGTTCACGCTCGACCGCGAGATGCCCGACGCCGCGGCCATCGACCGCAGGCTCCAGTGCGTCGCGTCCGGCGGCTTCTCCTCCAGCGTCCTGCGGACGACCTCGGCGACCTGCTGCTGGGTGATCTTCTTCTTGATCCCGGGGCGCGGCTTGTCCTGCAGGCCCGCCAGGCGATCGGCGAGGAACCGGCCCCGCCACATGAGCACGGTCTGCTCGCGCATGTCCAGCTTGGCGCCGATGGCCGCGTAGGTGAGCCTCTGCATCATTCTCCAGGGCTTGCACAGACAACGGCTCGGCTTCCGCCGGGCGGCCAAGTTCCTGGCGCACGGACGCGAGTCTGTTAAGAGCCGATGTGCCCGGCCTGGTCCCAATCGCACGGGCAGATGGGGCTGAAGTTGACGAGCCGGGTGACGGGTTTGCCGGCCAGGTCATGGATGAGATGGTGGCGGCACGGATATCGTTCCGCGAATAGGCACCTACCGTAGCGAGCGTGTCTCACGTTCACAGATTACGGGCACGGAGGCGAGAAGAAACAGTTCAGGAAGGAGAAGAAATCCTGGCTGTTAATAACACCGTTGCCATCAAAGTCACACGGGATACGGAGCGACACGGGGCGTGAAACTACCGTGATATTGCAGCCGGGGTCGGCGGCCGGGATGCACGGGGATGGGCGACCGGTCCGATCTTTGACGGTGAGCCGGAGCTGCGAGCAGCAGGGCGTGCCGTTCGCTGGGACGGTCCAGTTCGCGAGCAGGCCGGTCGTCGTGGGTGTGCCGACGTTGATCGTGCCGCTGGCGATAGGCTGATACACCCCGTTCGAGTCCAGATACTCCAGCAGCCACAAATCGAGGTGCAGGTCAAAGGCCCTGCCCGTGATGGCGTACATGTACCCGGGGCACATGTAGGAGCACGCCGGTGGCGTCGCGATCAGCGCGAGCGGCGCTGTGTTGTCGACGATGAAAGTCTTGGTGTCTACGCTGGAGCCGCCGCAGTTGTCATTCACGGCCAAGTTCAATGTATAGGCCCCATCCACCGGAGCGTTGTACAGGAACCCGACGCTCTGTGCAAATGAGTTACCGTTCGACCCCACGCCGGAGGCCCCTATCAGAAATGTCGAGGGGCCGCCGGGCGGAATCACCGACAGCGTCCACGTTCCGGCACAGTCGTCGGTGACGTTTCCGGCGATCACCAGGGGCTCGCACCCCGTCGAAATGAAACTACCGTTGGGTGGGCACGACAGGGTCGCAACCGGCGCAGCGCGATCAATCCTGACCATCGTGATGCTTGTCTTTTCTGTCCCGCAGAAGTTCGTGCCCGTCACTTTCAGCGTGAAGAGCGTTTCGCTCGCTGGCACCAGCACCGAGGCCGGAAATGAGTACAAGGTCCCTGTCATGCACGTTGTTCGCGTCGCCCCGATCTGCGTCCAGGTCGTCGTCGGCGATTGTGAGTTCGACACGTGGCCGCGCGTGAACTCCAGTTTCTCGGTGTACCGCTCACAGCTGGTGTCGCACCCCGTGCCGAGCACGTTGATGGTGTCCCCCGGACAATAGCACTGCAGGTACAAGGGTGATGTGATTGTGACACTCGGAGCCGGCAGGGCGTCAACGCCCCAGGCCACATTGTCGAGCGCGGGTTCTTGCCTCGGCTCCACGCTGACGGGGCACACCTCGATCCGTCTGATATTGCAGTCTTCGAAGAGTTTGACATGGGCGGAGGCGTATTGGGTAGGAGAGCCGAACCCGGGCGGAATGGCAACGGTGATCGGATATCCCGGCAGAAGTCCAGTTGTGTTGCCGCAGAACTGGTTCGAATACGCACTGATCCGCACCGATCCGATCACCCCGCTGTCTAGCATCGGCTGGAACACATCAAACGTGACGTACTGCTGATTCTCGTTGAAGACCATGCAGATGCAGCCCGGTAACATACTGGCCGGGCAAGTGCCAGCCTTCAGAACCTTTGTCGCCAACGGTAGGTAGGCGGTGTTAACGGCGGCGATGACATTCGGGGCCACGCAAGGCGGGTTTGAGAGCGCAGAGAACGTTACCCCTGCTCCCGGTCCGTTCCCCACAAACCACTGACCCGGGTTCGATGCGTAATAGAACGCACCGCTGAACGCCCCGAGCGGGTTCACCTCAAAATCCACGAACGCGCACTTGCCCACGACCATTTGCCCACGCGCCGCTGGCGATATCACCCCGAGGCCGCACGCCGCCGCGGCCAAACAACCCACACTTCTCAGACCAAGGAAGTCCCGTTGCATCATGTCACCTCTGTTTCGTGAACCCACCAACGTCGGTAGCCCCCGCCCACGGAACGATCACACCAAGGGTTGAAGGTCAGCAGCCCGCAAGGAAACATCCCAGGAAGTCGAAGAAGTCGCGGGAGTCGATGACGGACGGTGGCACCTCGATGATCCGAGGCGGGGTGGTCTCCGGTTGGGCAAGAGCAGCGGCTGGTGCTGCAAGGCAGGGCAGACAGGCGATAGCCGATCGGACGAGCCGATTTGTTCGTGAAGGCATGGATTCGCTCCCGTGGGCCTGATCCCGGTCCCACTTTGATTAGAATCTTGAGCGCGATTGACCCGTGCACACGCTACCAGATGTGGCCACGCCGATCAATCCGGGATTTCCCATTTGAGTCTCCGGCCACGACCGCCGTCGGCTGTCGATGGTGAGTTCACAGCATGATCGCCCTGGTTGGAAGATGATTCCAGGCACGCCGATGGCGAACAGGGATCCTGTGCGGGATGCGTCATCCAGCTCGCGGTAGGCCAGGAGCCCCGCGTCGCTGGTCACCCGGGAGCCGTGGAACTCAAGCTTCAGGCTGCCGTCAAAACCGACCCGCAGGGCGCCCTTTTTGCCTTCACCCATTGGACCCTCCGGACTTCCGTGTCCCACCGTGTCAAAACGCCTGCATCTTGGAAATCCGGGCTGATTATGTTTGCTAGGCTCGAATGCAGAAGTCTAGCAAGTCCGCCCCACGCCCACAACCGCAGGAGTTGTGCCCGCCCGGAACCGTTCAGCTGCCCCGTTTAGTTAGGCGACTCCCACCGTGACCGTCACTTGGTCACAATCCCAGCAGGTTGTGCCCAACTGCCCGCCGCGGCGCTCGGCGCCGTCCCCTTGCCCCGTGCCCGCCACTTGCCCACAATCGTATGAGGTTGTGCCCAACTGGCCGACACGGGCCCGGGCCTCGGCGGGCTGGTTTTTGGGCGTACCGGCGTCGCATCCACGGGGCTCCTCGCTGGGGAGCATAAGCCGGAACGACACCGATTGATAGAGCCAGCTCGGCCCCCCACTCTCGGCGTAGCCGCCCTTGGCCCCCCGCTGTTGGCGGGCCCCGGTCGGGACGGCCGTCACGTCCACCCGCGTGACGATCGACCGCAGGACCGCCCGCTTCTGCTCGGTGCTCAGCCTCGTCCGGCCCGCCAGCAGCGACTGCACCGCCCGGACGACCCGGGCGGCGTGCGTGCCGTCCAGCACCATCGCCCTGGACCGGAGGTCGG
>JBGPJM010000233.1:0-7426 GCA_041485385.1 Phycisphaerae bacterium | reverse complement strand
TCACCAGCCGCACCGCCGCCTCGCGGAACTCAGGCGTGTACTTCCGCTTCTTCGTGCCCTTGACCATCCGTTGGACCTCCCGTCGATAGGCCGCAGCCTATCGATCGTTCGTGTCCACCGGCGGTGGGCAGGTTCAACCTGCAGCACGTTCGCGACCGTGTGCAGTTTGATGCGCATCCCCGAGCCCCCCTTTGGGTACTGCGGGTCGATGTACTCCACCATCAGCTCGTTGCCGTGCGTCAACTGCCCCAGCCCGTGCCGGAAATCCGGCGTCACCATGCCCGGTCTTCCGCCGCATTCGGCGAGATCCACCATGGCGTGAGGCACGCCGAGCAGTTCGGCAATCTCGCACGCAATTTTCTCCGACCAGTCCTCGCCGTTTGCAGGCCGATTGTACTTGAAGAGGCGACGCGGCTCTCCCGCAGGACCGAACCAGAACTTCTCCTTGCTGCCCATCTGTTCTTGACGGTTGGCGGCGTCGGCGGGAACAGTGATGATCGGGAATGGTTGCACGGCGTCGATTCTACTTCAACGGCGCCGCGGATCCCGGCGGGTGGCCCGGACACGAGTAAGCCGCATTCCTCGTGCCACCAACCGGCCGGTCGGTTGGTGTCCTGGGGACCGTCGGACGAGCACATGCCCGCCGGCACCCATATCAAGCCGCGCTAGCCGCCGTTCCGCACTCCGGACATGCCGCGCCCGGCGGCATCCCGGCAAGTGGGTATCGGCACGCCTCGCAGGTCCCCGGCGGGCTCCGGCGCCGAAACCCAACGGCGCACCCGAGCGCAAGGCAGACCAGGATCGGCATCCACAGCGGCACGAAGATGTACGGGCCGCACCACGGCGCCGGGTGCTCGACGCGAGGCCACCAGACGTGTGGCCCGCAGGCCTTGTCGATGGTCAGGAGGTAGAGATCGTCGGAGGGCCCGTACTCGTATCCGGTCGGGCCGTCGTAGCAGATGTTGTCCGTGCGCGTCCCGTCGCGCACGATGAGCAGACCGTCCGTTACCGTCGTCACTTCGACGAAGACCGCCTGCGGGCGCGACCCCGCGCCGACCCCGACGCCGAAGTTGGCCCAATAGCTCGAAGCCCACAGGAGCCCGAGCACCGCCGCGAGCCCGAGCAGCACCAGCCCGGCGCGGCCCCGGCTCCCCTCTCGCCACGACAACAGCGACGGCCGGGCGATTCGCATGTCCGATCGTAGTGATTAGGCAGACATGTGGGATGGAGGCGACGCGCGCCGTGATACGGCCTGTCCTGGTCTTCTGGGGATGGAGGTGCCGGAGGAAGGGGCTTCCCGGGGCTTCCCCTCCTCTGCACTGGCGGACGCATCCCGTGCGTGAGTCGCGGCGACTCTCCGCGAGGCGGTCATCAACATCCAGCAAAGAACGCTGTCAGGAAGTCGAGGAAGTCCTGGAAATCGATGGCACCATCCCCGTTGAAGTCCGCACCGGGGCTGCCCAGGAAAAACGCGTTCAAGAAGTCGAAGAAGTCCGCCGAGTTCAGCACAAAGTCGACATTGAAATCGGCGGGGCAGGGCGGAAGGACGACAAGCGATGCCGCGGCGCTCGTGACGCTGCCACAGGCGTTCGAGAACACGATAGTGAAGTCACCCGCGTCCGAGAGTTGGACATTCGCGATGAAGAGCGTGGCGGCAGTGCCGTTGGTAGGAGACGCGAGCGCGCCCGAAGCACGGGCGACCAGGCCCCCGCCGGGAGAAGCACCCCCGGGCCCGTTCACGATCGGCACTCCATTTCGTTGCCACTGGTACGACACCCCGCTGTAAGCGGTGGCGGGTGTGGATGAGACGGTGGCGGTCGAGTGCACATAGACCGTCCCCGACTGGGGCTGCAGACCGATCCACGGTGTGGGGTCATCCGTCCACCGGGCCCAACCGGGCGAATACTGGTCACCGGCGAAGGTAAATGAACCGCTCGCGACGAGGTCGCCGGTGGGTAGCAGGGTTGCGAAATACACGTCCGTGAAGTCTCCCGTCAGGCCCGAGCCCAACGGCGACCAGTCCGCACCATCCCACCGGGCAATGTTCATCGCCGGCGCATCCCCGGCAGTCGTGAAAATACCACCGGCGACGAGTTCGCCATCGGGGTAAACCGCGAGTGTTCGCACATGGTTCCCCGACAGGCCGGAGCCCAAGGACGACCACGTCGTCCCATCCCAACGGGCGATGCGGTTCGCCGCTATCCCGCCCGCAGTGCTGAACCATCCCCCGACGATGAGGTCGCCGTCTGGGAGTACCTTCAGCGCGCCCACATACAGGTCCACGCCTGTACCAAGCGCCGACCAAGCCTCGCCGTTCCAACGAGCCAGGAAAGGCACCCCGGGTCCCCCCGTGTTGCCGAAGTCTCCCCCGGCGACCAGGTCTCCGTTGGGCAGAACGGCCAGGGCGTTGACAAAGCCGTCCAAGCCCCTCCCCAGAGCCGACCAGGAGGCGCCATCCCATCGAGCGACACCGACCGCCGATATGCCTCCCGCCCGGTAGAAGAAGCCTCCCACGACCAGGTCGCCATTGGGAAGGATCACGAGGCAGTAGGCAACATCGTTCAATCCCGAGCCCAAGGGAGACCAGGCGCTGCCGTTCCATCGGGCGATGTGGCTGCCCGCGTCGGTGAAGTCGCCGGTCGCGATGAGGTCGCCGTCGGGCATGATCGCGAGGGCATACACAGCCCCATTCAAGCCCGAACCGAAGGGGCTCCATGAGGTGCCATCCCATCGTGCGATGTTGCCCGCCGCCAGGCCTCCTATGGAGGTGAAGTTACCGCCCACAACAAAATGACCATTCGGGAGCACGACCAGCGCGTGCGCCTCTCCCTGCACACGCGGGGCCGCATCTCCAACCAGCCATTGCGGATCGCAGCTCTGCGCAGCGACTGGATGTGCAACAGAAAACGCTGTCGCCGCGAGCGCGAACGAGACAACACGCTGACGGCCACAGGCCCGCATGATCTACCCTTGTCCCTGAACACGACTCCGCAGGGTCACTCAGTCTATCACTTGGATCATTGCGCATCCCCATCACGCACCCCCGTCGCGCGCCGCGGGCCGGTTCATCCGACGACGGGCGGCGGACCGCCGCATGCGGCCAACCCTCGCTTCGCACACCGGCGCAGCCCCTTCACCGGGCAGGGCGGCGCGCGAGCGCAGGCCTCGAGCGCCGCGCCGCTGCCCACTGGGGCGCCTCCAACCCACCCGCTCCCATGCACCACGACGACCGAACCCTCGCCCTCGTCTGTCCCAGGTTGCCCCGCGCTCGGTGCGCCGCACGCGAACCGGCCGGCTCACCCTTCCTCGAGCTCGTCCCAGAGCTGCAGGAGGTCGGACAGCCAGAAGAGACCGTGGCAGTTTCCGCAGTCGAAACCGTAGTCCTTCGGCTCTTCCGCACTGCTGACGGGCGTCAGCGTCCACCGGCACGCCGGACAGACCGGCTTCCACACCCTTGCCCAGCCCTCAAACTCTTCCCGGTCAATGCGCCTGGCTTTGTTGCAGACCGAGCAGTTCGCTGTAACGCATCGACTCGGCGTGCTCGGGGCCAACCGCTCGGCCGCACCATGACAGGCCGACTGCGAGCCGAGGAACACCGCCTCCTCCGGGAGCCCGATCCGCAGCAATGCGCGCCGACGAGCCGGGAGCTCCTCCGCCATCAGATGTCACCTCCAAGCCTGCCCCTCGCCTCGCGTCCCACGTCCCGGCAATCGTACAGCCCCCGTGACGACACCCGCCCCAACACCCAGCCCCCGCGCCCACGGCGGCGCGCCTCAACGCCTCCCTTGGGGATGGAGGTGCCGGAGGAAGGGGCTTCCCCGGGGCTTCCCCTTCCTCTGGCATCAGCAGACCTCCGCCACCGCGCGCGACGACAGCACGCCTCAACGCCTGAACGCCCCACGCCCTCGCATCCCCATCCCACATCCCACATCCCCCAAACGATGGAGTCGATTTGCGCGCGCGCAGAACAGGCGCGCCCGGCGCGCGCAAAAGCGCACACCTCAAGATTTTTATCTCCAGCCCCCACAAGCACTTACGTCTTTTTGACCCCCGCTATTTCCCATTTTGGGCGCGCAAACAGGACCGATGGCCCATGGGTAGAGGGGCCACCCGTGCCACTGACTCAGTTCCTCCGAGGTCAGTGCGTCACACCCCAGCGCCCCAACTGCGCGCCGCCACCCCACCACGCCACGCCCCCATCCCCTCTTCTCTTCTGCTCACTGCTCACTTCTTTCCCCCGAAACCCCAACCCCTTGCGCACCTCCCACCAATCCCGGCACCAAAACCCCATCCCCTTGGGGTACCGCCCACCCCCCCCTCTTCGCGAAAAACACCCCTCCAAAGATCATAACTCCAGCTTTTACAAGCACTTACGCAAAAACCCTGCCCTGTTTTTCTCGATCTTTCCCCGCCCTTCTCTGCTTTTCTCAAAATCTCTTGATCCTTTCTCTGCATCTCTCGATCCTTCTCGTCCCCTGTCCCCCACGCCCCACCCCAGTACCCTTCCCCGCCCTCCCCTCCGTGAGCCCTCTTCGATGAAAGCCCGCGAACTCGAAAACCTCGGCATCCCCCACAGCGCCATGAAGGCCGCCCAGACGGCCCTCGCCGCCGCCGCCGCATCGGGCATGCCCAAGGCCCACATGCGCGGCTACATCCGCGCCGTCATCGCCGACCCCGCCGCACACACCTCCGACGCCACCTTCGGCGACCTCGCCCGCGCCCTGACCGCCGCACCCGCCCCCGCCGAGCGAGAATCCCCCGCACCGTGGCGCCAGTGGGGCGCGGACCTCGAAGAGGAGTCCATCAAGCAGATGGAGCGCGCCTGCCGCCTCCCCGTCGCCGTGGCCGGGGCGCTGATGCCCGATGCGCACCTGGGGTACGGCCTCCCCATCGGCGGCGTGCTGGCCACCGAGAACGCCGTCATCCCCTACGCGGTGGGAGTGGACATCGCCTGCCGGATGCGCCTGTCGGTCGTCGATCTGCCCCCCACTCTCCTCGGGACCGACCAGGGGCGCGACCGCCTCGCCGGCGCCATCGAGCGCCAGACCCGCTTCGGCGTCGGCGCCGCCTTCAAGAACCCCCGCGACCACGCCGTCATGGATATGGATTGGTCGGTCTCCCCCATCACCCGCGCCTCGCGCGACAAGGCCTGGAACCAGCTCGGCACCAGCGGCTCGGGGAACCACTTCGTCGAGTTCGGCACCCTCACGCTCGACAGGGCCGATCTGGGCCTGGAGCCCGGCACGTACCTGGCGCTGCTCTCGCACTCCGGCAGCCGCGGCACCGGGGCCGCGGTCTGCTCGCACTACTCCAAGCTCGCCATGCAGCTCCACCCCGAGCTCCCCAGGGACCTCAAGTTCCTCGCCTGGCTCGACCTGGATTCTCAGGAGGGCAGGGAGTACTGGAACGCGATGAACCTCATGGGGAGCTACGCCGCGGCCAACCACGAGGTACTCCACCGCGAGATCATCAAAGACCTGGGCGCCCGCGCGACCGCGACAATCGAGAACCACCACAACTTCGCGTGGAAGGAACTCCACGACCCCGGCGACGGGCGCGGCGAGCGCGAGCTGATCGTCCACCGCAAGGGCGCGACGCCGGCGGGCGAGGGCGTGCTCGGCGTCATCCCCGGCTCGATGGCCTCCCCCGGCTTCGTCGTCCGCGGCAAGGGCAACGCCCCATCCCTGCGCTCCGCCAGCCACGGCGCGGGGCGCCTGATGTCGCGCACGAAGGCCCGCGAGACGTTCGCGTGGGGCAACGTGAAGCGCCAGCTCGCCGAGCGCGGCGTGACGCTCATCAGCGCCGGCATCGACGAGGTGCCGGGCGTGTACAAGGACATCCACACGGTGATGGCGCAGCAGACCGACCTGGTCGAGCCGGTCGCACGCTTCGACCCCAAGCTGGTCAAGATGGCGCCGGAAGGAGAGAAGGCGGAAGATTGACGACGTCCACTTCGCTATCATGCCGCGAACGTCGGAGCCGGTCCCCCCTTGATCCGCATCGGCCGTCGGGGTTGACTGGAGAGAGCGGCGTCTCAAAGGAGTCGGATTGCTCAGGACATCCCGCGTCCTCGCCGAACGGAGGTTCGGCGCATGATCTGGCTTTACACAGGCTTCATCGTCTTCGTGTTCATGATGATGGCCCTGGAGCTGCGGGTGGCGCGCCACCGCGAGCGCGAGATCTCTACGGGCCAGGCGCTGGCGTGGACGGGGCTGTGCATCCTCCTGGCCCTCGGTTTCATCCCCACGCTCTATCTCCTGTACGACAAGCACTGGATGGGCATCGGGCTCACCGATGGCGGGGAGGCGGGCCTTTCGGGGTTCTCCGCCGCCTCGTTCTTCCTCCAGGGCTGGCTCCTCGAGTACTCGCTGAGTGTCGACAACCTCTTTGTCTTCGCGCTGATCTTCCGGCACTTCAAGGTGCCCTCCGCCTACCAGCAGCGCGTGCTCGTGTGGGGCATCATCGGGGCGCTCCTCCTGCGCGGCGCCATGATCGGCCTGGGCACGGTGCTCATCCAGCGATTCCACTGGCTCCTGTACATCGCCGGCGCGTTCCTGGTCTACACCGCCTTCGCCATGCTGATCAGGAAAGACAGGGATTTCGATCCCGAATCCAGCCTCGCGGTGCGCGCCGCACGCACGCTGGTGCCCGTCAGCGCCTCGTTCCACGGCGACCGCTTTGCGGTGCGCGACCCGCAGACGGGGCGACGCAGCTTCACCCCGCTCATCCTCGTGCTGGTGGTCGTCAGCGTGGTGGACATCATCTTTGCCGTCGATTCGATCCCGGCGATCTTCACCGTGACGACCGATCCGTTCATCGTCTTCACGTCCAACGTCTTCGCGATCCTCGGCCTGCGCTCCCTCTACTTCGTTCTGGCCCACATGCTCCACGCTTTCCGCTTCCTCAACATCAGCCTGGCGATCGTGCTCGGTTTCGTCGGCGGCAAGATGCTCCTGGAGATGGCCGACGTCCGCACGCCCACGGAAGTCTCGCTGACCGTGATCGTCCTCGCGCTGGGGCTGGGGATCTTCTTCAGCACGCGTCACCCGGGCGAGGACTCCGCCGAGCCGCTCCCCACCAGAACGCCGGAAGAGGCCAGCGAGGCGCGCAGCATCGATGAGTCGCTGGGGGCCCAGGACAAGGATGACTGAGCCCGACCCAGCGCCGTCGGGCCCGTCGATCGGCTCAGCGTCGCGAAAGCTCCCGCTCCGCCTGCACCCAGTCGGACTTGGGGTCGCCGGGCTTCCCTCCGGCAACTCGGCGCAGGTAGATCTCGTAGGCCCGTCTGCGGATCTGATCGTCGGTCGGCTTCGGTTCGCTGCGGCCAGACGCGGGTGTGCCGGTGGCGGCGGCGGTGGCAATACCGGGACCGTTCTTGCTGGGTGCCTGACGCTTCATGGCCTGGGCTCCGGTGACGTATGAGAGC
>JBGPJM010000232.1:0-7444 GCA_041485385.1 Phycisphaerae bacterium | reverse complement strand
CTCTTCCTCCGCATCCGCCGCCGCCCGCAGACCCGCGGCCTCCCCTACTGCCGCCGCTGCAACTACGACCTCTCCGCCCATGTGCGCGAAGAGCACCCCGACCCCAAACGCCCGCGCAGCATCGTCTTCGTCGGCGCTCCCGACGCCAAATGCCCCGAGTGCGGCGCGGCCATCGACCGCCACCCGCCCCGGCGCGGCCGCCGCGCCTGGCCGCGCCTCGTGCCCATCGCCCTCGTGTGGCTGCTCATCGCAGGCAGCTACGGCACCATGCTGGGGATGCGCCTGCCGCGCTCCGGCTACGCCTCGAAATGGCTGGACCTCTCCTCGATCGGCGCGGCCAAGTGGGCGCGCCGGCACGAGATCGATTGGCTCGTGAAGCGGATCAAGCAGTCGGACAACATCGTCGAGTTCGACCTGCACAAAGGGACGATCGTGCGGACGGTGGCGACGCGCCGGTCCCGCTCGTTCGTGAGCATCGCCGTGTCGCCCGATGGCGGCTCGCTGCTGGTGCAGGGGGAGAGCCCGTCCGGGATGGACCGCATCAGCACCCGCACCGGTCGCCGGCTCGGCTCCGCGGGCTTCCCCGGCGAGCTCTCCGTGGGCGCCCCTTCCAGCGCGGTCGTCGGCTTCTCCCCCGACGGCCAGAGAGCGATGGTGCAGTGGGTCAGCCGCGCGACCGGCCTCAGCGGCGTTTCGGCCTGGAACCTCGCCAGCGGTCGCACGCAGGATCTGTTCACCACCCCGGCGTACATCGACCACCGGACGGCGCGCGGCTCGGTGTGGGGGCGCTCGTTTACCCCCATCGGCCGCACCGACCCCGCGGCGTTCATCTCCAGCCCGAACTTCATGGAGTCCTTCCCGACCAGCACCTACGTCCTCCGCGTGCACGAGCCGGGGGGAACCGGCGCTGCGCCCCGGGAAATCAAGCCCAAACCCATGCCCTCTCCCAACGCGTGCCCGGTCATCACCCCGGACGGGCGCCGCATGTTCATCTCGCAGCAGTACGGGCGCTCCGTCGTGGGCGTCGATCTGACGACCGGCGAGTCGCTCGGCGAGCTGACACTGGGCATGCTCGACCACGCCGACGACACCCTGGCGATCGGCGCGGCCGCCGTGCACGGCGCGAGCGGCGCCACGGCACTGCACACGCTGCTGGTGGTTCCGGTGGGGCGGTCGGTGCTCGCGCGCGACATCGATTCGCAGCGCTGGGTCGCGCGCCTCAAGCTCCCGCCGGATCTCTTCGCGCCGCGGGCCGCGATCTCCGCCGACGGGCGATGGATCGCGAGCATCTGCCTGAGCAACCCAGCCCCTGGCGCTGCGCCCGTCTCGCCGGGAGCAACCGCGCCGCGGTACGTCCTGGAGATGGTGGTCTGGAACATCGGCCCGCTGCTGGATGCCCTGCCCCCGCCGGGGGTTCCGAGCCCCCCGCCTGGACCCCGCGACCCGCACGATCCGCCCTGACCACCGGATCAGGGGAAGGTCCATCCTGCGCGCCCAAACGGGGAAATACCCCATGGTTTCGGCGCGTTTTCGGGGACGTTCGGTAGACTAACCACGATGTTCCGCAAGTCCCTCTCACCAGTTCTTCCAGTGCCCGATGCCCGATGCCCAGTGCCCTCCCCGGCGGATTCGCCCGCGGCGGGATAGGGCGATCCAGCCCCTGTTCATGGGGGTGTTTCGGACGATCACTCAACGTCGGCGAGCTCCAACATTCCACGCCGCCCGCCGCCGGATCGTCGCCCGTTCTGCGTAGGGGAGGACACATGGGCCGCGCCGCAGAGCGCGCCTTGGGTCTGATGCCGCTCGTGCGGCCGAATGAGGCGAACAGGATGCGCTGCCGCAGATGGTTCAGCAGGCGACGGCTCTTGAACGTGGGCGCGTGCTTGTTCATCGGGATCGTCATCAACGTGGGCGTCGCATGGTGGGCGATCGTCAGGGCTCAAGGGCGCTCCGCCTTCGACACACCTCAGAACGACAGGTCGAAGACGAGGAACTGGCCATCTGCAGCGCCGGATGACTGGCCCGATGCGGAGCGGAGGGACGTCAAGCACGCTGAGTGGGGACCGACCTGGGGCGTTGATGAGGAGTGGGCGATTACGTGGGGCATTCCCGGATCGTCCTTCGAGTACCAGATGTTCTTGACAGAGGCTGGCTGGCCCTGGCACTCGCTGCGAGCCGTAGGGGGGTGGCGGTTTGATGAGCACACGAAGGAGCAACGTCTTCTCGGAAACGCAATCACTCGTGGGTTGACACGAGAACGCGGCGAGGGACGCCACAGGAAGTTGACAACATTCCCGATGGCGCCAATCCCCCTGGGGTTCGCCGCGAACTCGATACTCTTCGCTTCACTCATCGGGCTTCCGATCGGAGGCGTCCGTCGCGCGAGACGAGCCCTGCGCGTTCGTCGAGGCCTCTGCATCCACTGCGCCTATCCGTTGGGCACCTCGACCACCTGCCCCGAGTGCGGGACCCGCTCGCGCAGCGGGCAACCGGCGGATCGGCGCGCGTTCCGCGTGGAGGGTGACATGGGCCCACCGCCTGCAACCTCGTCGGCCTCTCCACCATGAACGCAACCTTGTCATGGTCGTGGGTCTTGCTCGTCGCCGGCGCGATGATCGCGCTGAGCGGCGCAGGGCTGGCGGTGTGGGCGCTGTTCCACGACCGGGCCCGCGGGCGGCGGCGGTGCCCGAAGTGCTGGTACGACATGTCGGGGGCACCGCCTCACGGGATGAAGTGCCCGGAATGCGGGCGCGAGCAGATGCGGGAGCGGCGGTTCTTTCGTACGCGCCGGCGGTGGAGGTGGGCGGGCGCGGGCGCGGCGGTCATCCTGCTGGGCGTTGGCACCGGGATCGGCTTCGGCTGGGGGATCGATCCGGCGATGGCGCTGGTGCCGACGCGCGTGTGGATCAATGTCCTGCCGCTGTTTGACAAGCAGGCGGAGGAGTTCCACCAGAAAAACAGCGGCCGTATTCTTAGCGGTCGGGAGATGCAGCCGGTACTCGAGCAAGTGTTGGCATCGATTCCGGTCGAGAAGCGGGCCGAGGCCCAGAAGCAGGCAGCAGCGTTCATTCACTACTCGCGCTGGGAGAGGCTGCTCGTTGCGCGGTACATCTCGCTCCGCGCGATCGGTCGAGTCCAGAGCTCCGCACCGATCGCGGGAGACGAGCTCGACAACCTGATGTTCATCGCCGGCGATGAGCGTGACGTCGCCGTTCGGTCCATCATTGCGGCGCTCGGCGATCGCGATGAGGGCACTCGCCTGGCCACGATCCAATCGCTCGTGTCTCTGCTCGGACGCTCCCAAAGCCACGCCGTGTGGCGTGCGATCACCGCGATCAGCGCCGGCCCCGCGGTCGATCCGGTGGTCGTGTTCGGGTCAGAGGCGGCCCGTGCCGCGGCGGCGGACCCGGCGGTGCGCAAGCTCCGGCGCCTCTGGCGGACGGAGAAATCTGATCGGGTCCGTCTCGCCGCGTTCTGCGCGCTGCTCATGATCGATCCGCAGGGGGGCAGCGTTGAAGAGCTGGTTCAGGCGATGAAGGATCCGTTCTCCGAGATCCGCGCTCTGGCCGTCGACGTGCTCCCACTCACGGGCCCGGCATCGGCCGCGGCCGTTCCCGAACTGATCGGGCTCCTTGGCGACCCGGTGCCGACGGTCCGACGCCGCGCCTGCATCGCGTTGGGCGATGTAGACGCCGTCACCGGCGCCGTGCCCGCGCTTCTTGATGCGCTGGCGCACGATGCCGATGCCGGCATGCGCGTGGTCGTCGTCGGGACGCTCGTCCACGCCCTGCCACACGATGAGCGCATCATCCGGGCGCTCGGATCCGCTCTTTCGGATGGGGAGATCGCCGTGCGCTCGGCCGCCATTGGCCACCTGGCCTCGCTCGGCCCCGCGGCAGCGATCGTCCGCGAGGAGATCGAGGGCGCGACCAACGATTCGTCGGACTACGTGCGGAAGACGGCCGCGAAGGCGCTGGAGGCGATCGATGGCAAGAAGTGAATGGCCGGCGCACCCGCGGAAACGGCCGCGCGCGAGCGACGCGGTTGGGTGTCGCGATTGTTGCAGTGCGGCTCTTTCTTCCTCGCTGCCCCGAAGGGGCACAGGCGAGTAGCCACGGGTGGAGCGACGCCCGCCGCAAGGCGGGCAAGCGGAACCCGTGGAAGGGAGTCGCACTCTCTCTTCACCCCGAAGGGGGTCGAGGGCGGCGCACGATTCTTCAACGAGCGTCCGTTTCGGTAAGCTCCCGGCCATGTCAGGCACATACACACAACTCCTCTACCACCTCGTCTGCAGCACCAAGAACCGCAAGCCCTGGATCACGCCCGATCTTCAGGAGCGGCTCTACCAGTACATTGGCGGGATCATCCGCGGCGAACGCGGCGTGCTCTACGAGATCGGCGGCATCGAGGACCACTTCCACGCGTTGATCCGCTGGCGCCCCGACGCGACGATCTCCAACCTCATGCGCGACCTCAAGGCCCACTCATCCCTTTGGATCCACCAGAGTATCCCCACGCACAAGAGCTTCGCCTGGCAGGAGGGGTACTCCGCGTTCACGGTGAGCAAGTCGGCTGTGCCGGATGTCGGCGCGTACATTCAGGGGCAGCGGGAGCATCACCGCAAGCAGACGTTCCAGGACGAGCTCCGGGCCCTGCTGCGGCTGCACGAGATCGAGTTTGATGAGAAGTACATCTGGTTGTAGGTCGTGCGCCGCCCTCGACCCCTTCGGGGTGTAGGGGTAAAGTGCACCGCTCTCCACGGGTTCCGCTTGCCCGCCTTGCGGCGGGCGTCGCTCCACCCGTGGCTACTCGCCTGCGCCCCTTCGGGGCGGGCAGCAAGAGACAACGCGAATACACGTCCTTGCCAAGTTGTCTTGCGCTGTTCCACGGGCACGAAGCCCCATTAGTATTCCCCATGACCACGCAGGGAAATCAGCGGGCCGCAACCGCCTTCGTCGAAGAGTTCCGCGCGCTCCGCGCCACCGCGGAGAAGGCGATCGCCCAGCTCGATGACGACGCGATCCGGCGGGCGCCCGCGCCCCAGACCAACTCGGTCGCCGTGATCATGAAGCACGTGGCGGGGAACTTCCTCTCGCGCTTCACCGACTTCCTGACCACCGACGGCGAGAAGGCCTGGCGCAACCGCGACGATGAGTTCGTCGATGCCTACCCGCCGGGGGCGCCCGGCCGCGCGGCCATCATGGCGCGATGGGAACAGGGGTGGGCGTGCGTGCTGGGGGCCGCGGCGGCGCTGACCGATGAGGACCTGGGCCGCACCGTGCAGATCCGCGGCGAGCCGCACACAGTGGACCGCGCCCTCACGCGGGCCCTCGCCCACGCCGGCTACCACGTCGGGCAGATCGTGCTGGTGGCGAAGATGCTCGTCGGGCAGAGCGCCGGGCCCCAGAGCTGGAAGACGATCTCGGTCCCCCCGGGCGGATCAGAGGCGTTCAACCGGAGCAAGGGGTTCCGGCCGTAGGAGATCCGCGGCGGACTGGGCAGCCGCGGCGGCCGCGGCAAAGAGGTCCCTGATTTGGGTTAGGTCCTTTCTGCGCGCCAAATTGGGGTAATAGGTGCAGATTCTCTTGTGGCCGCGCGGCCAGCACGTACACTTTTGGAGTAGGCCTTGGGCCCTAGGCCATAGGCCTTGGGGGGATCCATTTTGGATTGGGGATTTTGGATTTTGGATTGGGGAGAGGATGGGAGCGGCAGCTTTTCTTGGCTGTGGTCCCCTGTATTCCTGCGCCCGCAGCGACTCAACGAGAACCTCCCCGCCTTCACATCCCGCATCCCCAATCCGACATCCCACATCGCGCTGAGCGTTTCAGGGTTTGCGCCGATCTTGGCACGAACTAACCACACTCAACTCATGTCGCCACAAGCACTTGTAGCAGATCCACCCTTCAAAAACTGGTCCAAAACTCTCAAAAACTCTCCAAAACACTCGAAATCTCTCCAAAACTCTCCAGTTCTCCCGGTGTTATCTCGAAAACTCTCGACTTCTCCTTTCATCTCAGCGCCCCCGCGAGACATCACAGGGAGCGTTTTCGAGTGTGCGCGCATCTTGGCGGGTACTAACCGGCATCAACTCCATATTCCACAAGCACTTACATCAAAAAACCGCCCGAAAAAAAGTCGCAAAAAGTCGCAAAAAGTCAACGAAAGTCGACGGAACTCGCAAAAAGTGACCCGAAGCTCAACGGAACTCAAAGCAACTCATCCTCAACTCCAGACAACTCGACCGAACCTCGCCGAACCGCGCGCCAAGACCAGCCTCTTCTCGCCACCACTACGATCACCCCTGATGCCCATCCGCCCCACACCCCGCTCGGCTTCCTCTCCTGCGACCGGCCTCGAGCTCCCGACCTACACCCGCTCCCTCGCCGAGGGAACCAACCCGCGCGCCCTCCTCCACACCGAGTGGCTCCTCACCAGCGGCCTCGGCGGATTCTCCATGGGCACCGCGCTGGGCGCGCCCACCAGGCGCTACCACGGCCTGCTCGTGACGGCCGCGCCCGGGTCGGCGCGGCGCATGATGACCCTGAGCGCCGTGGCCGAGCAGGTCGTCGTGAATGCCCCGGGCCAGGCCGATCGCATCTTCGACCTCTCGACGTTCCTCTTCGCCGGCGACGACCCCCGCGGCGTCCTGCACCCCGGCGGCTGCGCGCACCTGCTGCGCTTCGAGAAGGAGGCGGGCGTCTGCTGCCGGTGGGTGTACCGGTTGGAGGGGACGGGCCTGGACGTGGTGCGCACCGTGGCGCCCCACCACGGGGCCAGAGCCGTCTCCATCGGGTACACCCTTGCGTCGACCCGCCCCGGCGCCCGCGTGCGCCTGCTGCTCCGCCCGCTGGTGGCGATGCGCGACTTCCACCACCTCCGCCGCCACCCATCCGGGGCGCACGAGTTCCGTATCACCCCCGGCGCCATGCGCGGCGCGCAGGCGGTGACGACCGTGGGATCCGGCGGTCTGTCGCTCGACGTGGGCGTGAGCGCCGGAACGTTCGGCGCCGACGGGCTGTGGTGGAACAACCTCTTCTATCCGCTCGAGCTGGAGCGCGGCCAGGACCACGTCGAGGACCTGTACTCCCCCGGCCTCTTCACCTGCGACCTGCGGGAGGGAAAACCCGTGACGGTCCAGGCGTCGGTGGACGGGACAGCGCTCGTTCACGCCGAGGACGCCGCGGCGGCACGCCGCGAGCGCACCAGGTCGATCGTCGGCAAGACGCTGGCCAGGATCGCGACGGCGGGGAAACGCTCGGCGCGCGCGGACGACGCGGCGGTCGCGGCCCTCGTCTGCGCGGGCGACGACTTCGTGGTGGCGGTACCGGACCCGGCGGCGGGGAGCGGAACGAAAGAAGTCGGGGGTGGAGGGGGAGGTGGGGCGGTGTCGATCATCGCCGGCTATCCGTGGTTCGCCGACTGGGGGCGCGACAGCTTCGTCGCG
>JBGPJM010000231.1:0-7569 GCA_041485385.1 Phycisphaerae bacterium | reverse complement strand
TCGCCGCCATGGTTGACGCGGGCGCGAGCCACGCCGAGGCGGCGGCCTCCGGCGCGGCCGGCGAGCTGGCCGGGATGCTCGAAGCCGAGCGGGCGCGTCAGCGGGCGGCCCCGCCGCTGAGCGCTACGCTCCGCGGTCAAGCCGGCACCGTCAGCGCCGGGGCCCGCGCGAGGTTTCCCGTCGCGCGGCCCCGTTCCACCCCGGCACAGACTGGTCATCAGCAGCCGGCGGGCGGATTGAAGAAGCAGTTGAGGAAGTCGAAGAAGTCCTGGCTGTTGGTCACGCCGTCGCGGTTGAAATCGGCGCTGCCGGCGAAGAAGTCGTTCAGGAAGTCGAAGAAATCCTGCGAGTTCAGGGCCCCCGTCTGGTTCCAGTCGCAGGGGCACGTCGGACCCGTCGCGCTCTCCGCCATTTCAACACTTGAATACCAGGCACCGCTGGCATCGACGGGAGTGGTCAGCGGAATGGTAACCATGAAATCGTCGTACACCAGCACGCCCTCATCGTTGACGTGTGTTCCGGTCCTTGCAAGCGCATCCATGAAATATGGGAACCAATCGACGGCGGAAGTTTGCGCGTCGACTTGAAACATCTGATCAACGGATGGGAAGTCGTCCGGCACAGGGTCCGATCCCTCGGCTGGCGGCAGCGAGCCGTCATAGTACGAGCGAAGCACTGGGTCGGTCTCGGCATTGGAACTCCATGGTTCCCAGGCCCCATTGCGACGCCTGGCGCCTCCGCCAACAACGCTCTGGAACGATCGAAGAACCTTCCCTGTATGCACGTCAATGCTGATGTCGCCATTGACCTTCAGGTTTTCCAGAAGCTGATTAATCTGCACCACGTCGGTGCCAGGAGGCGGGGGAGTGTTGGGATTTGGAAGTTCGTTAAGTGCGCCATTCTTATATGTGCGGCATATATTATAATAGCTTCCACTGTTCAGGTTGTGCCAGTTGGGGTTCACAATATCAGAACGCCATCGTAGGGCCTCCGCATGGGCGGACGCGAAACTCCCTCCATCTGAATCAAATGCGTATGCAGGGGTGCCACTGCCTATCCTCCTGACGTGATTCGCGTCCGGATCAGGTGTTGCGTAGGCGAACGCGACTGCTGCATAGCCCGCCGTGGATTGGTCGATGATGACGTAGGCGATGATGGTTCCGCCTACTGCGACGCCGAGTTGAATAGCGATGGCCGTCCCTGTGATCGGTTCGGCAGCAACCACATGCGCTGGTGCGAGAGAGAGGCAGCCTGCGGCGAGTGCCGCGCCAGCAAGACGCCCACGACGGCGTGGCCGTAGCGTGTGCCGAGCCCTCTTGGGCTCCGTCGCACGCCCGCTTCTGGCAATCAAGTTCGTGCTTGTATGGGGACGCGCGTCCAGCGGTGCGGCACAGAGAAAAGCCGCTCGTTGCGAGCTCATGCTGGGCTCCATCTGGAGAAGGGTGTTGTTCGGGGACAATCGATGGCAGCCAACGAATCTCGCCGAAGTGAAGTGTCTTTGTGAGAGGTGCTTGGCGAGTCCCGGCTCAATCTACCAGCCGGCACTCGGACCGCCACGGGGAAATGTCCCTGATTTGGGCGCAAGCCTCGGCGACAGGAACACACGCACCGACGGGGCTTGCGCGGCGATGAGACGGCGTCATCCACGGCCGGGGGTGCGCCGATGCCGCGAGATTCCCCTTGCTCCATGCTCCCCCAATCGGGTAACTGAGAGGCGCGCTATCCGCCGGAAGCGGATCGCTCAGGGAGAAGGCCATGCCGATCTACGCCCGGGGGCGGGCCGGGCAGCCGACCGCCCCGTCCTGTTTGCGGCGCCCCAGGCCCCTGCGGCGGTTCCCCCCCGAGGTCCTCACGGACGCCGAGGTCCGGTCCCTCATGGACGCCTGCAACGGCCCGCCGGTCACCGCCCTCCGCAACCGCGCCCTCCTGGCCGTGCTGTACCGCTCCGGCCTGCGGATCTCCGAGGCCCTCGACCTCCGCCCCAAGGACGTGGACGCCGCCGGCGGCGCCCTCCGGGTGATGCGCGGCAAGGGCGGCCGCGACCGCACGTCGGGGATCGACGCCGGCGCCGTGGCGGTGCTGGCGGAGTGGCTCGCGGTTCGGGCCTCGCTGGGCCTCAACGGCCGCGACCCGGTGTTCTGCACCACGCGCGGCGAGCGGCTCTCGGGCGGGTACGTCCGCCGGCTGATGCGGCGGCTGGGCGACCGGGCCGGGATCGACAAGCGCGTCCACGCGCACGGGCTGCGGCACACGCACGCCGCGCAGCTCCGCCAGGAGGGCGTGGACATCGGAATCATCTCGCGGCAGCTGGGGCACCGGAGCATCGCGACGACGGCGCTGTACCTGGACCACATCGCGCCGTTCGCGGTGGTGGAGGCGATGAGGGGACGCATCTGGAGGGCGACTGCGTAGTCAGATCTTTCGTATGATCAGGAATGGCGTGGAGTCCCATCCCGTTCGCGTCTATCCGTGAGCTGGCGGTAGCCGTTATGGATAAGTCGCTCGCTTCACAGGAGCGGGGAACCGGAGTCGGCTTCGTTTGGCGCGGCGAGCCCGAGGTGTACGACAAGGGGATCGTCTCTCGCATCGAGCGCTGCCAACCGCCGATGCTGACGGGGCATACCGACGATGCAAAGCTCCGCCAAGAAACCGACTGGTACGACGAATGGTGGCGGAGAATGCTCCCGCTGATGTTGACGCAAGAGGTCAGAAGCCCACGGCGGCCCGACAGAGTACCCGACCTGGAATGGTTGAACTTCGCAGCGCACCACGGTTGCCACACGAGACTGATCGATTGGTCCTTCTCGCCGTGGGTGGCGCTCTATTTCGCATGCAGCCGTTCGCTGCACAAGCCCGGCAGGGTCTGGGGTTTCGACGCGGACGCCCTCGCGAAGCACAATAACTCGAGTCACTGGAGGGACCTGGGAGTTGGCCTCTTGCCGAACGGTTTCGGCGAGCATGACATCTCAAGTGCCGCATTCTCTCCCAAGGCATCGCGCTGGATCGTGACCCAGTACAACTGGCGCGCACCGTCTCGCATGGCGGCCCAGCACGGACTGTTCACCATCGCCGGTCAGCTGGGTGAATCGCACGATCTTCTCCTGGATGCCTTCGTGCCCGACGGGTCAAAGTTCACGATCACCATTCAATCAAGCGACAAGCCCGGTCTTCTGGGATTCCTCCGTTCAATGGGCATACACCACCAGAGCCTCCAGTACCCCATGCTCGACCAAGTCGCAGGAGATATCGCCCAAGAGCGGCAGTGAGGCGTTCGCGGTGGCGGAGGCGATGAGGAAGAGGGCTTGGGGAGTGTGACGCCCCTTGCCATTGATGCCGAACGGTCATCTCGTCTTTGTCCCCTTCGGCAACGGCAGCTTGTCCCCGCAAAAGTTCTTCAGCAGCGTGCCGAAATGAGACGGGCTGCCGTTCATCCGCACGCCCTGCTGCGCAAGACCTAAGCCGACGAGACGATTCCAGAAGGTGTTTTCATCAAACCATGGCGCGATGTTGCTCGCGCCGCTGTGCCCGCCCTGCACCGTCATCAGAGTGTCGATCGGCTTCGTGGTGTGCCCCTTCATCATCTCGGTGAAGCACCAGATGTCCATGTAGGTGACAGCTCGCACGGCGTTAAGCATGATCCGCACCTCCGCCGCCGGCGGTCGCTTCTCCAGCACCCACATTGCCATCGCCTCGTAGATCGGCCCCTTCTGTTCGTCGTCCTCGTCGGCGGCGGCGTCCAACACCACGAGAAAACTGTCCGCCTGCTCCTCTGAGAGCTCGCGTTCCTCCAATGCGGCGAGCCTCGGCAGCATCCCCTTGACCACCTGCTCCAGGCGCTCGCCCCTCTTCTTCGCACGCCGCTTGTCAAGGAACCCGGCCGCCCTCTCGCCCAACGGGATAGCAGCGGCCGCGGCGGCGGGCAATCCCGCGCCCACACCCAGAGCAGCCAGAAGACCAACCGTGCCCGACGCGAACGACATGGTGCGGATGAGCGCCGCCACCCCCGACGGGATGTCCCTGAACCAATCGCGCTTTGCCAGCGCGGTCTGGTCCGCCTTGTCCTCCATGAGGGCCTTCAAGAATCGAACGAGCGGCCCCCGCTGCCCGTTTTCGGTCAGGGTCAGACAGAAGACGGGTTTGTCGGCCGCGAGGGACGGACAACCGCTGTAGATCGTGCCGCTTTGTCTACCTTTGCCGACCGGGTACAACTCGGCGGACTCGGGCAGGTTCGTCGCGTTGCTCGCGGGCACCCAGACCTTCCCGATCGTCCCCGTCCCGTCGCGCTGCACGATAACGTCGAGGCGATCGTTCACGTGCCAGCGGTGGACCTTTTCGTTGTCGTTGATTGCCGGATCGGGCCTCCCGAGCAGTTCCTGCACGGCGGCGATGGTCGAGTCTCTCATCCCAGATTCTTGGAGAGGTAGTCCTCGCCCAGCAGCCCCTCGATCTCGTCCTGCCGCTCGTCCAGCGCCCGCTCGCGGGCGGCCGGATCGGTGGCGCCGGCCGGCAGGTCGCGGAGCCGCTCCAGTTCGGCCTCGTTGGCCTGCCACTCGGCGGCGAGGCGGGCGCGTTCGTGGTCGGGCGCGAGGGGATCCATGCGGGCAGTCTATCGCGCTGATGGGCCGTTTCGCCCCCGACGCCGCGCCCCAAGCAATCCCAGCGCCATGACCATCGCCGCGCCCGGCGCCGGCACGACGACCGTCAGAACGCTCTGCATGATGTGGTAAGCGGGGTTCGGCGGAGCAGGCGTCCACACGACCGAGCCGATGGTGTCGTCCAGCCCGTCGTCCACCCCGTCGCCGTTGAAGTCGCCGGGGCCGAAGATGCCGTCGCCGCCGGGGCTCGGCGCGACGGGGGGGAAGATGATGAGCCAGGGATTGCTTACGTAAAAGGTTCCGCCCGCCGTGATGTTGTACGAGGAAACGTTGCCCGGAAGCGTGGTCAGCTCGAAGACGGATTGGAACTCGTTGCGGCCATAGACGTGGGCCTGCGGCTGCGGGGCCGGTTGGTTTGTTCCCGGAATCCCCGCCCAGGGAAAGGTCTGCGAGATTAGACCTCCGTCGATCCCTGTGAGCGAATCCCAGGGATCGGCGATCGGCGTTCCGTTGGAGTTGGGGAAGTGCAACGAGTCGAACGGGGTCAGCCGCCCCGGAGTACGCAGGTTGTAACCCGCCGGATCGCTGTCGCTCAACGTGCCGGTGGTCCAGCCCAAACAGCCTCCCAGGGGCGCCGGCCCGTTGGCGTCTGCGAACACTCCGATCTGGAGGCGCACGCGCACCGGCTCGTCGGGCGAGGCCGTCAGCACGTTGTTCTCTAGCACGGTATCGGTGTCCCCGATCCGCTGCACCCAACGGATCTGGATCTGCCACGCGTCCGCCGCGCAGGTCGCGCCAAGCGCCCCGGCGGCGCACGCCAAGCAAAGCACACAACGATGTCTCATTTTCCTCTCTCCGGAAAACTCCGGGGCCAGAGTACACGACTCCGAGGGAGTTCGCCACCGGCCCGGCGCCGCGCCGTTACCATCCGCCCCCATGCCCCGCCGGCCCCGTGTCGAGATGAGCCAGGTCCAGCGCGCCCGCCGCCGCGCCAAGATCGCCGCGGCCGTCCGGAAGGGCCGCACCGCGGCCGAGGCGGCGGCGCTGTTCGGGGTCGAGCTTTCGACCGCCTACGAAGCCTGCCGCGAGCATGGCCTGAACCTGGGACGGGGCGGGAACGCCGGGTACTTCGCGCAGATGGCGGCGCGGCGGGCGGCGATGGCCGACGCGGTGCGGGACGGGGCGACGGTGGCTCAGGTGGCCCGGCGCTTCCGGGTCGGCGACCGGACGGTGCGAGCCGCCTGCTTGGCGCACGGGTTCGAGGCGCCCCGATGGCTGGCGAAGCGCGAGCCGTCGCTGAGGGCACGGGCGGCGCTGGCGAAGCGCGGGTCGGTCGCGCCCCCCAAGAGGACCGTCGCGACGAGTTGGCCGGGGTCGGACCGGCGCCGGGCCGAGGCGCTGCGGCTGCTGGCGACGACCGACCTGACGTACGCCGAGATCGGCCGGCGGGTGGGGATCAGCCGGCAGCGCGTGGGGCAGGTGTTCAGGGAGGCGGCGGGGACCAGGGGGTAAGCGCGGCCGCGGGGCGATGGCAAACATTGGCACCGCCCCGCGCTCCGCGCGTGGGCACGGCGGTCTCAGTGGCCAGCCTACCGCGGCGGCTCCTCGCTCGGCGCGTCCGGCGCCGGCTTCGTCCGCTCCTCCTCGTCCGGCCCGGACCCAACCGCCGTCACGGTCCGAACGTCCATCCCCCGGAGGAACGCCTCCTCCCGGGCCTGGTCGGCGGAGGCGGCGGCCAAGAAGAGGACGCCCTCCCCTTGGGTTGAGAGCCATACACCGCTCACTCGGTACTGCACGCGTGCTGCCTCCTTCCGCAAGCGGCCGGCGGCACGGCCGGCCTATTGCTCGGACCGATGACCCTCGCCACCTCTATAGACGATCGGCACGTCCGCATTCGGACATCCCGCGCCGAGAAACTTTCGCAGCCGGCGCCGCCGCCCGCTCCGCGCACGGGCGCGATCGTTTCAGCGGCGGCGCTTGCCGCCCGGCTTGATCGACGGCGGCCCCGCCCACCGGGCCCTGGGGCTGCGGCCCTCGGCCGACACCGTCCGGACCTCCAGGCCCCGGCGGAGCCCCTCCAAAAGGGCCGCGTCGGCCCCGGGGGCCTCGATGAGGATGACCACCTCCAGCTTGGTCGAGAGCGAGACGCCGCTGACTTTGTACCGCATCGCCTGTCCCTCCGGGCGGGCGCAGGGGGCGTCCCCGAAGCCCGGCTTCACCAAGAGAGACGCTCGGGGAGGGCCGAGTTGGACATCCCCGCCGATAATTACAGTGGCGTTTTGGGGCAGAAGGGGGGCTGTCAGTCAGGGGTCGAGCCTGGGCCATCGCTCGGAATCGAGCATTCCCGGTGAATCGCTTACAGCATGCGCGAAAGCCGATCCTCTAAGCCTCTCGCCTCGGCGTCGGTGAGTCCGGCGAGGGCGTAGATGATCCGGTCGATGAGGGCTTGGAGTGGCTGGGCTTCGTCGGCGAGCCTGGAGCGGTCCACGCGGGCGATCGAGCCTCGCGCCTTCTCGGCGCGGATGATCCTCTTCACGAGATCGACCAGGACCTCTTGAACCGCCTTCGGGAACGGCGGGCGCGCCAGCGCGGGCTTGAGCGCGGCGAACGCGCCTTCGAGGTCGCCCGCCTTGATCGCGCCAATTGCGGCATCACGGAGCGTCGCGTCCGAGGGAACGCGATCGTCGGCGAACCTCGGGCAAGGCAAGTTGTCGAACTGGTACTCATTGACCTTTGAGTTTGTACTGCCGAGTCGGAAGTACCAATCGAGAAGTTTTGTGTTCAGCAGCGCGACGACCACTTCGAGCGGCAACTTGGAATCAGATTCCGGAACGTATTACGGGGAGCGAGGTTTGTTTGACACTTTGAGAGTTCACGCGGCGGCGTAGCGGACGGGCTCGGCATGGAAGAACGACACCACCACGTCGGGCCGGCGCTGCGTGCTGCGGAGATGGGAACGGAGGTCGCCGACCAT
>JBGPJM010000230.1:0-7611 GCA_041485385.1 Phycisphaerae bacterium | reverse complement strand
GCCGGTGAAGGGCTCGCCGTCGCCGAACACGTACAGGGTCTCATCAAGGTGCCGTTGTCTCGTGTTGCCGCTCATCGCGCATCTCCGCGGGTCCGTGCGCTGTTTCGAGCGGCGGCGGGGAGAGGTTGCACACGCTGCGCGCGCTCGTCCGCTGGTCACGTGGGAGGGAACTCCGGTCGATTGGGCATGCCGATTCGCGTAGGGGAGATGCCAGCAGGCACCGGGCCGTCAGAAAAACTGGATGGGACGGAAAAAAACTTGCGCGGCCGCGCGGCGCACGTGGTGGAGGCGCGTGGAGTCTGAGAGACGGAGACAGAACCCGCGGGACTTCGGGCCGTCTGCGTCGAACAAAATCTGCACAATCCGCGCGGGAACCGCGCTCCGACGAGGCTCCGTATGACCCGGCGGAGGTACTCATCATGCTGCGAATCACAACCGGGACCAGCGCCGCGCGGGTGCTCGAATACTTCCTGGAGTCGCTGCTCCAGGAGAAGCTGAAGGGTCTGGACCACACGGTCGAGCCGGGGCAGTGGCTCGGGAAGCTCGCGACGCGTCTGGGCCTGATCGGCCCGACGACGCGAGAGGCCTTCGCCTCGCTCCTGGGCAACATGCATCCAGCGACCGGCGATTCACTCACGCCGCGCACCAAGGACGCCCGGCGTCCGGGCTATGAGGCAAACTTCAGCGGGCCCAAGAGCCTCACCATCATGTGCGAGCTCACGCGGGACCCGCGGCTGTACCGCGTGTTCGTCGACGCCGTCCGCGAGACCATGGTGCTCGCGGAGCAGCAGGCCGCCACCCGGGTCCGGCGGGACGGGGCGGACACGAACCGCCGCACGGGCGAGCTCGTCTGGGCGGAATTCATTCACCATACGGCGCGGCCGGTCGACGGAGTGTCCGACCCGCAGCTCCACGCGCACTGCTTCATCATGAACGCAACCTGGGACGACGCGGAAAAACGCATCAAGGCCGTGCAGCTGGGTGACGTGTGCTGGGAGGCCCCGCTCCTGGAAGCCCACTTCAGCTCGATCCTGGCCGAAAAGGTCCAGGCGCTCGGATACAGCATCACGGTCAAGGGCCGCTTCTGGGAGGTCGACGGGGTCCCGGACTCGGTGATCAGGAAGTTCTCGCGGCGCACGGAGCAGATCGACCGCGTGGCCGAGGAACGCGGCATCACGGACCCGGAGGAGAAGGCCCGCCTGGGAGCGAAGACCCGCAACAGCAAGGACCCGGAGGTGCGCCTCTCCGACCTCCGGGCATACTGGGCCTCCCGGCTCACGCCCCGGGAGCTCGCCGCGGTACACGCGGTGCGCGACAGGGCCGAGGAGAAGCGGGCCGCGCCGGAGCGGGAGCGGCCCCGGTCCGCCATCCGGTCCGACCCGGACCTGGAGAGGTCGGAGCGGCGTGAGAAACCGCTCTCCGATGAAGACCGCGCGAAGGTGGCCGAGGCCGTGCGGTCGAAGGCGGGGGCGCTCTTCGAACGGACTGCGGTGGCGCCGGAGCGGGACGTGCTGGACGTCGGGCTTCGGGCCGCGCCGGGGCGGGCCAGGCTGCAGCACGTCCGCGAGGAAATGGCCGCGCAGGGGGTCATCACGCGGGTCATCAACGGGCGGACGATGGTGACCACCGAGGAGGCCGTCAAGGACGAGCGGCGGCTCGTCGAGCTGGCCGTGACGGGCAAGGGCCGGTACGTCACGACCGCGGCCACGTCCCCCGGCCTCTATCCGAGACTGACGACGGAGCAGGCGGAGGCCGTCGCCGTCGTCCTCGAATCACCCGACCTGGTGACGATCGTGCAGGGACGGTCCGGCGTCGGGAAGACCCGGTTGACGCAGGTCGCGGTCCGCGAAATCTGGCAGAGGCTGAACATGCCCGTGTGCATCCTCGCCCCCACCGCGCTCGCGGCCCGGGGCGTGCTGCGCGAAGAAGGACACAAGCACGCCGACACGGTCGCCAAGTTCCTCGTCGACGAGAGCCTCCAGGCCCGCGCCCGGCACGGTGTCATCTGGGTTGACGAGGCCGGGCTCCTGGGCGTGAAGGACGCCATCAAGATCCTCGACAAGGCGACGGCGCTGGGCGCCCGGGTGGTCTTGATGGGCGACGACAAGCAGCACCGCTCGGTCGCCCGCGGCTCGCTCCTGGAAACGCTGCAGAGGCACGCCGGCGTCCGGACGGCGACCGTCGACGGCGTGATGCGGCAGAAAGGCGCCTACAAGGCGGTCGTCGAGGCGATGAACCGGGGCGACGTGGTCGGGGCGGTCAAAGGCCTCGACGCCATGCGGGCGATCCAGGTTGTGGACAGGGACCGGCTGTTCGAGACCGCGGCCGCGGATTACGTGGAGACGCGGGCACGGGGCGACAGCGTCGTGCTGGTCACCCCGACGCACGCGGAGGGCCAGGCCGTGACCGAGCAGGTCCGGCGTCTGCTCCGCGAGCGGGGCGAGCTCCGCGGCGGAGGCAAGTACGAGTCGCTCGTGTCGCGGAACCTGACCGAGTTCGAGAGGGGTGAGGCCAAGTCGTACCGCGCGGGCGACGTGGTGCAGTTCCACCGGACCGTGTCCAGCCCGGGGCGTGGAACGTTCGAATCGCGCAGCAGGTGGACCGTGCTCGGGCACGACCCCTTCGGCAACGTGATGGTGACACGGGGCGGGCTGTCCGTTCCGCAGGCCCTGCCGCTCAAGCGCGCGGATTCCTGGGACGTCTTCGGGAAGCGCCCCATCGAGCTCGCCGTCGGCGACACGGTCCGGATCACCAACGGCGGCCGTCTCCACTCGCGGCTGGACGCGGCGCTCAAGTTCGTGATGCCGAGCAAACAGGACCCGACGAACCCGGTGTCGCGGGGAGAGATCCACACCGTGAAAAAGATCAGCCCGGGCGGCAGGCTGACCCTCGACAACGGCCTGGTGGTGCCCAAGGACTTCGGGCACATCACCCACGGGTACTACACGACGTCATACGGCGTGCAGGGCATGAGCATCGACCGCGTGATCGGCGTGCAGACTCAGGCGGCCGGGGCCGCCGCGTCCCAGCGGCAGTTCTACGTCACCACGACGAGAGGGAAGAAGTCCGTCCGGGTCTACACCGACAACCGCGAGGCGATGCTGGAGTCCGTGCTCACGCCCGAGAGCGAGGCGAGCGCCCTGGGCCTCCTGGAGAAGGGTGTCGATCCCAAGGAGTACGCGGCCCGGAGACTGGGGGCCCAGATCCACCAGCGGACGATGGCCGAGCAGGCCCGGCAGGCCGAAGAACTCCGGGCCGAGCAGACACGGCGCCGGGCGATGGGGGCGTAGTCCATGACCCCCCCCACGCCACGGGCGTCGCTCCTGGAATCTCTCCGCAAGCCCGGGGAGGACGGCAATCCATTCTCGTCGCGGACGGACTTCTGGAACCCGACAGTCAACATCCGGTTCGTCGAGGGCCATTGCATGACCTTCCTGTACGCCCACCTCCAGTGGATGAACTTCGACCCCTCCATCGGGGTCATCCTCCACTTCTCCACCCACACGGTGAAGGTGTTTGGCCGCAACCTCGCCGGGCTCTACGGCGAGCTCCTGGAACTCAAGCGCCGGGAGATCGTCGAGGTCAGCGTCGAGCACGACCTGGAGCCGCCGGACGCGGCCGTCGTGCACCGGGTCGAAGTCGCCCAGATCGGGTCCCCCGGCAACCCCGCCAAGCCCAGGAACCCCGACCCTGAAGAGGCACCAGCCGACGGTCGGGACGCGGATGGAGAACGAAAACCCGGACGGCGGAAACCGCGACGCGGTGGCAGCGCCGACGCTTAGGGGAGAAGCCTGCACCCTTCCCTATGAAAAAAGGTCCTTCAAGAAACCTACCGGAGATGGCAGGAATCAAGAGGCGGGAAAAGGGCAGGAGACAGAGAGACAATGCCGTGCGAATGGTTCAAACGACACTCAGAGCAGACAGCAAAGAGAGTCAGAGAGACCGCGAGCGTGTTTGGATGAGAGCAGAGAGACTGCAGAACGGAACCTGTCTGTCAGGGATGGGTATGGGACGATGGCGAAAAGGTGGGACGCAAGCGGCCGGCTCCGAAAGGTGCTCAGGCCGCCTGGGTCCGATGAAGGCGTCAGGAGCGTTGCTTCTTGAAAACGACGCAGTACTCATGGCGGATGGGAACGTCCTCCATCGAGGCGTAGTCCACAGCGTCCGAACGGCAGTGGTGCTGGGCTTTGATGATGATGGACCGGAGTTCACCCAGGTCGCGTTCGAGGCGGAGGACATCACGGACGATGGGCGTATACCGGCCCTGGCGTCGGACGTCCCCGACCAGCACGGCCAAGCGTCCACCCGGAACAAGCGAGGCCGAACATCGACGCAGACACAGCGCCAATCGGTGGCGGAAGTCCTCGTATGTCTCGGGCGAGCTCAGGTCGTCGGGGTCGCTGCTGTACCGGATGATGTTCCAGTACGGCGGGTGAATCCAGACCAGGTCGTAGGTACCGGGCAGGTCCGTGGTCGTCAGGTCGAAGCCCTCCCGCAGGTCGCCACCCCAGTAATCAATCGGTTCGGCGAGGAACTTGTTGAGCCCGGTGATGACGTCGCGGGTCGTCCCCGAGCCCATCATCGGGTCGGCCACCCTGCGGGCCCCGTAGCGGAGGACGAGGTCCTTGAACAGCCGTCCATCGCAGTTGCCGCGGTAGCGGGCATCGCCCCAGAGGGAGCAGCGTTCGGGGTAGGACACGAGCGAGGTCATCGCCTTGTCCTGCCGGTAGACGGGTGCGAAGTCGAGTCGTGGTGTAGCGGTTGTAGTCATAGTCGGTCCTGTAGATAAAGGGCGCCCGCTGCTCGGCGGGACGGCCGTTGGTGGAGAGACCGTCCCCGAGCGGGGACGGCCTCGTTGCGGGTCATCTGCCATAGCGCTCTGCCGAGTCGTCACGAATCACAACACCGCCGGCTTTCGAACGGTCGGGTGAGCCCCAGAGACGGTCGGGCCACAGATTGACGATGACCAGCCTCGAACCCAGCTGCGCATACGTAAAGCCGATGTCCAACCACCCGAAGCGGCCGTGGTGGAGCCGGCTCCAGCCGCCCGCCTTCTGTGAGCCCGGCTGCCGCGGAGCGGGCCGGTGCAGCGCGGGAAGCTGCTCATGGACTTGGTCAATTGCCAGGATTGTTTCGATTGGGCTGAGCACCAGGTCGAGTTCGTTCTGGATGCTGCGAGGCACGCAGACGGTGAACACGGTTGCGGGGGACGGGTCTGTGTTGTTCATGGATTTGTCTCCAAAGAGCACGAGGCGCGGCGCTCCCAGGCCACCGCCCTCGCGCGTGGTTAGTAGTCTTCCGGCATCAGCACGGTTGTGGCCGAACGGTCGGCCTCCGTGATGACCCAGAACGTCGTGCCCTTGCGGTCCTTGTACACCGAGACAAGGCGGCGTCCCTCGCGGACCGCCATTTCGTTCGCCTCGCGGTCCTCGGGGCAGACGTCGCCCCAGTCGCCGCTCATGTGCCTGGCCATCGCGTGCAGCACGTCGTCCTCGTCGAGTTCCGCGTGGGCCGCGGCCGTGATGACGGTCCTTCCGAGTGTCACCTGTGGTTGCATGTTGTCACCTCCATTTCGAGTATGGCCCCCGGGAACGCTTTCCCGGCGGGCCGGGTTTGTTCATTCGCAGCCCCATGAACAAACCCGGCCCGATAGGGAAAGCACAAGAAAGGGATCGGGCGGAGCCCGATGCGACTCGGTGCGTCCGTCCGCCTGGCGTCGGGAGCGGGGACACGAGCAAGGGCCGTGACGCCGCAGCCCGCCGCCCGAATGGAGGCGGCGCGGCCCTTGCGGCCCCGCGAACCAGAGCCGGGAGGCGGACGCCGACAACAGGGCGGCCGGCAGGCCGTCCGCTGTTTCCCGAACCCGGTCCCGGGCGAGAAACCAGACCGCACCGTGCCGGACCGGGCCCCGGCCCCCTACGCCGCGGCGGCCGCCTCATCCGCGGCGGTGACGGCCTCGATGATGGAGGCCGCGGTCTTCTGGATGCAGTCCAGGGACTCGGCGAGCGTCTCCTTGCTGCCCTGGTACATCTGGATGTAGTCGGCGGCGGCGCTGTTGGTGTCGAGCCCGACCGCGTGGGTGACCACGAACGCCACGGCCTCGGCCTCCGTCTCCCGGACGGTCTTCGTGCCGCGAGTGGACCCCTGGCCGTGGTGGAGCATCTCGTGGGCCAGCTCGTGAACCAGCACCGCGAACTCGTCGGCCGGCGTGAGACCGGTCTGGATGCGGATGCCCCCGCCGGAGGAGAGTCCCGAAACTCCGGGGGGGAGCTGCTCGTACCCGAGCGTGATGCCGCGGGCGGCGATGAGGCCCTTGAGCCTCTCGGTGCACGGGCCCGGGTCGCCCTTGACGCTGTGGACCTCGGGGAGCGGGTCGCCCTCGGTCTGCGAAACGTCGAACACGTAGACGCCGCGGAACCGCATGACGGACTTCTGCGGCTCGCCGTCCTTCGCCTGCTCGTCCTCCCTGCGGATGACCATCGGGGCGATGATGACGATGCCGTGCTCGCCCTTCTTCACCCACCGGTTGACCTTCTTCCAGGTGTTGAACCCGGCGACGTGGGTGGCGTCCGGCTTCTGGGCCAGGATGAGCATGATGTTCCCGAAGCTGTAGCGATGGAAGCGGGCCATCGTGTCGAGGTACCGGGTGAGCGCTTCGCTCTTGCCCTGGGCGAGCGCGTCGGCGAGTCGTGCGAGGGCCTGGTCGGTCAACTTGCGGGCTTCTTCTGCTTTCATAAAGGTCTCCTTGTTTTTGCCTGAGGGGTTTCCTCACCCGGGCTGGGAAACCCGAAGGCGAAAACAAGGAGCCCCCCGCGGGGGCCGCGTGGCAGAGTCCGCAGGGCCGCGCAGCGTGCGGGCGCAGTGACAGGTTCCTCCTGGCACGAGCACCGCCGCCCGGAGGACGAAAGGCGGAGCCGGTGACACGCGGACCTCAAGCGGGACACGAAAGCGGAAGAGCTCGTTCAAGTGACAGGACGGGAGCGTGAAACACCGCGTGCGCTCGCGGCAATCGCGGAGTGCTCTCCGTCGCACGACGGACCGGTCAGAGGATTCAGCGATGAATGAACCGTCTGGCGGCCGGACGGATACGGAGGTGGGTGCTCACCGGGAACACCGGGAGGATGGGCGCCGGCGTCAGAAAAAATGCCGGAGCGATGACAGCGGAGCACGGGCGCGGCGGGGCAGCTCGCGCCGCGGGTCGTACGTTCGTGTCAACCTTGAGCAGAACCTCGATACGGGCGCGAGTGGACGTGTCAACGGCGGACCTTCCGGCGCGTGGAGCGTCGGGGGCTCGTCGTCGGCACGGCAGGCTTGACCGGAGAGGGAGCGGGCGTCACGTCGAACGGGCATTCCTCGATGGAGGCAGCGCCATTCTCGGTGAGACCGTTCCAGCTCCGGGGCGTCGGAATAGCCTGCGTCGCCTCGGTCTCGATCGCGGAAGCGTCGATTCCGAGGAGATCACAGACCCGTTTCGCGTCGGCCGCCTGCTCGGTCACATGGTGCGTGTCCGAGCCGGAGAGCCGCCTCACCCAGACCTGCGCAACCTCCCGCAACGCGGCGATGGTCGGCAGGTCCTTCTTGCGGTGGAGGAGTTCCTCGTACCGCGTCCAG
>JBGPJM010000229.1:0-7623 GCA_041485385.1 Phycisphaerae bacterium | reverse complement strand
GCGAGTAGCCGCGGGTGGAGCGACGCCGGCCGTCAGGCCGGCAAGCGGAACCCGTGGAAGAGACGCACACTCAACGCTCTTCACCCCGAAAGGGGTCGAGGGTGCCGCACGACCTCCACAACCTAAGCACCCCGACTCGTCTCGGGGGCGATTCCTACCTTTTCCCCCCCATCCCCGCCGACCCCACCCATATTCTGCGTACCAGTCTCATAGACCCCTCCCATGACCCTCGCCCTCGCCCCACTCTGGTCCTGGCTCCTCCTCGCCGCCGCGGCCACCCTCGCCGTCGGCGGCGTGGCCCTCACCGCCTGGGCCTTCCTCGCCGATCGCTCGCGCGGCCGGGCCCGCTGCCCCAAATGCTGGTACGACCTCTCGGGCGCCCCGCCCCCCGGCCTCGCCTGCCCCGAGTGCGGCCACACCGCCCGCTCGGCCCGCCGCCTGCACAGGACCCGCCGGCACTACCGCTTGGCCGCCGCGGGCCTGGCGCTGCTCCTGGCTGGGACCGCCGCGGCGGCGACGCAGCGCATCAGCGAGAAGGGCTGGCTCGGCGCCGTGCCGACATGGGGCTACATCGCGGCCCTGCCATGGATGGAGAGCGGGGAGGGGATGAAGGAGCTTCAGAAGCGAGCTGGGGCCGGGACGATGCGGCAGTGGGAGTATCGGTGGCTGGTGAGGCGGTGCATCGCTGAGTTGAATGGGAGCGCGGAGGTAGCCAAGAAAATCGGGCTGATCACGGCACTGCTCGAAATGGAGGTCAGCGGACATTACGGACCTGCTTCCCACCCGTACGCATCCTGGGCCCGACCGTCGCACGTCGCCGGAACGCTCGACTGCCTGGTCGGGTTGATCAGCGACGGCGATCCGCAGCTTCGACCGGAGGCCCTCCTTTGCCTCGGCGAGTTTGGCGAGCGTGCCACGAATGCCATCCCGGTGCTGGTGAGTTGCCTTGGCTCGGACGATGCGTCTACCCGGCGGTCCGCGCGGCAAGCATTGATCTCGATTGACTTGAACGACGACGATGGCTTGAACCACATTCTGAGCACGCTCTTTACGCGGACCCTGGCATTCGATGACATCGAGCAGAACCGGGACATGCACGGACGTCTCCTTCGCTGTGGTACGGACGGAGAGCGGGCGGTTCCTATCTTTCTGGATGCGCTGAGCTCGCCGGATCCAGCGACACGATGCCTTGCGGTCTGGGCGCTCGATGTGCTTGCGAGGGACCGGCCGAGTATCGAACGACGCGTGCTCTCGCTATGGTCCGACAACGATGAAGCGGTGCGGCAGGCGATTGTGCGGTTTGCATCTCATTGCATTCTCGAGGAACGAGCAACGCCCATCTTGCGGGAGGCTCTGGGTGGTCGGGAGATAGCGACGCGTAGATCGGGTCTCGTGGCTGCGGCGCGCTACGACAGGTCGGGAATGCTGCTCCGCGACGACATCGAACGCCTTGTGCGTGATCCCGGCGACACGGTCACTTGGGAGTACGCCGCGCGCGCATGGGCGGCAATCGGTGGAGATCCGGAGCTCTCTGCCGTGTCACTGCTTGTCGTGCTTGGTGCAGCTGCATCCGGGGACGCTGCGAGCGCTCTTGACGTGCTCGCGGACATCGGAGGCGGGCCACCGGGCGTACTGCCGGAGGCGACGAGATTACTGGATTCTCCTGACCGCAAGGTCAGAAGTGCGGCGGCTCGGGTGTACGCGGCGCTTGGGGGCGAAACAGAGCGGGCCACCGTCGTCATTCGTGACGCGTGGCGCAAGGGAGAGTGGAATCAGCTGTACTCCCTGGCACAGAGTGGGCAACTGAGCGTGCCGGTGGTGGCTGAGTGGCTGGAAAGCGACAACCCGGTTTGGCGGGCCGAGGCCGCGAACGTGCTCGCGTTCGCCGGTGGCGACGCGACCGGCGTGCTGCCGCGCTTGCGCGCGCTGCGGAGGGACGCTGATCCCTTGGTGGCCGCTGCGGCGGATTTTTCGGTGAGGCGAATCATGTGGGAACTCGAGCACCCCGAGGAGGCCGCCAAGCTGCGACAGAAACATCGTGCGAGATGAGACGAATCCTCGCGACCATCATCGTCTTCCTGCTGCTCGGCGCGGCGATCAGTGTCGCCGTGGCGTGGGGGTGTGCGCTGTGGTCGCCGGCCGCGGCTGACGTCCACTTCTTTGGCGACGACCATCCGGCGACGGACTGGGTCGCTCGTCACGTTCCGGCCGGCTGGCGGGTTTCGAACGGCAACGACCGCCTGATAGTCCTGCAGACGACCTTGCGCGGTATCGGTCTCCAAGGCCTGGTGCTCGGCCTACGCCGGGAGAACTCCAGCGATATGGTGTGGCCGCCGGAGCGAACACTCGATGTTCGTCGGTGCGGCTGGCCAGCCTTCGCGTTCGAGGGCGACCTCACCACCGATACGATTGCCCAGGTGCCCAATCAAGAACTCGACGCGGTCTGGAACGGTTGCGTCCCTGCGCCCGCCTTCCTTCATCCCCGCGCGAACCCGGCCGGCTCATCGAGAGCTCCGCGTGCTCTCCCGTTGCGCCCGATCTCGCTCGGCCTCGCTCTCAACACCCTGTTCTACACGGCAGCGTGCTGGACACTCCTGCGCGGTCCCTCCACGCTCCGCCGACAGCGCCGCCAGCGGCACGGCCTGTGCCTGAAATGCGGGTACCCCGTGCGGGGACTAGTGAACTGTCCGGAGTGCGGCGGTGCTGTTTCGAGTGGAGGTCCCCCGTGAACACCAGACGCATTGTTTGTGGCGCGCTGATCATTACCTCCCTCCTCGGCTGCCAAGGCACGCAGACCGCCCAACGGCCGGAACCGGCCGCCCACGCCGACGCCGCGGCCGACGTCAGCGCCGGGATCGTCCGCGTCGTGCCGACGCGGGATGATGGGCTTGAGGTCTCCGCCCTGAGCGGCCTGGTGACCGCGGATGGGCACGTCCTCACTCTGATGGGCCCGCTCGGGCATGCCACCGGCGCAACGGTGGTTACCAGCACGGGCAACTCGTTCGTCTCCACCGGCGTCGCCGGGTACCTCACTTCGGAGTACGTCGCGCTGATCGAGGTGGACTGGGGGATGGGGGCGGGCGGGGCAGGTGGCGGGCACGCCGCGCCGAGGGCGCTGGCCCTTGCCGACCGGCAGGCGCCTCCCGGGACCAAAGTGACCATCGCACGGGCTCGCGGCGGGCCGGGTGGTCCCGATCGGCGCGAAGCGGTGATCGGGGACCGGGAATCCACGGTTGCCCTCGACCTGGTGGGCCCGGGTCTCCCCGACCCGGCGTTCGCGGGCGCCCCGGTTCTCGATCGGACCCGGCGCGTCATAGGGCTGGTGCACGGCTTCAGCGCGGGCCTGGTCGTGGGCTCGGAGACCATGCTCACCGGGCAGATCCTGACCGGGGCGCTCCAAGCGTTGCCCGTGGAGACCCTCGTGGCCGCGGGCGCGGCGGGGCGAGGGCCCGTCATGACGTGGGATCAGTGGCGGGCGCTGGCGCCCCAGAGGGAAGAAGCAGACGAACTCGCGGGCAAGGCGCGAGCGCTGACGCGGCGTGGCAAGTCCGACGAGGCGCTCGAGACAGCCCAGCGCGCGGTTGGTCTGGACGACCGCAACGCCGCGGCGTGGCTGGAGGCGGGGATCGCGCTGGAGGCGAAGGGGTCGCACGAGGCGGCCCTCGGGGCGTTCGACCGGTGCCTGGCGCTCGAGCCGACCAATCTCTTTGCTGGGCGCACCAAGAGGTACTGCCTGCTCGAGCTCGGGCGCCTGCCCGAGGCGATGGCCGAGAGCGAGCGACTGGCGGCGCTGGCGCCGTGGGACTCCGGGGTGATGCTGGAGCACGGAGACATGCTGTGGAGGTCCAGGCGGTTCCTCGAGGCGCGCGGGGCGTTCGAGGAGACGCTCAGGCTCGACCCGAAGAACGAGACGGCGCGAAAGGACCTGGAGCTGGTGAACAAGACCCTTGGGGCGAGGTAGGGGATCAAGCGAGTTGAACGCAGCACCGGCACTAGTCTCGCGCCCCCTCACCTAAACAGCGTCTCCCCCTCCGTCTCCACCACCGGCCTCCTGAACCCCGCCGCGCTCAGCCCCGCCCGCTCCCTGTCCAGCCCGTACCGCCGCTTGAACAGGTCGAACGTCTCCTTGATCTGCTCCGCCCTCACCCCCGTCCCGCGCTGCCTCTTGAAGAACGCCGCGTCATACAGCCCGCTTTCCCGCGTCCCCCGCACCGCCGCCTCCACCTTCGCCGCCTTCAGCGGCACCTCCCGCGCCAGCCACTCCAGGAACAGCGCCTTGATCTGGTGCGGCAGCCGCAGCATCACCCACCCCGCCCCCGTCGCCCCCGCCTCGCTCGCCGCCTTCAAGAGCGCCGGGATCTCCGCGTCGTTCAGCCCCGGGATGATCGGCGCCGTCATCACCGTCACCGGCACACCCGCCCTCGCCAGCCCCTCGATCGTCCTCAGCCGATCCGCCGGCGCGCTCGCCCGCGGCTCCATCTTCATCGCCAGCTCCCGATCCAGCGTCGTCAGGCTCACCGCCGCCCCCACCGCCCGGTGCTTCGCCAGCTCCCCGATCACGTCCAGGTCCCGCAGGATCAACCTGTTCTTGGTGATCAGCGACACCGGCTGCCGGCACTCCGCCAGCACCTCCAGGCACGCCCGTGTGATCTTCAGCCTCGCCTCCACCGGCTGGTACGGGTCCGTCACCCCCGAGACCATGATCGCGCCCGCCCCCTTCGCATCCCACTTCGGCGACGCCAGCTCCCGCCGCAGCAGCCTCGCGGCGTCCATCTTCGCCACGATCCGTGTCTCAAAGTCCAGCCCGCTCGACCACCCCAGGTTCTCGTGCGTCGGCCGCGCATAGCAGTAAATGCACCCGTGCTCGCACCCGCGGTACGGATTGATCGACCACTTGAACTTCAGGTCCGGGCTGTCCACCGGGTTGAGGATCGACCTGGTCCGATCGGCGTACACCCGCGTGGCGACCTGAGCCCCCTCCGGGTTCTCCAGCGCCACCTCGTCCAGGTGCTCCCCCAGCACGTGCAGCCGCACATCCTCGAACCGATTCCCCGGGTTCAGCCCCGCCCCGCGTCCCCTCACCGCGCCCGCAGAGATCGCATCAACGTGCTCGTCAGGCTCAGGCATGACCAAACGTAGACCGATCGGCCAGCACAGGCAACCAACGCCCAAGAAAACCAAACAAAATGCTTGCAATTCTCATTTGGTTCGGTATATTAACGGCTTAGCCCGCCCCCTTTCATCGCCAGACCGGGCAGGGGGCTACCTCCTTGAAAACCGGCATCGATCGTTCGAAGGCGGCCCAGCAACGCGGCCACCAGCCACGACCCCTAAGGCCGCCAACTCCCGCCTAAGACCGCCAACTAAGGCCGCCAAATCCCGCCTAAGACCGCCAACTCAAAACGCCCCTCCCGACCCCTCCAACCCTAAGGCCGCCAACTTCCCCCTAAGACCGCCAAAATCCTGGAAAAACCCCGACGCCTGCACGACCCGGCGAAGCCCGCATCGCCACCATTCCAGCTCCACAGCCCCTTTCAGCTTTGGAACTTCTCTAAGGATGTCTAAGAATGCCTATGAATGCCTAAGGATGCCAACGAATTCGCAGCGCGCACAAACGGACCAGATCAGTCCAATCACCCTCCAGCCGCATGCGCTGGCATCGAACCCGCACGCCGCCTCAAGGAGTTACTCCGGCAGAGCGGCGTGAAACCGATCGAGTCGTTCGATGAGCTCGCCGTAGACTGGCCGGCCGAGGACGATATTGACGAGTTCCTCCGGGAAGTCAGGCGTGGACGCGCTTGAAGGACGCAGGACAGCAGTTGGCTTCGAATCGACGCCTCTTCCCCCCGCCTCACCCCGCCAGCCTTCCATCATCCTCCCCCAGCACAATCCCCAGCAGCTTCATCTTCTTGTACAGCGTCGTCCGGTTGATCCGCAGGTCGTCCGCCGTCTTCTGCCGGTTGTAGTTGTTCGCCTTCAGCGCCTTAAGAATGATCCTCCGCTCCGGCTCCATCAGCGCCGCCTCCAGCGCCGTCGGCGTCCACGGCGAATCATCATCATCAGCCGAGCCGCCGTCCGGTCCGCGCGGCGAGAGCGTCAGCCCAGGCGCCGTGTTCTCCACCACGTGCTGCGGCAGGTCCTGCACCCCGATCGTCGGTGACCGGCTCAGCACGCTCGCCCGCTCGATCACGTTCTGCAGCTCGCGCACGTTGCCCGGCCACGAGTACCGCACCAGCGCCCCCATCGCCTCGGCGCTGAACCCCACGAGCGCCCTCCCCAGGTCCGCCCCGTTCTTCCGGAGAAAATGGCTCGCCAGCGCCGGGATGTCGCTCGTCCGCTCCCGCAACGACGGCAGCTCGATCTTCACCACGTTGATCCGGTAGTACAGATCCTGCCGGAACTTCCCCTCCGCCACCATCTGCTCCAGCGCCTGGTTGCTCGCCAGCACCACCCGCACATCGACCTCCACCGTCGTGTTCGACCCCACCGGCTCGAAGCGCCGCTCCTGCAGCACCCGCAGCAGCTTCAGCTGCATCCCCGGCGAGGCCGAGTTGATCTCGTCCAGGAAGATCGTCCCGCCATCCGCCGCCAGGAACTTCCCGATCTTGTCCGCGTGCGCCCCGGTGAAGCTCCCGCGCACGTGCCCGAACAGCTCGCTCTCCAGCAGCGTCTCGGGGATCGACCCGCACGCCAGCTCCACGTACGGCTTGTCCCGGCGCGGGCTCTGCCGGTGGATCGCGTGCGCCACCAGCGATTTGCCCACCCCCGATTCCCCCGTCATCAGCACCGTCGTCTTGCTCGGCGCCACCGCCTCGATCAGGTCGAACACCTTCACCATCCGGTGGTCCGTCCCCACGATGCTCTGCGGCCCGAACCGGTCATCCAGTTGCGACTTCAGCGACTGATTCTCCGCCAGCAGCGCGTGCTGCCGCCGCGCCCGCTCCAGCGCAAACCGCAGCTCCGTGTCCACCACCGGCTTGGTCAGGTAATCACTCGCCCCCAGCCGCACCGACTCCACCGCCGACTCGATCGTCCCGTACCCCGTCAGCATCACCACCACCGTCGCGGGGTGCTCCTTGACCATCCGGCGCAGCGTGGCGATCCCGCCGGTGCGAGGCATCGACACATCGCAGATCACGATCGCAAACGGCCGGGCCGCCTCCCCCGCCCCCGGAGGACGCGCCGCCGCGTCCAACATCGCCAGCGCCTCCTCGCCATCCAACGCACTCGCCGCATCGTACCCGTCCGCCTGCAGGAACTCCGCCAATGACTCCGCCGCGATCGGGTCATCATCAACCACGAGAATCCGCGTGCGCTCGGGCGCCGGACCCGGGCCCTCCGCCGCACCGGCGCGCTCCGTGGGTCGCTCCGGCGGCGGGGTCATGCGTCGTCCCCGATGGCCGGCGCCGGCAGCTCGATCCGCAGCACCGCGCCGGGACGCGCCACGCCGGGCGCGCTCGTCCCCGCCCGCAGGCTGATCGTCCCGCCCTGCCCCTCGACCGCGTCCCGCGCCACCGCCAGCCCGATCCCCGATCCCGCCGGCTTGGTCGTGAAGCCGAAGTCGAACACGAATCGTCCGAACCGATCGTGCCCGCTCCGCGGCGGCCCGACGCCGTCGTCGGC
>JBGPJM010000228.1:0-7659 GCA_041485385.1 Phycisphaerae bacterium | reverse complement strand
GGAGCGTGATCATGACGCGCGTGATGATCGGGATCATCGCGTTCTTGAGCATGTGCACGAACATGATCTTGGTTTTCGTGGCCCCCTTGGCCTTGGCGGTGGCGATGTAGTCGCGCCCGGTCTCCTCGACCATCACGGCACGGTAGTAGCGCGTGTCGAAGCCCACGGCGACGATCACTCCGATGATCACGGGCAGCAGGCAGAAGTGCGCCCAGTGCTCGATCCCCGGCTTGTACCCCTGGATAGCGAAGAGCTCATGCCCGAGCCTCTTGTTGAGGAGGGCCGCCCCGAAGTACTGCCCCAGGATCACGTACACCAGGTAGCTCACGCTCATCCCCAGCACCGCCAGCAGCATGAGCGTGCGGTCGACCAGCCCGCCGCGGAAGTACGCCGCGACGATGGCGATGCAGATCGAGATGATCGTCGTGAGCGCCAGCTCGGGGATGGTGATGGAAAGCGTCGGGACGATGGCCTTGCGCAGCATCTCACCGACCTTCTCGGTGGAGCGGTCCCAGCTATACGTGTCGCCGAAGTCGAACGTGACCATCTGGCCGAGGAACTTGCCGTACTGCACGACGAACGGCCTGTCGAGCCCCATCTCGTGCGACATCGTGGCGTGGCGCTGCTGGGCCTCGGCGGCGCCCTTGGTCTTCCCCAGAAACGCCCACACCGGATCGTTGATCCGCAGCGCGGCCATCACGATCAGCACGATCCCCAGATAGACGGGGATGTTGTACAGGAGCTTTCGGAGGACGTACGCCCACATGCCTCAGCGCGTTCCTCGCTTCGTATCGTCCACGTCGAGGTACTTGTACCAGGTCCAGAAATCCTCGGTCGGCTTGAGGTTCTTGACCCACGGATTCACGAGGTAGAACCTGGTTCGGGCCATCGATCCGCAGAACGGGACGTCCTCGATACCGCGGTCGCGCATCTTCTCATAGAGCGCGGTTCGCTCCGGACCCGGGGGGATGACCTGCGCCTGCAGATACATCTGGTCGTAGTCGGACTGCTTGTAGTTGAAGCTGTTGGAGCCGGGCGCCTCGTAGGGGCCGTACAGCAGGGCGAGGTTGTCCTCGGCGTCCGGGTAGTCGCTTGCCCAGGCGAAGGAGAACATCTGGCACGCCTTGCGGTTCACACGCTCGATCAGCTCTGAGAAGTCGATCAGCCGGACGTCCAGTTGAACGCCGATCGCCGCGAGCTGGCGCTTCCGCATCTCCGACTGCTCGGCGTTGTTGCCGCCGCGGCTGGAGTAGTACTCAATGACGAGCTGCTTGCCGTTCCTGTCCTTGCCACCAGCGTAACCCGCCTGCGCGACCAGGGCCTTGGCCTTGTCGATGTTGGGGCCACGATAGTTCTTCGGAGCCTTGCCGTCCTTGGGGAAGCCGTCCAGTCCGGGCGGGATGATGCCGTCGAAGACCAGCACGATCCCGTTGTAGAACGTCTGGTTGATCTCCTCGTAATCCAGGGCCAGAGAGATCGCCTGCCGGAGAGCCTTCTTCTCCGGGGAGTGCCCGCCTACCACCGGGTCATCCATGTTGAAGCCATCGAAGATCACATCGAGCAGGAGCTTTCGATGGTCCACGATGCCGCGGTCGACGTACGACTGCCGGAGCTTCTTGGTCCGCTTGTTGAACGCCTTGTCGAAGTACTCCGAGGGCAGCTCGGTGTACCCGATCTGCCCGGCGTCGAAGCTCAGCCACATCGGCTCGTCCTGCACGAACATAGTGAACTCGAGCCGGTCGGGGATGGGCAGGCGTGTTCCGGCCGGCTTGTCGTACCCCGCGGCCTTCAGGTCGTCGTCGCACTCGGCCGGGTAGAAGCACTCGTGGTAGTCGGGGTTGCGGTTCAGCGAGAGGCTCTTCCCCGGCTCCCACAGGTCCAGCACGAACGGCCCCGTGCCCACGGGCGTCTTGCCGAAGTCCTTCCCGTACTTCTCCACAGCCTCGCGCGGCACGACCGACAACTGGAAGAGGGCCAGCTTGTAGATGAACTGCTGGATCGGCCGGGTGAGCACGATCTCGAACTCGCTGTCATTGATCACCTTGAGGCCGCTCACCGGGGCGTCGTAGTCGAAGCTGCCGCGCTTCGCGGCCACCGCCGCAATCTGTTCATCGCGGTACTTGTCAAGCCCGGCGATCTGGTTCTCGAACAGCCACCAGCTCTTGGGGAGGTTGGCATCGTCGGCCATCCGTTTCCAGGAGTAGAAGACGTCCCCGGACTTGACCAGCCGGCCCTTCCCGCCCGGGAAGCACGTGTCGTCGGTGAATCGCACGCCCGGCTTGAGCTGGCAGTGGAACGTCAGGCCGTCCGGCGATATCCGCGGCATCTCCGCCAGCAGGAGCGGCTGGAGCACCTGGTTGGGATTCTTGATGATCTCGGGACGAACGAGGTACTTGTACTCGAGCAGCGTCTCGTAGATCTGTGAGCAGGCGACGTTGTCGTAGACAGTCGAGCCTCTCACCGGATCAAGCGACTTGGGCCCGTCTGTGCGGATGGGAAGCTGGACGACTTTCTTGCCCGCACCGGGCTGTGCGAGGGCCGCCCCCGGTGCGATGACAACAGCCGCGAGGAGTGCTGCCAAGAGCCTGGGCGTGTTGCCGACCCGTGCCCAACCACATCGTGCGAGCATGAAATCGCCTCCTGACCACGAGGGCCGAGATAAATCCCCACCCGCCGCCGGCCCTCCCTCCCGCGAACCTGCTCGCGCCGCGACCGCATTCCCGCTCAAGCGGGGATGGTAGGGGATGCGCGCCTACAGACCAAGACCATCCATATCGGCAAGCGGGAATCTCCGGACAACTGCATCCGACGCCGAACAGGCCGGCATGACAGGAAAAGCTCCCCGTCAGGCGGGAATCACCAGCACCCGGGATGCTCCCAGCCGGACCACTTCAATCCACGCGGCGGCCGAGCGGCCACTCCCACTCCTTCCCCGGCGTGTACCCGATGAGCTTGTACAGGTCCTCGCGGGTCTGCATCTCGTTCATGAATCGGTGGACGCTCCCGTCCTGCTTGAGTATCGCCAGCGCCCGCGTCACCGCCCCCATCGCCACCCGAAGGAGCGACACCGGGAAGATCACGCACGAATACCCCATCGCGGCAAACCGCGGCAGGGGAATGAGCGGGGTCTTGCCGAACTCGGTCATGTTCGCCAGCAGGTACGGCACCCCCGGCCGGGCGATCCGCCGCCCCCCTCCCCCGGTGATCCCCATCGCGTGGGCGAAGCGCGAGAACTCCTCCTCGCTCTGCAGGCCCTCGGGGAAGATCATGTCCGCCCCCGCCGCGACGTACGCCTTGGCCCGCTGCACCGCGGCGTCCAGTCCCTCCACGCCCCGTGCATCCGTCCGGGCGCACACGACAAAGCCGCCCCCCAGATCACGAGCCGCCTTCACCGCGCCGGTGACCTTCTCCACCTGATGCTCGATCGGGATCAGCTTCTTCCCCTCCAGGTGGCCGCATCGCTTGGGGAAGACCTGATCCTCGATGTGCATCCCCGCGGCCCCGGCCCGGGCGTACTCGATCACCGTCCGCCGGACCATCTCCGACTCGCCGAAGCCTGTGTCCGCGTCCGCCAGCACGGGCAGACCGCTCGAATCGGCGACCTCGCGGACAATGCGGCAGAAGTGTTCGAGCGTCAGCAGGCCCACGTCAGGCACCCCGGCCGAGACGCTGGTCGCCGCGCCCGACACGTAGCAGGCATCGAACCCCGCCTGGGCGATCGCGCGGGCGCACAGGGCGTTGAAGGCTCCGGGCACGGCGAGGCACCCCTTGTCCATCAGAGCGCGGAGGCGAAGTCCAGGAGCGGCGTTCGGAAGGGAGGCTGCGGGCTCGGTCATGCGGCAATGGTACCGGTTGCCGACCGCCGGGTAGACTGCCCCCCATGAATCAGACGATCACCCTCGCGGCGGCGCTCACCGCACTCTGTCTGACGACCGGCTCAACGCTCGCCCAGCCTGTCGAGCCGATGTTGGTCACCCTGCCCAAGACCCCGCCGGCTCTGCCGGGCCAGGTCATGAGCCAGATCGACGATACGAAGGCCAAGTCGTTCGTCGAGAAGCTCGCGTCCTTCGGCACTCGCCACACGCTCTCGGACACCACATCCGACGTCCGCGGCATCGGCGCCGCCCGACGGTGGATCAAGAGCCAGTTCGAGGAGTTCTCCAAGGGCGGCGGCGGGCGGCTGCAAGTCTCGTTCGAAGAGTTCCAGCAACCGCCGGTGGCACGCGTGCCGCAGGAAGCGACGCTGGTGAACGTCGTCGCCGTGCTCCCCGGGACGATGCCGGAGGCGGCCAAGCGTCGGTACTACGTCGTCGGGCACTACGACAGCCGCAACGGCGAGACGCTGGACGTGACCGCCGATGCGCCGGGGGCCAACGACGACGCCTCCGGCACGGCGGTGGTGATGGAGATCGCCCGGGTGCTCGCGGACAAGAAGCTGGATGCAACGGTGGTCTTCCTGGCGACGGCTGGCGAGGAGCAGGGCCTGCTGGGAGCGGCGTACCACGCGGCCCAGGCCTCGGGCCGCGGCGAGAGCATCCGAGGCGTGCTCAGCAACGACATCGTCGGCGACCCGACCGGCCCCGACGACGCCGACGGCAAGCCCGTGGCGACCCGTGACCGCATCCGGGTCTTTTCGGAGGGAGTTCCCAAGAATGCTCCGGCCGAGGTGATGGCGAGGATTCGGACGCTCGCGGCGGAGAGTGACTCGCCCAGCCGCGAACTGTCCCGGTACGTCTACGAGGTGGGCATGGTCCAGCGGGCGCCGGTGCGGGCGTTCGTCGTGAACCGGCCGGACCGGTTCCTCCGCGGCGGCGACCACCTGGCATTCAACGACAACGGTTTCCCGGCCGTTCGCTTCACGACCATCCACGAGCACTACGACCGCCAGCACCAGAACGTCACGCAGAAGAACGGCAAGCCGTACGGGGACGTGCCCGAGTTTGTGGACGCCACGTACCTGGGAAACGTGGCCCGTCTGAACGCTGCGACGATTGTGCATCTGGCCAATGCGCCGTCATCGCCGCCGAACACCCGCATCCTGACCGCCAAACTGGAGAACGACACGACCCTGAACTGGGATCCAAGCCCCGAGCCGGACCTGGCCGGCTACGAGGTTGTTTGGCGCGACACCACCAGCCCCATCTGGCTGAACGTGAAGGATGTAGGCAAGGTGACCGAGGTGACGCTCCCGATCAACAAAGACAACGTCTTCTTCGGCGTGCGGGCCTACGACAAGGACGGGTACCGGAGCCCGGCGGCATTCCCGGTAGACAGCAAGAAATAGGCCGACGACCCGCTGGCCCCCTCTTCTGCTCACTGCTCGCTGCTCACTACTTCTCTACTCCCCGATGTACCGCGCATACACGGCGCGGGCGAACCCCGGTTCGGTGGTGCCGCGGACGATGGCGCGCCCGTCCCGGAAGACGGTGAGTTCGAGCGGGTGGGCCGAGTCTGATCGTTCGTGCGCGAACGTCCCCCGCAGGAGGAACGTGTTCACGGTGAACTCGCCGTGGGGCGCCAGCCGCCGGGCGAGGGCCGGGAGATCGAGCGGGGCGGCACGCGACTCTCGCGATGGCGCCACCTGGACGGATCCGCCTCCGGTGCGGGTGCAGATCACCGCGGCATCCTGAGCCAACCGTCCCTCCAGGAACTCGAACCGGCGCTCCCCGCAGCAAGGGCACTCCGGATCGCGGGCGTTCGTCAGATCGATGCGACGCCGGGCGTTCGACCACAGATCGAACTCGAGCAGAGTCCGCGAGCAGAGATCGGCGCGGCCGAGGAGCACCTTGATCGCGTCGGCGGCCTGGCAGGAGGCGACTATGGCTGCGACGGGACCGAGGATTCCCGCGGTGTCGCAGGTCTGTGCAGTGCCCGGCACGGGAAGATCGGGGAAGATGCAGCGGAGACAGGGGGTCGGATCGGAGCCCGGCGGGGACGGGAGGATGGTCATCGACATGCCGCGGGTGGCGACCGCGCCGCCGTAGACAAACGGGATGCCGTGTCTGACCGCGAGGTCGTTCAGCAGGTAGCGCGTGGCGAAGTTGTCGGTGCCGTCGAGGAGGACGCTGGGGGACGTGCCGCCGGGACTGGCGAGGATGGCTTCGGCGTTGCGGTGCGTGAGGTCGTCGACCACCGCGCGGACGCGGACCTGCGAGTTCACCGACTTCAGGCGCGCCGCCGCGGCCTCGGCCTTGGGCAGCGCCTCGCGGGCGTCCCGCTCGGTGAAGAGCGACTGGCGCTGCAGGTTCGTCAGCTCCACAACGTCCCGGTCGACGATCGTGAGTGTCCCCACGCCGGCCCGTACAAGCTGGTCGGCGATGGTGCACCCCAGGGCGCCGCACCCCACCAGCAGCGCATGCGAGGACGCCAGTCGCTGCTGGCCATCCTCGCCGATGCCCTCCAGCAGCGTCTGGCGGTGGTAGCGGGAGATGTCCGGTTGACCTGCCATGGGGGCGAATTGCCGGGTATGCAGTGGAACGGAGCGTGGGACCGTGCGATCCTTCCGGCAATGACTGTATCGCCCAGACCCGAGCCTTGGCATCCTCCCTCGCCGCTTCCGAGCGTGTTCCGCACGGACCGCCTCGAGCTGCGCTTCTATGCACACGCCGATGCGCCGTCGCTCCTGGCCGCCCTCGACGCCGACCGCCCCTCGCTCCTGCCGTGGATGCCCTGGTCGCTCAAGGAGTGCCGGAACCTTCCGGAGGTGTACTTCTCCATCGAACGCATGCGCCGCGACCGTGAACGGACCGTGCCAACCGCCGATGACTTCGCGCTGGGCATCTTCGACCGTGCCGACGGCGCGGTCGTGGGCGGCACGGGCCTCCACCGTATGAACCTCGAGGCGGCGGAGGCCGAGATCGGCTACTGGATCCGCGGCGATCGGGCCAGCCGCGGGCTGTGCACCGAGGCCATCGGCGGGCTGATCACGTGGGGCTTCACGTCGCAGGCGGCGGGCGGCTGGGGGCTGCGCCGGCTGCACATCCGCTGCGCGGGGCAGAACGCCGCGTCACGCCGCGTGCCCGCGAAGCTGGGGTTGCGTCAGGAGTTGCACATCAAGGATGCGCGCTGGGTGGATGGGCTCGGCTACGACGATGCGCTGGGGTGGGGCGTGCTGGCCGATGAGTGGGACATCGCTGCCGGGCGGCTCAGGCCCGCGTGAGCGTGATCTCGACGATCTCCGGCGGGACGCCGAAGCGGACGGGGAAGACGGACATGCCGACGCCCGCGGAGATGATGACCGGGCAGGCCGGCCCCTCCACCAGGCCGTGGGCGTATCTCTGGCCGTAGCGGCTGAGGGTGACCGGCGTGCCCAGCAAGGGGACGCGGACTTGGCCGCCGTGGGTGTGGCCGCTGAGCATGAGGTCCACGCGGTGCGAAGGGCCGAGCGCGCCCTCGCCGCCGGTGATGGCGGGGATCTCGGCGGTGTCGGGCGTGTGGGCGAGCATGATCCGGGGCATGTCGTCATGCACGCCGCCGAGGGCAAGGTCGGGGCGCACCTCGCCAGTGTTGAGGTCGTCGACCCCGGCGATGCAGAGCGCGGGGCCGCCCGTGTGGCTGGTGGTCAGGCGGCGGGTGGCGCCGTCGATGAAGAGGCGATCGTTGTCGATCATCCGCACGGCGCGGCTGCGCATCGCTGCGGTGACGGCCCGTGCATCGGCG
>JBGPJM010000227.1:0-7699 GCA_041485385.1 Phycisphaerae bacterium | reverse complement strand
GTTCGGCCTCCGCCCTCGGCGAGCACCCGCTCCCCAAGGGTAACGCCACGACCCGTTTTTTCATCGTCTCGGGTGCCCCATGGGCATGTCCGACTGCGCGCCCAAACGGGGGAATACCCCATGGTTTTGGCGCGCTTTTGGGGACGTTCGCTCGACTAACCAGCATGTTCCGCGGCTGCTTTTCGAGTGCCTGATGCCCGATGCCCAGTGCCTTCCCCGACTCGGACTCGTCGCGGCGAGATGGGGAGGGACGGCCCCGGTTTGCGGGAGGTGGCGAGGTGAACGCACCACCTCCGCGCGTTCTTCCGATAGCCATGAGAACTCCAAGAGAGGAGCTCCCATGGACTACGCGCCGGGCCTGCCGCTCCTCCCGCGCGCCCTGGTGGACCTGGACCCTGCCGGCGCCGTGGCCTCTGCACGGGTGCTCGTGGGGCACGAGCTCGGGCGGCAGGTGCGCCGCTCGGCCTGGCCGCCGCGGTCCTGCTGGGATACGCGTGCATGCTCACGGCGCTGCTGGCGGGGGCATCACACTCTTCGGGCGGCGTGGCGCGCAACAGCTCGGTGGGCAAGGCGATCGTCTACATCGCCGTCGGCGCGATCCTGTCGCTGATCGTGGGCGCGCACGCGCTGCGCGGGTGGCTGCGGGCGAGGCGGGTGGACCGCAACCTCAGCGAGGGCGTGGCCGGGTTCACAGGCGCCGCGGTCGCGATAGCCGCTGCGGGGGCGATGGCCGCCGATACGGCCGCGTGAGCTTCTTTTCCCTGAGCGATCCGCTTCCGGAGGGTAGCTCGCCTCTCAGTTGCCCGAACGGGGCCGCATAGAGCAAGGACTCTGCGGGACCGCGCACCGGCTCTCTGCTTCGGGGCTCTCCTCGGCAGAGGGGTGGGCCCGAACCGCCCGCCTAGCTAGCTAGGGAAAGAACCTCGTTTTCTTTTTCTTCGGTTTTCCAGATTGCATGTCCAGTATGCTGCTCCCCGATCGTCTCTCTTCCTCGAGGAGCATGGGCGCCCGCCCACACCTCCTCGTTCGACTCATCCTTCAGCGAGTCGAGCAGCTGAGTAGTTGTCGTGGTTCGGAAGTCTAGCTGGGCCCCCCTAGGGCTGTGAGCATGCGGCCACGTCACAAATCGAGTCTCTTACGCTGGCTGGGGTGTAACGAAGGCCATGCGAGAGCGGAGACGAATGGTGGGAGGCGCCGCTTACTGTCCGCGATCCGGCGGACTCTCTGCCCCGTGAGTTTCTGAAAGAGGAGCTGTGACATGAAAACAACGTGGTGCTCAGCAGGTCGGGCCATGGGTTGCTGTGTTGGAATGCTCCTGTCATTGGCGTGCGCACCGGGTGCGTTTGCCCAGACGAGGACGGCGGGGACCCTGGTCTTCGGCCCATCGGTCAGCGGCGGCTTGGCGAGCCTCGAGGCGGTGGCGGCCGCCGCGTACAGCCCCGTGACGGTGGTGAACGCCGCGACATGGGGGACGATGACGCAGGCGCAGTTCGCCGCGTATCGCCTGATCATCATCGGCGACCCGGGCTGCACCGGCATCGATCCGGTCATCGCCTCGACCGCCAGCACTTGGGGCCCCGCGATCAACGGCAACGTCCTGGTCATCGGCACCGATCCCATCGTTCACCCGCCCGGCGGCTCGCAGCTGATCACCAGCGGGGTCAGCTACGCGGGCGCCCAGGCCGGCATGACCGGCGGCTACCTCTGCCTCAGCTGCGCGTACACCAGCTCACCGCCGAGCACGCCGGTGCCCGAGCTGGCCGGCTTCGGGAGCTTCATCACCGAGAGCGCAAGCTGCCACAACGCCATACACATCGTCGCGTCCAGCCCTGCTTTGAACGGGCTGACCGACGCCATCCTCTCGAACTGGAGCTGCTCGGACCACAACTTCTTCCATTCGTGGCCGCCGAGCTTCATCCCGCTGGCCGTCGCGGTGGTGCCGGGGCCCGCGGCCCCCGGCGGGCCGTTCGTCTACCCCGGCTTCGTGGGCCAGCCCGCGCCGCCGCCGCCCGCGCCCTCCTACGGGTTCCCCTACATCCTGGCCCGGGGGAACATCACGCTCAATGACCCGCCGTGCGAGACGATCACGCTGCGCAGCGGGCAGGTCGATGGCGCGCCGGGCCTGCCGGGTCAGACCGACGGCCTGATCCACCGGCACCCCACCGTCACGACCGGCGGGACGGCCCTGTCGGCCACGGCGTTCAACGCGGTGTCCTGGTTCACTCCGGCGCAGACGGGCCCGCAGGCCGTCCTGATCGCTCCGAACCCGGGATGGATCCAGAGCCTTCCCTGCGACGCCGACGCCCGATGGATCAACTTCACGGCCACGAACCCCGACGACGGCTCCGTGCTGTACGCCGTTCCGTTCACGGTGGGATCTCCGACCATCCGCAACGCCTGCCTCACGATCTGCTGGGCGGCGGACGACCGGCTCGGCGACCCGGCGGGCGGCCCGAACACAACCGGGGTGTTCATCAACGGCAGCGCCACCAGCCCCGTCATTTCAGGCGGCGGCATTCACGCCCAAACGACGGCGTGCGCGAACATCACGGGGCTGGTCACGCCCGGCGTGAACTGGATGTACATCTACCAGCGTGATAGCGCGCAGGTCATCAGCGGGCTGATCTTCAACGCCACGATCGACATCAACTGCTGCGTTGATCCGCCGCGGAACATGGTGCTGTGGATGCCCTTCGAGGAGACGAGCGGCGGTGTGGGCGCGACGACGAACAATATTCTCAGCGCGAGCGGCGACGGAACGCTGGCGGGGCCGGGGGCCGCGAACCTGGGCGCGCCGGGGAAGGTGGGCAACGCCGTCTGCTTTGACCAGGGCCGTATCGACGTGCCGCCCTACCCCGCGCTGGCCCTCGGCGGCGACCTCACCATCGATGCCTGGATCAAGCCGAGCTCGCAGGCATCGCCCACGTGGAGATACACCATCGTGGACAAGCGGCAGGGTCCCCTCTCCGGGCTGACCTGGCGGGGATACTGGCTGTACCTGGCCGGTGTCGGCAGCGGCCAGGCCAGGCTGACGCTGGCGTTGAACAACGGGGCAGCGCCGCTCCCGCTCCCCACATGCTGCGGGCCTCTGGTCGCGCTGAACAACACCTGGCAGCACATCGCGGTGACGGTCAAGCACAACTGTCCAAGCGCCGGGGGCGTGTGCGTCGATTTCTGGCTCGACGGGATCCAGGGAACACCCGCCTTCTACACGGGTGAGCCCGGTTCCTTCGCCACCTCCGCCGGTCTCCGCATCGGCGACGATGTTGACACCACCACCAACGACAACTGGTTCCTGGGGTGCATGGACGAGCTGGAGATCTTCGAGCGTGCCCTCTCCGGCGACGAGGTCTGCCACCTCGAGTGCGCCGGCCCCTTCGGCAAGTGCAAGGAGTTCTGCCAGGTCGATTGGGATCGGTCCTTCTACGGGAGCCAGCAGACCCTCAGCGTCCCGGCGCAGATCTGCAACAACAACAGCACGACGCAGTGCTACAACCTGTCCTTCCAGCCGCTGGTGTGCCGTCCGTTCTCGACGGGCACGCCGAGCCCGACGGGGATCACGACCAGCCCGGTCTCGCCCATCTGCGTCCCCCCGGGGACGTGCAGCACCGTGTGGCTCAGCATCCCCCGCCCGCCGTTTGTGAACATCGGCGACCTGAGTTGCTACAGGATCTGCCTGACCAACACCGATACGGGCGAGGTGCACTGCTGCGACGGCTCGGTCGAGTGGTCGGAGAACATCGTCATCAACCCGCCGCCGCGGTGGGTGTTTACGAATGGCCTGATCACAGGGCGGCCGGTCGTCCTGCCGATCGGCGTGCGCAACACGGGCCCGGTGGCGATGAGCCTCCCGTTCCGCATCCGCGTTATCGGGCCGGATATGCAGCCCGATGTCTCGGGCATCAGCCTCAACGGCCTGCCTCCGGGCGAGCCGGTCACCGGCACGCTGGACCTCGCCGCCGGCGGCGGCCGCACCGTGGATCTGACGGCGATGTTCGTGCTCGATGATCCGCTCCAGGGGTACTCCATCCTGTTCGAGGCCGACCTCGACGCGGACGGCGACTACGAACCCATGGAATCGCTCGCGGTGATGAACGTGCTGCAGGATCCGTGCGCGCCGACGCTGGACGACGCGTTCGAGTTCTACCTGCCCGGGGAGATCTGCGGCATCAACGGGTGGGAGGAGTGGATCGGGAGCACGGACGTGTGCGGCGCGGTGACCGTGGAGCAGGCCTTCAGCGGGAACCGTTCGCTCAGGATCGTCGGCAGCACGGGCGGCTCGACGGGCCAGGGCGACGATACGGTGCACCGCTTCGCGGGCGTCACCAGCGGGCGCTGGACGTTCAGGACGATGATGTTCGTCCCCGGCAACGCCGCGGGCGTCGGGTACCTCAACCTGCTCAGCACCTACGACGATCCCCCCGGATCGCCGGCGGCCGACTTCCGCTGGGCGCTCCAGGTTCACTTCGATGCCAATGCCAATCAGGTCATCGCGGACTTCAACGCGGGAGCGACCCCGCTCATCAAGGGCCGCTGGGTGGAGTTCCGTGTCGAGATCGACCTGGACCTCGATCAGGCGGACTACTTCTACGACGGCGTGCGCTTCGTGCAGGGCCGGTCCTGGTCGTGCGGGCTGGGGGCTCCGTTCTGCGGCACCCAGGCACGCATCGAGGCCCTGGACCTCTACGCCGGCGAGCCCTCGACCAACGGGACGTCCGGGATGTACTTCGACGACATCTCGCTGCGGGAGATCTGCCCGCCCGCCCCGCCCCCCTGCGCCGCGGACTTCAACGGCGACGGCGTCGCCAACTCGCAGGACTTCTTCGACTTCCTCAACGCCTTCTTCGCCGCCGATCCGTCCGCCGACTTCAACCACGACGGCGTCATCAACTCCCAGGACTTTTTCGACTTCCTCAACGCGTTCTTTGCGGGGTGTTGACGCTCCGCATCGATCACGGGAGGCCGGGTGCAAGCCCCCTTGGCGCGACATGTCCGCGCTCCGGGCGCGGGCTCCTTCGCCGCGTGCTCATCCGACCGACCGGTTGATCCCCCCGCTCGTAACTCCAACTGAGACGTCACAAAGGAGCCTTCCATGTTGAGCGCCGTCAGACTCGGACTCGTGCTGGGCGTCCTCGGGCACATGGCGGCGGCCGCCCCCGCCCAGTACACGTTCACGCCGATCAACGCGGGCGGCACGTCGTACTACGTAGGCGAGGTGAACAACAAGGGGGAGGTCGCCTTCGTCCGGTTCAGCGGGAGCCCCGCGAGCGTCCTCCGCTCCGACGGCACGACCACCACCACGATCGCGGCGACGGGAGCCCAGTTCAGCTTCTTCAACGGGCCCGGCCTGAACTGCCATGGGCAGGTGGCCTTCCGCGCGGTGCACACCGGCGGCGGCGAGGGGATCTACCTGGGTGACGGCGTCAACCCGCTTCTCACCATCGAGAGCGGCAACACCTTCGTCAACGGGTACGCCGTGAGCACCGACGGCATGGTCGCCTACCACAAGACGCTGGGCCCCTGCAACATGGAAAGCAAGACCGGGGACGGATCGACCACGTCGGTCCACGACACCAGCTCGCCGCCGGATTGCCTGGGGTCCTATCCGTCCACCAGCCCCAGCGGGCTTGTTGCCTACGTCAAGTATTTCGCCAACGGAACCTCGTCGGTCATGGTGAGTGACTGCGGGAACGTTTTCCCGCTGGTCTCCTCCGGCGGTACCATCGCCACGATCCAGCAGACCGTCAGCATCGCCTCCAACGGCGTCGTCACGTTCTTCGCCGATCTCACCAACGGCGATCGCGCCCTCATCCGCCAGGGCTACTCGGGCATCCAGACCGTTGTCGCGAACTACTCCGGCGGAAACTACAACTGGTTCTCCGGGCATCACCAGATCAATACCTACGGCCGCGTCGCCTTCAAGGCGGGCACGGGCGCCGGAAACTACGGCATCTACACCGGCCCCAACCCGGTCACGGATACTGTGATCGCCACGGGCAACACCACACTGGTGCCCGGGAGGACCGTGAACGACGTTTCCTTCGGCGGGCTGAACGACCGCGGGCAGATCTCCTTCATGGTTCTGCTCGACGACTTCACCTCCCGTATCTTCCGGGCCGATCCGGTGAGCCCCACTCCCGACCCGGGCGGATGCGATTGCGTGCCGCCGCCCGGGAATCTCGTGCTGTGGCTGCCGCTGGACGAGACCTCCGGAACCATCGGCAAGAATATTCCCGGCCCGGTGGACGGAGCGCACAACGGCGGCTTCCCGTGGCCGGGCAAGGTCGCGGGCGGCCGCTTCTATGCGGGGAGCACCTCGGTGCCCGACTATCCCGCCATCAACCCCGGGGCGGGCGGCTTCACCATCGACGCCTGGATCAAGCCCGACATCATCACCGGCGGTCCCCCGGCGCAGCAGCCGATCGCGGAGAAGCTGGCCGGGAGCGGCGGGTACAAGTTCTACCTCGGTGCCCTGTCCTCCTCGTGGTGCAACTACAGCCTCAAGCTGCAGCTCGACGATGGCGCCGGGGGCCCGACGACCTACACCGCCATCGCGCCGCCGATCGGGTGTTCGTTCACGCACGTGGCCGTCACGGTGAAGCGCAACGATCCCAACGGCGTGGTCTTCTATATCAACGGGGTCCCGTGCCCCTCCACCCCCAACGGCTCGACGATCCCGGAACCCGGCTTCATCGCCAGCCCATTCCCCCTCAACGTCGGGAACGGATTCGCGGGCGTCATCGATGAGCTGGAGATCTTCGGCCGCGCCCTGTCCGCTTGCGAGATCCGGCGCGTCGCGCGCTCGCCGTGCGGCAAGTGCAAGACATCCGGCACGGTCCCGTGGGACACGGAGTTCTGCGAAAACGCAAGCAGCGTGGTCGTGCCCGTGACCATCTGCAACGACGCCGATTCATGCGTGACCTACAGCCTGGCATTCGCTCCGAACTGCGACTGCCACATCTCCGGCCCGACCTCGTTCTCCTCGAGCCCGCCGTCACCGATCAACGTCCCGGCGCACGGCTGCTCCACGGTCTTCGTGACCGTTGGGCGTCCGGCGTTCACGAGCGCCCTCCAGGTGGCGTGCTTCAATGTGTGCGCCACGCCGGTCGCCTCGAGCGCGTGCCCCCTGCCGCTCTGCGCCGGCGGGCCCCGTTGCTTCGAGGGTTCGGTGGAGGATCGGAGCGACCTGTGCATCACCGGCCCGGGCGGGACTCGCATCTACTACGCGACGTTTTCGCGCGCCGTCGGCATCGGCCCGTTCACCGTCACCAATACCAGCGGGCAATCGATCTCGACCGCCTATCGCTTCATCGTCTACGACCCCGCGATGAACCCCGTGAGCGACGCCGTCTCGCTCGACGACAGGGAGCCGGGCATGCCCGCGTTTGGCGAACTCCTGCTCGGGCCCGGCAGCACCGCAACGCTCCAGGTCTCGGCACGGTTCCTCGTCCAGGACCCGCTCCAATACTACAGCCTTGTTTTCGAGACCGACACCAACTCCGACGGCGTCTGGGAGCCGATCGAGTCGGTGGCGCTCCAGAACATCTCCGACGACCCGTGCCCCGCCGCGCTGGACGACCCGTTCGAGTTCTACCTGCCCGGGGAGATCTGCGGCATCAACGGGTGGGAGGAGTGGATCGGGAGCACGGACGTGTGCGGCGCGGTGACCGTGGAGCAGGCCTTCAGCGGGAACCGTTCG
>JBGPJM010000226.1:0-7769 GCA_041485385.1 Phycisphaerae bacterium | reverse complement strand
TCCGGGATCAGCTCCAGCGCCTGCATCTGCTTGGCGTGCGCGAGGTAGCGGACCTCCATGAACGCCTCGGGCCCGACCATCGCGCCGATCGTCACCGGGTCGTCGGGGTCGACGACCTGCCTGGGCTCGTACGGCGGCAGGAACGCGTCCACCTGCTCCTGGGTGGGCACGTCGAGGCGCTCGTACGCGTGCGTCAGGATGAACCCGTCCATGCACACCATCACCGGCATCGAGAGCAGCTCCGCCAGCCTGAACGCCTGGATGTGCAGGTCCACCGCCTCCTGGTTGGTTTCGGCGAAGAGCTGGAGCCACCCCGCGTCACGCAGGGCCATGCTGTCGGTGTGGTCGTTCCAGATGTTGATCGGCGCGCCGATCGCCCGGTTGCCCACCGTCATCACGATCGGCAGGCCCAGCCCCGAGGCGTTGAACACCGCCTCGGCCATGTACAGCAGGCCCTGGCTGGCCGTCGCCGTGTACGCGCGGGCCCCGCACGCCGAGGCGCCGATCGCCACCGACATCGCCGCGAACTCGCTCTCGACGTTGATGTACTCGCACCTGGTCAGCGCCCCGCTTTTCACGAGCGCGCCCAGCGTCTCGACGATGTGCGTCTGCGGCGTGATCGGGTAGGCGCAGATCACCTCCGGACGGCACAGCGCAATCGCCTCGGCGACGGCTTGCGAGCCCTCACACTGCTTGAGCATTGGCCGTCGCTCCTTCCTTCGCGCACGCGCCGCCGCACAGCGCGAACGCCTCGCGCGCCGCCGCGACGTTCCGCTCCCCCACGTCGCCCTTGAACTTCTGCCGGATCGCCGTCTCGACCGAAGCGAGCTTCAGCCACCCGGTGATGGCGCACAGCCCGGCCAGCAACACCGCGTTGGGCACGGGGCGCCCGACGTGCCGGAGCGCCATCTCCGTCGCGGGCAGACTCCTTGCGTGTCCCGGCGGGAGCTTGGCGAGAAACTCGCCGATCCCGAGCTGGTCGAGGCTCCGCACCGAGTTGATCAGGACGTAGCCCTCGGGCGACAGCCCCTCGAAGACCTTCACCTGGTGCAGCAGCGTCGGGTCCTGGATCACCACCGCGTCGGGGCACGTGATGGGCTCGCGCGAGCGGATCTCGCTCTCACTGAGGCGACAGAATGCCAACACCGGCGCGCCCATACGCTCGGATCCGAAGCTCGGGATCGCCTGGGCCCAATACCCCTCGACGAACCCGGCGATGGAGAGCATCTCCGCCGCGGTCACGACGCCCTGCCCTCCCCGGCCGTGGATGCGTATTTCGAACACGGCGGTCTCCTTGGCGACCGGTCCTTTTTTGGTGAACTGCTGCAAACCACGCGCCGGAGTTGTGCTCGCCCCGCTCGAAGGGGAGACCATGCAGAAGAGTGACGATCTTCGGGGTGCCGGTGGCTTCCGGTCGTGCCCGAAAGCCCACAGACCCATGACTCAACGGCTGGGCAATACCGAATGGATCGCTCACGCGCTGGCATCCGAGAAGAAGAATTTTTCGAGATTGAGAATCCTTGCCGATCCCGGTCCCAGACTTGGAAAGAGTCCCCATGCTGACGATCGACGAACGAGTCGCCAGTGTGCTCTACGGAGTCCAACCCTCAGGAGTCACTGGAACGCCGGCGCGCGAGCGTCCCGGGCACCGGCGCGGGGTAGCCGCGAGCCTGCGCGGGGGGCCCTACCGTTCGGGCATGTCCATCGAAGCTCGCGCGACGGAGAGGAAGCGGATAATGGCGGCGTCGCCGCCGAAGCGGCGGGACTATGTCTCGCTGCTGGATCTGTTGCCGCGCACCGGCCCGAGGCGTTCGCGGATGAAGGCGGTGGTAGATGTGCTGTGGGAGGCGCTGTCGCCGACGGGGGTGTCGTGGGTAGGGTTCTACGTGAAGGGGCCGGGGGAAGGGGAGATGACGCTGACGGAGCGTCGGGACAAACCCGCCTGCTCGCCGCTGGGGCTGCACGGGGCGTGCGGGCGGTGCGTGCTGTCGGGGAGGGCGCTGGTGGTGGCGGACGTGGCGGCGCTGGGCGAGGGGTATGTCGCCTGCGACCCGCGCGACAAGTCGGAGGTGGTGGTGCCGCTGCTGGAGGCGGGGGGCGAGGCCTACGGCGTGCTGGACCTGGACAGCTACGACGTCGCGTCGTTCACAGAGGACGATGCGAAGGGGCTGCTGGAGGTGGTGCGTGCGACAGGACTGAGCACGCCGCCGTGGGAGGTGGCCGTGGAGGTGGTGCAAGGGCCACCGGCGCAGAAATAGACGCCTCGACGCGCTTGGGGCGTCGAGGCGACAGAGGGAATGCGGGGAGATGGCCCGAGGCGCCCTGGCCTGGGGCCATCAGATGTTGATGTTCGTGGGGCCGCGCCGGAAGAGGCTCACCAGCAGGGACAGGACGAAGAGGACCACGAAGACGAAGAAGAGGATCTGCGCGATATTGGCCGCGCCGGCCGCGATACCGCCGAAGCCGAAGACCGCGGCGATGATCGCGATGATGAAGAATGTGACTGCCCAATACAGCATAATGCACTCCTGATGAGGGTCGCGGCTTGACGCGAAACCCGTGTATGGACGCGGGCGTGGGTTCCTACTTGTGCTCGTCGGCGCTCGTCTCGATGTTGTTGCCCAGTTTCTTGACATCCTTGCCGAAGCCCTCGGTGGTGTTGCACGCACTCAGGACCGCGGCCAGGTTGCCCAGGATCGCACCCAGGACCAGCAGGTGCGCGACACGTGCGGGCCGGGGGCGGGGGAAGGAGCGACGGCGGAGCGTGTGTGTCATCGGTCGGTCTCCGTGGGGCGGGGCGGGGCCCGGCGACCTGACCGGTGCCGCCGAGGGCGCGCTCTGCCCGACCGTTTTCGTACGGCGGCACAGCGCTGGAACGCATGAGTTCGGGGTAAATCCAGCTTCATTCTGGCCCGCCGCACCTCGCGGGCGGGGCTCCTGGCGATCGCTCAGAAGGGGACCGCGCTCGTCACCTCGATCCGCCCCCGGCCGTCCGGGTCGGTGAGGATCAGGGCCGCGGCGTGGAGCATGAGGCGCTCGGCGAGGTTCGCGGTGTGGGGCTGCGGCCCGTAGAGGACGTCTCCGAGGATGGGGTGCCCCGCGTGGGCGCAATGGACGCGAAGCTGGTGCGTGCGTCCGGTGAGGGGGACGAGCTCGAGGCGCGTGCGGTCGGTCTCCAGGGAGAGCACCTTCCAGCCGGTGACGGCGGGGCGGTGATGGGCGAGGTCGACCACCTGGTAGGGGCGATTGGTGAGGTCGGCGCGGATGGGGACCTCGAAGGTGCCGCTCTCGATGGTGAGAAGGCCGTCGACGAGCGCGACGTATCGCTTGTCGACTTCGCGCGACTCGAACTGACGGGAGAGCTCCCGCTGGGCGTCGGCGTCGAGCGCGAACATCAGCAGCCCCGAGGTATCCATGTCCAGGCGATGCACGACCAGCGGACCGGTCGCCGCGGGAAACATGGCGCGGACGCGTCCCGCCGCGCAGTCCTGGTTGTGCGGGCCCTTTCCCGGGACCGAGAGCATGCCGGCGGGCTTGTCGACAACGACGAAGCGCGGGGTGGAGAGGAGAACGGGTAGCACGAGGGAAAGTTCCCTGTTTTCTCGGATACGGGAAGGACGCCCAGCGAGCGAGGATACAGTTCCCGACCTTGGGGCGGGACGTGAAAGGACAGAGCGTGGAATTGAAACTCGGCGGTGCGATTGTTGTGGCGGCGACGTGCGTTGTAGTCGTGGCGGGCTACGTGGGGTGGGAGAAGGTTCAGCCGCAGGCTGGGCCGCCGGCGACGGCAGAGCACGGTTCCCCCCCCACCCCACACGCCCCCCCGGCCGGCCCGCCGCTGGACTGGCAGAAACTCGAGGCCCCGCTGCTGACCCACCACGTGCAGGTCACCTCGCGGACGCGGTTCGTCAGGGCCGGCGAGCAGTATTTCAGCCCCGACTCCAACTGGCTGGTCTTCCAGGCGGTGGCCGTGCCGCCGGAGGGGAAGGAGCCGGACCCGTTCTACGCGATGTACGTCGGCAAGATTCAGCGCGACGGCGCGGGGCACGTAACAGGGCTCGAGGAGCCTATCCGCATCAGCCCGCCGGACTCCGCGAACACCTGCGGATGGTTCGACCCGGTTTCGCCCTACCGCGTGCTTTTCGGCTCGACGCTCGTGCACCCCAAGAACGACCAGAAGTCGGGGTTCAGCGTGCAGGGCCGCACGTATGTGTGGATGTTCCCGGAAGAGATGGATGTCGTGTCGCGGACGGTGCCCGAGATCTTCAAGGACCTGCACCCCGGCACGCCGCAACCGAACTGGGGCGGGGAGGCGGTGACGGCCGAGCCGGTCTTCACGCGCCCCAACTACGACGCCGAGTGCTCGTACTCGGCGGACGGGCGGTTCATCCTGTACGCCCACGTACGGGACGAGAAGACGGCCGGGCGCCCGGACGCGGACATCTGGGTCTACGACACGCAGACGAAGGAGCAGCACCCGCTGGTGATCGCCGATGGGTACGACGGCGGGCCGTTCTTCTCGCCGGACGGGAAGATGATCTGCTACCGCTCGGACCGGTCGCTGGACGACCTGCTGCAGCTCTACGTGGCGGAGCTGGTCTTTGATGCCCGCGGCGTGCCGATCGGCATCAAGGACGAGAAGCAGCTCACCTCCAACGGCGCGGTAAACTGGGCGCCGTACTGGCACCCGTCGGGGAAACTGCTGGTGTACGGCTCGAGCTTCGTGAGCCACCAGAACTACGAGGTGTTCGCGGTCGAGGTGGACAGGAACACGCCGGGGTCGGAGCTGCGGACCCGGCGCGTGACCTGGGCGGACGGCGCGGATGTGCTGCCGGTCTTCTCGCGGGACGGGAAGCTCATGACCTGGTGCTCGCAGCGGGGGCCAAAGATCGAAGGCGAGGCCAAGTCGTCGAGCCAGGTCTGGATCGCCGAGTGCGTGCCGGGCGGGTTTGACGACGTGGAGACCGTGTTCCGGGCGAGCGGAACGAAATAACACTCAGCCGCCAACACCGGCCAATAGACGGTTCAAGGCCATTCGCGGGCGACGCACTGCCGTGCAACAATGACCCGCGATGAACAACGCTTCTCCATCCGCCAAGCCCTGGGAGCACGCCAAGTCCGGCGAGGGGTCCGCCTCGGATCCCTTGGCCGCGCGGTTCGTCGAGTCGCTCTCCTACGACACCCGCCTGTACGACGCGGATATCCGCGGGTCGCTGGCGCACGCGGCGATGCTGCGCGAGGTCGGGCTGATCGACGAGAAGGACCTGGCGGCCATCCGTCGCGGGCTGGCGGAGATCAAGGGGGAGATCGAGGCGGCCCCGGCGGGGGCGCTGGCGGTGGGCGTGCCGGGGGCATGGCCGGGGTGGAAGATCGAGCTTGAAGATGTGCACATGTGCATCGAGGCGGCGCTGATCGCCAAGGTGGGCGATGCCGGGCGCAGGCTGCACACGGGGCGGTCGCGGAACGACCAGGTGGCGCTGGACCTGCGGCTGTGGCTGAAGGAGGCGTGCGAGGCCGCGGCGGCAGGGGTGGACGGGGTGCTGCGGGCGCTGGAGGACCTGGCGGAGCGGGACGGCGAGATCGTCATGCCCGGGTACACGCACATGCAACGGGCGCAGCCGATCTGCGCCGGCGGGGAGCTGATGGCGTGGCACGCGATGCTGTCTCGCGACCGGGCGGATCTCCTGCGGCTGGGGCGGGGCGGGGAGTGCGGGATCAGCGAGTCGCCGCTGGGGTCGGGGGCGGTGGCGGGGAGCTCGCTGGGGCTGGATCGTGAGAAGACGGCGGAGGCGCTGGAGCTGGCGAGGCCGAGCCTGAGCAGCATCGACGCGACGGCCTCGCGCGACGAGGCGCTGGACTTTCTCTACATCCTCGCCCGCTGCGCCATGCACCTCTCCCGCTGGGCCGAGCAGTGGATCCTGTACTGCACGACGGAGTTCGGGTTCATCAAGCTCGACGAGCGGTACACGACCGGCTCGTCGATGATGCCGCAGAAGCGCAACCCGGACATGCTCGAGCTCATCCGCGGGCGCTGCGGCAACATCTACGGCCACCTGATGGCGCTCCTCACGATCTGCAAGGGGCTGCCGATCGCGTACAACCGCGACCTGCAGGAGGACAAGCGGCAAGTGTTCACGGCCTACGACCTGCTGACCGACTGCGTGTCGATGGCGGCGAGGATCGTGGCGACGGCGCGGTTCGACGCCGAGCGGATCGGGCGGGCGCTGGACAGCGGATACCTGGATGCAACGAGCCTGGCGGAGTACCTGGTGACCGTGGGCGTGCCGTTCCGGACGGCGCACCAGGTGGTCGGGGCGCTGGTGCGGGAGTGCGAGACCTCGGGGCGCGGCTCGCTCTCGCGACTCTCGCTGGAGGAGATCCGCGCGGCGGTGAAGGCGGCCGGGCAGGATGCGGGGAAGGTCGGGAAGGACGTGTCCGGATGGCTCGGGGCCGCGAACGTCGTCGATCGGTACCGCACGCTGGGGAACGCCGGAAGGGGCGAGCAGGGGTACAGGCTGGCGCTGAGCCGCGCCCGCGACGCGAGGGGCCAGGGCTACGCGGGCACGGGGCCGAAGGGGAGCGCCCCGGGCGGGCCGGCCTCACCGCGGGTGAGCGATGCGCCGGCGGCGGACCTGTTCAACGAATCGCTCCCCCCACTTCCCGAGGATGCACGCTTGATCGATGCGTACCGCACGGTCGGGCGGACGCTGGACGACCTCCCGTACACGCCGGAGTTCGAGCGGATCTTCCGGGCGCTCGACGGCCACTCGCGCGGCCTGGCGGTACGGGACGTCTTCCATAGGCTGCACAACCTCCGGAAGGCCGGGCGGCTGCCGAAGGTCGGGCGGACGACGGGCACGCCGCCGCGGATCAAGCCGGAGGAGGAAGAGCTGCTCCGCACGATGGTGGTGGCGGCAGCGGGGACGCTGGGGCAGCGCGACCAGCTCCCGTATACCCCGAAGTTCGACACGCTGGCGGAGGAGTTCAACCACCGGACGGGCCGGTCGCTGGAGCCGCACGATGTGTGGCGGCTGGTGGCGAAGCTGGCGAAGTGATTGGGAAGGCATTGGGCATCGGGCATCGGTCTGTGCCCCGGAGGGCGGCGCGCTGATGAGGGCGGTATCCTGTTCCGGCGTTCCTTCCCCCATGCCCACGCCCGGTGTGCCCCATGCCCGCACGATCGCTCACAGCGTTGATGACCGGCCTGATCGACTATGCGGGGCTGTACCCGCCGGCGAAGCTGTCGATGGACCGGGCGGTGGACAGCTACGCCACGTACCTTCGGTCGCCCGAGGCGTGGATGCTGGGGCGGTTCATCTGCCCCGTGTCGCGCCTGGAAGAGTTCCGGCGCGAGGCCAGGGGGATGCTCCCTCGGACCGAGCTGCCGCAGGCCGCGGCCCCGGCGGCCAGCGCGCAGAACGGCGTGAAGGCCGGCCCGCTCGCGCCCCCCCAACCCCCCCAACCCCCGCACCCGCCCTCCACCCCCTCCCCACCCCCGGGGGCCGGGCCGAAGCTCGAGGCGTGGGAGGAGCCATGGCGGATCTCGGCCATCATCGACGGCGACCTCGACGAAAACCTCGACGCGATCTTCGCCTTCAACCACGAGCCCGAGAAGCCCGCCAGCGGGCTGGCGAACATCGACGCGATCGAGGTGAAGGCGGCCGACGGCGCGGCGATCGACTCGGCGCTCGACATCATCCCCGAAGAGCTGTACCCGTTCTTCGAGATCCCGCTGACCGGCGACGTGCGGGGGCTGGTGGCGAGCCTGG
>JBGPJM010000225.1:0-7783 GCA_041485385.1 Phycisphaerae bacterium | reverse complement strand
TCGTGCACCCGGCGCGCTCGCACCTGGGCGGCACGATGATCAACGCCCTCGCGTGGCATTTCCAGAATCGCTCGTCGGGAACGCTCTCCGCGGTGGGCAAGGAGTTTGCCCGTCCCGGCGTCGTCCACAGGCTCGACCGCCATACTTCCGGCGTCATCGTCTTCGCCAAGGACGACCACGCGCACTGGAAACTCGGCCGGCAGTTCGAGGATCGCCACGTCGAGAAGCGCTACATCGCGATCGTGCACGGGCGTGTCGAGCCGCCCGTGGAGGTCATCGATCTTCCCCTCGGCCCGCACCCCTCGCGAGAGAAGGGCTTCCGTGAGAAGTACGTTGTCCGGCACGACCACCTCGGGAAACCGTCCGTGACGATCTGCCGCGTGCTGGCGAGCTACCACGTGCCCGCGTCGATCAGCCCCGGCCGCAAGGACGCCGACGGCGTCGATCACGGAGAGTGGTTCTCGGTGGTCGAGCTCGAGCTCAAGACCGGGCGCACACACCAGATCCGCGTTCACCTCTCGCACCTGGGCTACCCGGTCGTCGGCGACGACATGTACGGTGGACGGCCGATTGTCGACCCTGCGACCGGCCGTCCCATCATCGCCCGTCAGGCCCTGCACGCCGCGTTGCTGTCGTTCCGCCACCCCATCAGCGGCGAGCCGATGACCTTCCGCGCCCCATTCCCGGAGGATATGACGGGCGTCATCCGCTTCCTCCGGAGGTCCGGCGTCGAACCCGCCTCCCCCGGCGCTGCCGAATCCGCCCCATCTCCCCCCGGCGCGATACTGAAACTCTCCGAACTTGTGCCGCCGGACTGACCAATGCTTGTTCCTGGCGCGGTGGGCAGCGCCAGGTCCGCCGGTGCCTCCGGCGCACGATCTCGGAATTCCGCCGCTTCCCCTTGCGGTCGCACTCCGGACCGGTTCTTGGTACCCTGTGCCTCCCTTCTCGCTTGACCGGAGACCGCCCGCATGCCCACTTCGCCTTCCAGCCGGCGCGACCGTCGCCCGCTCGACCGTGCCGCCCGAGATCTCATCCCCGCCTTCGCGGTGCTGCTGCTGGTCGGATGTCAATCAGGGGGTGGGGGTGGTGGCGGTGGGGGGGGCGGGTCGGTCATTCGACCGGGCGACGTCTCCGGACGCTACATTGTCAGCATCTCCGATGCCGACATGCCCGCCACGGCGCTCGTCGACAACCAACTCGGGGCGCGCGATCCCAAGATCGTGGACTCCCTCACCGTCATCTCGCTCCCGATCCGTGCGCCGGAGACCCCCTGGGCACAGATTAACGTCTCCAACTCCGTCATCGGTCCGCCCAACGCCCTCTCCGTTTCCCGCGACGGCAAGATCGCCGTCGTCATCGAGTCCAAGGGCCCTGCCCCCGCGGGGGCCACGACCACCGCGCAGCTCCCCAAGGGAGAGAAGCTCAGCGGCGTGGATATGTCCGACCCCGTCCACCCCGCCGTCTTCGCGACCGCCACCATCGGCGACAACCCCACGGCCGTCGACATCCATCCCTCGGGCGATCTCGTGGTGGCCGTCTGCGGCACGCCGCGAGAGCAGATCAACATCATCCCGCTCATCAAGACTAAGGGCGCTCGGCCCGCCTTCGGCGAGCCGCTGGGCTGGCCCTTGGTGGGGCTCGACGACGACGAGGCGGTCCCGAGCTGTGTCGCCTGGCATCCCTCGGGCGATTTCCTCGCCGTCACCATCCCCTCGCGAAACCAGGTGATGTTCTATCGCTTCACGAAGGATGCCAACGACGGCACGCTCGGCCTGCTCCCCTGGGGCTCGCCGGTCGCGGTCGGGAAATATCCTTACTCCGGCAAGTTCACCCCCGACGGGCGATTCTTCATCACGACCGAGATGCAGTGGGGCAACGACGTCCCCGGCTTCATGATCGAGTCGCCTCAGGGGAAGCTGTCGGTCATCCGCTTCGACGCGGGACCCGCCGGCGCCCCCACCGCGCAGACTCACCCGGAGCACCAGGTCGTTTCCAGCGTCTCCGTCGGCGTGAACCCCGAGGGCCTGGCGATCAGCCCGGACGGTTCGCTCGTGGTCACAGCCAACCTGCAGCGTTCGTTCCTTCCCGAGAATGATGCGCGCGTCACGCGCGGCGGATCGATCTCGCTGCTCTCGCTGAACAAGTCCACCGGCCTGCTGACCCCCGCCGGCGAGTACCCCATGAAGGGCATGCCCGTCGGGCTCTCCTTCGACGCGCAGGGGCGATTTGTGGTCTGCACGCAGTTCCGATCCTTCGATCCCCGCGCGATCGACGGCGAGCTGGCCTTCTGGCGCGTGAACCGCAAGTCCGCGGCACCCTCGCTGGAGGACGCGATGTTCGTCGTCGGGGTCGGGAAGGGGCCGCACGGGGTGCTGATCATCCGGTGAGGCTCGCCCGGGGCGACCGGCTATTTCCGCTTCGGCGCGCCCTTGTCGTCCTCGTCGTCCCCGAAGTCGAAGTCGGCGAGCAGGTTGTCGATGTCGTCGTCGTCCTTGCCCCCCTTGGCGTCGCCGGAGACCTGCGTCGGCTTGTCGGGCGCCGTCTCCGCCGCGCCGGCCTGTCCGGACCAGGTCGGCACGCCCGCGATCGCCTCGGGGCCCGCCCCGGTGCCGCCGGAACCCGACGCCTGGCTCACCGAGCCCGCGGCGTAGCTTTCCAGCGGATCGACCTCTTTCGGATGGCCGTCGATGCGCACGACCAGTACCGCCGGCCCGATCGCCAGCAGGTCGCCCGGGACCAGCTCGTGCGAGCGCACCTTCTCGCCGTTGACGTAGGTGCCGTTGCTGGATTTGAGGTCCTTCACGACAAGCTCATCGTCATCCAGCGAAAGCTGGCAATGCCGTCGGGAGACGCTCGCGACCGGGATGCGGATCTTGCAGTCGTCGCCGCGCCCCAGAACGACAGGCAGCCGGTCGATCGGGATCTCCCGCGACTTGCCGTCGGAAGTGACCATGACCAAGGAGATGTTCACGCTGGGTCCTATCCTTCCTTCGCCTGGCGCGCACCCTCATTCGCGCCGGCCCCGCGCCGCCCCGAGTTGTTTTCCCGTTCCGGCGCCCTCTTCGGCGCCCGTTGCTTGTGAGCTCTTCCCCCCCGACCCCGCAGCCAGAATGGGTACGCCCCACCATAGCAGAACCACCGGGACCCGGCAAACGGAGGGCCGCGGCATCAGCCTGCCTGTCCGCACCACGGAAAAGGCCGGTTCTTCCACCGCCGCCGCGGCCCTGCGCCGGCCCCGCCCTCCCGTCAGTTCGCTGTACATCCATACGCCGTTCTGCTTCCACAAGTGCCACTACTGCGATTTCTATTCGATCGTCGACACCCAGGACCGGCAACGCGAGTTCGTCGACCGCCTGTCGGACGAACTGGGCGCCCTGGTTCCACATGCGGCGGGGGAGCCCCTGCGCACGATCTTCGTCGGCGGCGGCACCCCTAGCCTCCTGGCCCACGACCTGTGGCTGCGACTGCTCCGCCGCCTGGACGATCTGTTCGACCTCTCAACCATCCGGGCAGGCGGCGGCGATGCGGGGGAGTTCACCGTCGAGTGCAACCCCGAGTCGACAACCCCCGAGCTGATGGGCATCCTGCGCGCGGGAGGCGTGAACCGGGTGAGTATCGGCGCTCAGTCGTTCAACCCTGCGCACCTCAAGACGCTGGAGCGATGGCACGACCCCGACAACGTGGCGAGGGCGGTGCACGCGGCCAGGGCGGCGGGGATCGAGCGCCAGTCGATCGACCTGATCTTCGCAATACCAGGGCAGACCGTGAGGGAATGGGCATCGGACCTGGACCGGGCCCTGGCGCTCGGGACCACTCACCTGTCGTGCTACAACCTGACGTACGAGCCGGCGACGGCGATGACGGCGCGCCTGAAGCTCGGGGAGTTCACGCCGGTCGATGAGGACACCGAGGCCGCAATGTTCGAGCTGACGGCGGGCGCGCTCGCGTCGCGCGGCCTCGCGCGTTACGAGGTGAGCAACTTCGCGGCGCCGGGGGCCGAGTGCCGGCACAACCTGGCGTACTGGCGGCAGGAGCAGTGGCTCGCGGCGGGGCCGAGCGCCTCGGGGCACGTGTGGGCGGGCGAGGATCGCGCGCCGGGGGGATGGCGATGGAAGAACGTGCCGCGCCTGGCCGACTACCTGGCGAGTGAGGGGCTCCCTCCGGTGGTTGATCTCGAGGAGCCCCAGCCGCGTCGGGCGCTGCGCGAGCGGCTCATGACAGGGCTGCGGCTGGCGGAAGGACTCGACGCGGCGTCATGGGTTGCGGACGCCGCACGGGTCGCGCCGGAGTCGCTCGAACGGGTGTTGCGACGCTCGCGCGGATTCGTCGAGCGTGGCCACCTGGTCATGACGACCGACCGATGGGTCCTGACGGAGGCAGGCGTGCTCTTCGCAGACGGCATAGCAGGCGAGCTGATGCAGGCTGTTTGATCGACAACGGGGCTGGGCGCGGATACGGGGGAACGAGAATCGGTCAGGCTCGAGCGGAATGGGCAATGGGTGTTGACCCTGCATTTTCATGGATATATCATTGTGATATCGTTGGCGGATGGGGGTCGGATCGAGAATCGAAAGAAGGAGGCTCAGATGGCCGCGGAAACGGAAGCACGCACGCGGAGCGGATGGGTGATGCTGCCGTGGTTGATCGGGGCGTTCATCGGGATCGGCGCCGTCTTTGGCCTCCTGGTCCGCCAGGAGCAGGACGCCCATGGCTCGCAGGCGGCGGTCATCGGCTGGGGGATCGCGCTGACGGTCCTCGGTGAGATCGTGGTGCTGGTGCTTGCCCGGGGCCTGTTCGCGCTCAACCCGAATGCCTCGGCGGTCATCACGCTCTTCGGCGACTACCAGGGAACGGTGCGGCGGCCGGGGTTCTACTGGATGAACCCGTTCTGCGTGCGCCGGGGGATCTCGCTCCGGGTCCGGAACCTGAACACGCCGACGCTGAAGGTTAACGATCTCAAGGGCAACCCGATCGAGATCGCCGCGGTCGTCGTGTGGCGCGTGGGCGACACGTTCCGCGCTGTCTTCGAGGTCGACGACTACCAGAACTTCGTGACCATCCAGAGCGAGGCCGCCCTGCGCCACCTCTGCTCGGCGTACCCATACGACAGCACGGCCGAGCACGAGACGTCGCTACGCGGCAGCATGGACGAGGTCAGCAAGCGCCTGCGATCCGAGGTCGAGGAGCGGCTGAGCAGGGCGGGGGTGGTGGTGGAGGAGGCCCGACTCAGCCACCTCGCGTACGCGCCCGAGATCGCCGGCGCCATGCTCAGGCGTCAGCAGGCCGAGGCGATCGTGTCGGCCCGTTTCCGCATCGTCGAGGGCGCTGTCGGCATGGTCGAGGCGGCCCTCGAGCACCTGGAGAAGAGCAAGACCGTGACGCTCGACCCCGAGCGCAAGGCGGCGATGGTGAGCAACCTGATGGTGGTGCTCTGCGGCGATCACAGCGTACAGCCCGTCATCAACACCGGCACCCTGTACACCTGAACCTCTGTTCTCTCGGACTCCTCTGGAGCGAAGGCCTCGGCCCATGACGGACCAGAAGAAGGCCATCCTGCTGCGGATCTCGCCCGACCTCTGGGAGCAGCTCAACCTGTGGGCCCGCGACGAGCTGCGGTCGGTCAACGCCCAGATCGAATACGTCCTCCGCGAGAGCGTGCGAAAGCGCCGGAAGACTCTGCCCGAGGAGCCCGAAGAGAGCCCCAAGGGCCGAACGCCGGAGTGAACCCCATCCTACGTTTTCCCCCTGTTCCAGGGAGCGTCCATTCTGCGCGCCAAATTGGGGTAATAGGTGCGGATTCTCTTGCGGCCGCGCGGCCAGCCCTTACACTCTTTGGGTGAGGCCCTCGGGCCTCGCGGGGAGGGTGCGGGGATGCGGGGACACCGGGACGGGGTACAAGGAATCGGAGATGCGGCGGCGGGTCTCTGCCTGCTGCTCACTGCTTGCGGTTTTCGCCCCCGCGCAAGCGTTTCGAGTGTGCGCCAAACTTGGCGGACACTAACCACACTTAACTCACGATTTAACAAATACTTACAGCAAAAAACCCCTCGAAAAAAAGTCGCAAAAAGTCGCAAAAAGTCGACGGAAGTCAACGAAACTCGCAAAAACTCACCCCAAACTCGCCGGAACTCGCGCCGAACTCGCCGGTTCTCGCCGCAACCGCACAGATCCTCACTCCATCGGAGCCGGCGTCACGTCAGCCGCCAGGTCGGCGCCCAGATCCGGCCGGTGCAGGCCTAGCCGAATCAGCAGCCTGCGCAGGTCGCCTGGCCAGGGCGCGCGGACGTCCAGCGGCAGCCCGCTCACCGGGTGCTCGAACGACAGGCGGTGCGAGTGAAGCGCCAGGCGCGACGACGCGTCCCGGAACCGCTTCGGCCCGTAGAACTCATCGCCCAGGATCGTGCTGCCGATCGCGTCGAGGTGGACCCGCACCTGGTGCAGACGCCCCGTGACGGGCCGGGCCTCGATCAGGCACCCCAGCTCCGAGGTGTCCAGCACACGGTACGCCGTGACGGCCGCCTTGCCCATCCGGGCGACGTGCGCGGTCTTGGGCGTGTCCCTCCCGCCCGGGGATTCGACGATGGGGAGACGGATCACCCCCGAGACCGTCCTGGGGGCCTTGGCGCAGACGGCCCAGTAGAACTTGCTGATGCGGCGCGTCTCGAAGTCCTCCCGGAGCGCGTCGTAGGCACGGGGCCGCAGGCCGATCAGCAGCAGGCCGCTCGTGTCCTTGTCCAGGCGGTGCAGCAGCCCGAAATCACGGGCCGCGCCGAGGTTCTGCAGCAGGTTCCCGTAATGGGCGAAGAGGCCGTTCAGGAGCGTGTCGGTGGTGTGACCCTTGCCCGGTTGCGTCGGCACCCGCGCCGGCTTCTCGACCACGAGCACGTCCTCGTCGGCGTGACGGACCTTGAAGGTGACGGCGGGGTTGGGTTCGACAGAAAGTGTGGGCATGGGGAGATCTGGGTGCGCCAGCGAATCGCGTCGATGCGCCCCGGCGGCGAACCGGAATCACGTGCGGGCTCAGGAGGCCGCGTCGGCGTCCTCCGCCGACGGACAGGCTTGGCGGTCCAGGTACCAGCGCAGCTCGCCGCCCACCGGCCGGATGCCCAGGATCGGGAGGTCATCGGCCAGATCAGCGAGCGACTGCTCGCCGCCGGGGCGGATGCGGTCGAGGTTCGCCGCGGCGACGCGCCCGATCATCGCCCGCTTGGTGAGACCGGTCACCATGACCGCGATGAAGCGGGACGCGTTGATGAGCCTGGAGGTCATGGTCACCCGGTCGGGCGGCGTGACGGTGGGGCCGGCGTTGATGCGCACCAGGCGCGGCCCGCCGCCGGGGGCACTGGGATCCGCCTCGTGAAGGGCGGGCGAACGAGGGAAGAGGCTGGCGGTATGGCCATCGGCCCCCATCCCGAGCAGGACGTAGTCGAGCCGGTCCTGACCGGGCTCGCGCCAGCCCAGGGCCTCGCGCAGCGCGGCTTCGTACTGGCGGTCGGCGTCCTCGGCCATGGCGAAGATCGGGTGGACCTGCTGGTCGGGTATACCGGAATGGTCGCCGATGAGCTCGTTGATCGCCTTGAAGTTCGAGCGTTCATCGTCGAAGGGGACGCGGCGCTCGTCGACGATCCACAGGTGCGTGCGTCCCCACGGCAGCTCGCGGAAGCTGGGGTCGTACATCAGCCGCCGGTACAGGGGCAGGGGGGTGGAGCCACCAGAGAGGGCCAGGTGGAAATCGCCGAAGGTGCGGACGCAGTTGAGCGCGTGGACGAACAGGTCGGCG
>JBGPJM010000224.1:0-7806 GCA_041485385.1 Phycisphaerae bacterium | reverse complement strand
GAGCAACCGCGCCTACGACGACCGCGCCCACATCGAGGCTGCGATCGACGAGAGCTGCGGACGCCTCGACGCCGATCGCCTCAAATCCATCTGCCGCACCGCTTGGTTGGAACGCACGAACTAGTTGGAGGCCGTATGAGTCATGGGCAGTCGGAACTGGATGAGCATGTACGGGGTGGTCCTCGGCGGGCTGGTCCTCGCGGGCGCGGGGGCGATGCTGAGCCAGCCGGAGAAGAAGGACCCGGACGCGGCGAAGAAGGCCGAGAACCAGCCGCAAGCGGACGAAATGGAGGCCGGGATGATGCGGCCCACAAGGTGATGATGAAGCGTGTGGGCGAATGGACGACCGACATGAAAGCGTGGTGGGAGCCGGCGGAGCCGGGTGCGAAACGCGGCGAGCCGGACGAGGCGTGCGCCGGCACGGCGACGATCAAGAGCCTCCACGAGGGCCGGTTCCTGCAGGAGGAGAACAACGGCTCGATGATGGGGCAGAAATACACGGGGATGCGGATCGAGGGGTTCAACAACGGCTCGAAGAAGTACGAGGCGACATGGACCTACTCGATGAGCACGGGCATCATGTCGCTCTCGGGCACGAGCAAGGACGACGGCAAGACGATCGAGTGGACCGCGACCTTCGACAACGAGACGGGCGTGAAGGAGACGATGAGCGTCCTGACGAAGATCACCGACGACGACCATTTCTCAGTGAAACTGTACGTGAAGGCGGAGGACGGCAAGGAGGGGCCGGTGCTGGAGACGGTGTACACGAGGAAGAAGTGAGCGCACTGCAGACGGCGAAAACGACCAGACGGACCTTGGACTCGCCCGAGCCCATCGGCTGGGAGTTGTTCTCTTCCGGAAACACCTGCCCCGGCTCGGGGTGATCGTCGGCGTCGTCTGCATCGCCGCGACGACGATCCACGTGTTCACCCAGGCGCGGTCCAGGCCGCTGCCGGCCAGAGCTTGGGTGTTGTTCGGTATTGCCCTTGCCGGCCTGGCGTGGGAGTTGTGGGCGACGATCGTCGACCCGACGGCCCGGATTGTCATTCCGCTCGTCGCGCTGCTGCTCGGTGGAGTTTGGTTCCTTTTCGCACGCTTGATCGTGACCGGGACGTTGGCAGCGCCCTCAGCCGGACCCCTTGGCGGGTTCGAGCGATGATCGTCGTGGCCGCCTGGCCACCCCCATTGCTGCATCTGCTCTGACGGTTCCGCTAAGCTATCCCCGCTGAGCCCGAGCCCGTTGGCCGGGAAGAGGGGGGGGTGGGGAGGGGGAGTGGGAGGAGGGGGCGGTCGCCGAAGGAGACGGAACGTGGCGAAGAAAAAGGCCAAGTCCAGACCGAAGCCGAAAGCGGCCAAGCGTGCCGCCCGCGCGCCAAAGAAGACCAAGACCAGGCGTGCCCCGGTCCGTTCGGCGCCCAGGGCTGCCAAGAGGGCCGGCAAGGCGGTCAAGAAGACGTCTCGACTTTCCAAGCCCGCCACTCCGGGAAGACGCCGCGGCCCCGCGCCGATCCCGCGTGCGGCGGAGCGATACGACGTCCACCCCAGCGTGAAGATGGTCGAGAACTGGGTCGCGACGATGAAGGAGAAGACCGGGCGCTCGCTCCAGGAATGGATCGACCTGACCAACACCGAGGGGCCCCGGGACGAGGCGGCCCGGCGCGACTGGCTCAAGATGGAGCACGGGCTGGGAAGCAACGCCGCGTGGTGGATCGCCGAGCGCGCCTCGGGGCGCGGGTGGGAGGACGGGGACCCGGCGGCGTACCTGAGGGCCGCGGCGGGGTACGTGGGGGACATGTACGCGGGGGGCAAGGCAGGCCTGCGCCCGCTGCACGACGAGCTCCTCCGGCTGGCGCGCGGCCTGGGGCCCGACGTGAAGGTGTGCCCGTGCAAGACTATCGTGCCGCTGTTCCGCAGCCGCGTCTTCGCGGAGGTGAAGCCCAGCACGCGTGCGAGGATCGACTTTGGGCTGGCGCTGGCAAGGTTCCTGCAGCTCGGCGGGAAGACGCCGCCGCGCCTCATCGACACGGGCGGGATGCTCAAGAGGGACCGGATCACGCACCGGATCGAGATCACGAAGATGGCGGACATCGACGACGAAGTGCGGGAGTGGATGCGCCGGGCGTACGAGCTGGATGCAGAAGAATGAGCCCCGGAGTTCGAACGCGAGGGTCGCGAAGAGCTCGAAGGACCTTTGCGTTAGAGACGCCTTTCGGGCGGACCGGGTGCATCTGAGGCGGCCCCCGGGGCTATAACCGGTCGTGATTTCCTTCATCATCCCAGCGCACAACGAGGCGGGGCTTATCGGCCTGACGGTGTCGGCGCTCCACGATGCGGCACGCGCCGCGGCGACCGACGGCGCCGCGGGCACGGGGGAGGAGGGCTTGGGGACAGGGGGCGGCTACGAGATCATCGTCGTTGATGATGCCTCGACCGACGGCACCGCAGGCGAGGCCGCCACGGCCGGCGCGCGGGTCGTTCGCGTGGACAAACGCCAGATCTCCGCGGTGCGGAATGCGGGAGCCAGGGAGGCATGTGGAGACGTGCTGATCTTCGTGGACGCCGACACGCTGGTGCCCGCGGCGGCCGTGGCCGCGGCGGCGGCAGCTCTCCGCTCCGGCGCGGCGGGCGGCGGCGCGGGCGTGGACTTCGACGGGTGGGTGCCTCGCTACGCCCGGGTCATGCTCGCGCTCATGCTCTGGCTCTTCCGGGTCTTCAAGTACACCGGGGGGTGCTTCCTGTTCTGCACCCGCGCGGCGTACGACGCGACGGAGGGCTGGAGCGAAGACGTGTACGCGGTGGAGGAGATCCTGATGGCCCGGGCGCTCAAGCGTCAGGGGCGGTTCGTGATCATCAAGCCGCGCGTGGTGACCTCAGGCCGGAAGCTGCGGACGCACTCGGCGCGCGAAATCCTCTGGACGATGACGCGCCTCTCGCTCAGGGGCCTGGTCGCGGTGCGGAGTCGCAAGGGGCTGGAGATCTGGTACGAAGAGCGGAGGGAGGATGTGCAAGCGGGGGCGCAGAGGGGCTGACGTTCGTCGAGGACCAGGCCGGACTCGGCGCCGCGGCATATGCACGATCGCTGAGGCTCGGGCACGAGGGCCGATTCTCCCGCGCCAGGGACCACGACAGAACTCCGCTCCTCCGGCCCGTCAAGGCCTCCGATGGGGCGTCAAGGGCAACAGTTTTTCCTAGGTGACACGGGGCGGGCGGCGATAAGCTGGACCCTTGGGGTGTGCCGCGCAACGGGGCCGGCAGGATCGTCTCGAGCGCGTCGGCTGGACCCGGAGAGCACGCGATGGGGCCAATGGCAAGACCATGGTGGATCGTGCTTGCGGCGAGTGCGACGGCCCTGTGCGGACGGCCCGCGGGCGCGCAGACTATCTACCGCGTCGATGCCGATGCCTCCCCGGGCGGGGACGGTGCATCATGGGCGAGCGCGTTCAACGATCTGCAGGCGGCGCTGAACGCCGCGCTGCTGATCGAAGAGCCCGTGAGGAACGTCGAGATCTGGATCGCGGCGGGGACGTACCGGCCATCGGTGGGGCAGCTGGCAGGGGACCCCACGGTGTTCACGCGGTCATTCAGGCTGCTGGCGGGGGTGCGTCTGTACGGGGGGTTTGCGGGAGGCGAATCCACGCGCGCGCAGCGGGATTGGGCGCTCCATGTCTCGATCCTCTCGGGCGACTTCACCGGAATGGTCGCCGATCCGCCATACCACTGCGCCAACGTGGTAATCACCAGCGTCGCGGACTCGACGACCGGGCTCGACGGCGTGTGGATCGGCGGCGGCGGCGCTACCGGGCAGTTCGGCGGGCTTCACACGGACCGGGGCGGGGCCGTGCAGATCGCCGCGACATCGGGCGATGGTCTGGAACTGCGCAACTGCACGTTCATCGGGAACAACGCGGTGTACGGCGGGGCCATCAACAACGACTACTCGTTTGCGCGCCTGCGGCTGGTGAACTGCCGTTTCTTCGGCAACACGGCCATCGGGCAGGGGGCCGGTTTCTATGGGCACGCTGCCGACATCTTCGGGTGCGTGTTCAGCGGGAACACGGCCTTCCAGTCGGTCGATCCGGTGTATGGCGGCGGCGCCATTGCCGTCGGCGGCGATTCGCGGATCACGAACTGTTCGTTTTCGGGGAACGTCGCGTATCAGCGAGGCGGGGCGATCTTCGCTTTCAACGGGTCGCTGGGGGTCGAGAACTGCGTGTTCCGAGACAACAGTGTTACGTTCGACGGGGCCGCGTTCTACGCCAACCCGGCGGGCGGCGGCGTTGTCACCGTCGCCTCGTGCATGTTCGAGAACTACCCGGGTGATCTCGTCGGACCGTACACGGGCGTGGACAACGTCTCCGGCAATCCGTTCTTCGTCGATGCTGACGGGCCCAACAACATGCGCGGCGACGCGGACGACAACCTCGGGCTGCAGGCGGGCTCGCCGGCGATCGATGCCGGCGCAAACGAGTTGTATACGAGCTTCCCCGTCCCGATTGCGACGGATGCCGCGAATCACCGGCGGATGCACGACGGGAACAGCGACGGGGTCGTAAGGATCGACATGGGGGCGTACGAGCGCGGGGCGGCGTTGTTTGCACCGGTCTTGTACGTGAAGCAGGGCGCGACCGGGGAGAACAACGGAGGATCATGGGGGGACGCATTCTCGGGGCCCGCGGGCCTGCAGAACGCGCTGGCGCTGGCGCGCTCGGCGCCGGGTCTGCTCTCGGAGATCTGGGTTGCACGCGGGGTGTACAAGCCCGCCCCCGCCCCGCATGTCCCGGGGCAGGAGGTGCTCTCGTTCACCCTGCCCGGCGGCGTGTCGGTATACGGCGGTTTTGCCGGGAACGAGGGATCGATCGCGCAACGCGCCCTGCCGGCACAGGATCAGTCGCTCGATCCCGCACACGCGACTATCCTCAGCGGCGACCTCCTCGGCAACGACGGCGCATACGCCAATGGCTTCGCAAACTACGCGGACAACACCAAGAGTGTCGTCGGGCTCAGCGGACCGGGGCTGGTCGTGCTCGACGGTGTGACGATTACCGGCGGAAACGCCGACGTGATGCCCTTCCACGCGGGCGGTGGCGTGATCGAGGGGCTCGTGACGCCCGGGAACCTGTTGTCGCGATGCGTGTTCACCCGCAACCAGGCCGTGTACGCCGGCGGCGGGGCGTATGTGCACACGGCCACGCTGCGCGACTGCCGGTTTCTGGGCAATCGCACGATCCCCGGTGGCTCGCCGGGATGGGGCGGCGGGGTGTATGCGGACGAGGGCTGTCGCATCATTGACTGCATGTTCTCGGGCAACCAGGCGGGGTCGGGCGGGGGAGTGGCGTTCGCCTTGAACTCGCACACGGTGACAAACTGCACGTTCTCGGAGAATACCGCGACGGATCAGGGCGGAGCGTTGCTTGCTATCGGGGCGGCGGTGTCCATCTCCAACACGCTTTTCCGGAACAGCACGGTGGGGAGCTACATCCATGCGACATCGAACGCGGCCGTCAGCTCCGGCTACTGCGCCTTCTACCGGCTCGACGCCGAGACCGTCATCACGACCGATGCCGGCGGTACGTTCAACGGGGGCGGCGGCTTCCTGCCGACCGACGTCGTCCGGAGCTTTCAGCTCCTGGACCCGTGCGGCCCCGACACCGAGGCTGGCAACCTCGACGACAATCCGCGCCTCGGCCCCGGCTCCCGCCTTATCGACGCCGGCAACAACCTCGCGGATACCGACCGATCGACGCCCGTCATCGATCCTCTGCCCGTCTCCGACCTCGACGGCATCGTGCGCTTCTTCGATGACCCCGACTCGGTCGACACCGGCTCGGGCATCCCGCCCATCGTCGACATCGGCGCCTACGAGTACGTCCCGGGCTGCCCGGCGTGCCCGGGTGAGCGCGTGTGGATCCGGCCCGGCGGCGGGACGTTCGGCGAGCACGCGAACTGGACGTTCGGGGCGCCGGGGCCGTCGCACGTGGCGCGCTTCAACCTTGGCGGCACCTACACCGTCGGCTTCATGACTCCGGCGTTCAGCCGCAGCCTGCTGGTGAACTCGGGGGAGGTGATGTACTCGATGGCGGGTCAGACGTACTCGCTCTCGCCCACGGGCGGGCAGTCGCAGCTCGTGGTGGGCGAGCAAGCGGGCGATGACGCTCGCGTGACGCTCCAGGGCGGACTGCTGCAAACCCAGCTCGGATTCGTCGCCCAGATCGCGCGCGACTTGGGTTCGGCCGGCTCGCTCACCGTTTCGGGCCCGGGCTCCGAGCTGTTGCTGCGCGGCGACCTCTCGGTCGGGACGGGCGGGATCGGCTCGCTCACGATTACGGGCGAGGCGGAGGTGACGGCCTTCACCGCGGGAATCGCGGATGGGCCGGGGGCCGTCGGCACGGTGCGCGTGGACGCCGGGTCGTCGCTCAACATCCCGTTCTTCTTCGTGATCGGGAACACGGATGTCGAAGCCTCGTCGGCGCTCTTGTCCCTGTGCGACGGGGGAACGGTCACGGTCGGGCCGGGCGGGATCCTCGTGCTACAGAACGGCGTCATCGAGGGCAACGGCACGATCATCGGCGATGTCACGAGCATCGGGACCATCCGGCCCGGGTGCTCGCCCGGGACGCTGCACGTGATAGGCGAACTCACACAGGCGAGCCAGATCCCCGGCTTCGGCGACGACTCGGGCTCGTTGGTGATGGAGGTTGGCGGCGGGGGCGCGGGGCAATACGACCGGCTCGTCGTGGACGGGCCACTACGTCTGGGCGGCGGGCTGTACATCTCCGGTGCCGGCGCAGTCGCTCTGCAGCCGGAGTCCTCGCTTGAGCTCATCACGGCCGCGGGCGGGCGGAGCGGCCAGTTCGACGTGGCGTTCATGCCGGGGCGGAGCGACGGGAAGTTCCTGCGGGTGACCTACCCCCGCGGCGGAGGGTCGGTGGCGCTCGGGGTCGGCGACCTGGGCGGGTCGTTCAATCCGGACGACCCGCGGGACTTCACCACGGGCGGCACGCCGGTGGCCGCGGCGGTGCGCGACGTGGACGGGGTCAACGGGCCGGACCTGGTGGTGGTGGTGCCGGACGGCAGCAACGCGGGGAGCGTCGTGGTGCTGCTCAACCGCGGCACGGTCGGGGGTGTGTGGCAGGGGTTCGAGAGCGGGGTGCAGTACACGGTGGGGCGGATGCCGTCGGCGGTGGCGATCGCCGACTTCAACCCCGGCGGCCCGGGCGGCATGGACCTGGCGGTGGCGAACTCGATGGACAACACGGTCACGATCCTGACCGGCGACGGCGCGGGGCACTTCGCCACCGCCCTCACCGTGCCGACCGGAGCCGAGCCGATGGCGGTCGTGGCGGTGGATCTCAACCGCGACGGCGCGCCGGACCTGGCGGTGGCCGCGGCGGGGGACGACCGGCTGGAGGTGATGCTGTCGCTGAGCGGGCCGAACCCGGGGTTCAGCCCGCCGGTGATCATCCCGGTGGGGCCGCGCCCGATCACGATCGACCCCTTCGACGGGGACAACGACAAGAACATCGACCTGGCGGTGGGGAACTCCGAGGGCGCGTCGGTCTCGGTGGTGAGGAACATGGGCAACGGGGGCTTTGCCCCGTCGGTGTCCCTGCCGGTGGGCACGGGCCCGGTGCAGGTGATCTCGGGGAACCTCAACCAGGACGTGGATGCGCAGGGGCGCGGGCTGACGGACCTGGTGACGGTGAACCGCACCGGCAACAGCGTGAGCGTGCTCTTGAACACGGGGCTGGATGCGCAGGGGCGGATGACGTTTGCCCCGGCGGTGGACCTGCCGGTGGGCGATTC
>JBGPJM010000223.1:0-7810 GCA_041485385.1 Phycisphaerae bacterium | reverse complement strand
GTTGATCCCGTCGATTGGCCCCATCAGGCTGCTCAGGAGCGGCACACGGTACGAATCGCCGAAGGCGATGAAGTGGTCCGGCTCCGACAGATCGGCCATGAACGTCCACCGCACGCCCGCCACCGCCTGCGAGAGGTTCTGGAAGACGCCGAAGAACGCCGGTGTCTGCCTCAGCTCGAACGTGAAGAAGAGCATGGCCGAAAGGGCGATCCAGATCGGCGTCTGCAGGAACGCCGGCAGGCAGCCCAGCATGCCGGCGTAGTTCACGTGCTCCTCTCGCATCAGGCGGGCGAGCTCCTCACGCATCTTCACCGGGTCGCTCTTGTACTTCTCCTGGATCGCCTTCTGCTTGGGCGCCAGCGCCTGCATCTGCTTCCCGAACCGCTGCATGCTGATCTGCGAGCGCTTCGTCACCGGGTGCAGAATCGTCCGCACGCACACAACCAGCAGGATGATCGCCAGCCCCCAGTCGAACACGACGTAGCCGCGCAGGACGGTGAGGAAGTCGTGCAGGAGGTACGTGATCGTCTGGAATGTGCAGATGGCGCACGGCCCGCCGAAGTTGGCGACGACGATCTCGCCCAGGCCCACTGCCGCCGCCCGCGGCTCGCGCTTGGTGCTCAAGGAGTCGCGCGAGAGCGGCCCGGCGTAGGCCCCCATGTCCAGCCTCGCCGCGCCCCCGGGCGCGATCGTGAGCTGGTTGCTCGTGATCCGCAGCATGATCACCGACGAGGCGACGTCGGCCCCGGGGAGAACGAAACGGTCCACGGCCGCGACCATCGAGAACGACTTGTCCACCGGCGCGCCGGCCGGGGCGGGGCGCGCCGTCAGTGGGTGCAGTGCCACGCCGAAGTAGCGGTTGGTCATCGCCAGCCACACGAGCGTGAACCCGCCCTTGCCCGAGTCGGCGTTGGGCCACAGCGTCTTGCCGGGGTACACCTTGGCGCCGCCCGCCCCGCCCGGCGTCGGTTTCCCGAGCGCCTCGTTCCGCTCGATCAGAAACCGGCGGGCCTCGACGATCTGGCGCGATGGGTCGATCTGCGGGTTCAGCAGGTAGCCGAACCGCACGCGCCGCTTGTCGCCGCCGTACCGCACCGTCCCCATCGGCAGCTCCGTCGGGCCGAACTGGTACCACTTCAGGCTGAGCGGCTGCTGCGTGAGGTTCTCCACGTGCTGCTCGAGCACCACGTCGTAGCTGCCCTGCTCGAGGTCGAACTCGCGGACCACCTTCGCGGCCGGGGCCTTGTCGGGTCCCACGATCGTCGCCTCGAATGCGCCCGGCTCCGTCTGACGCCAATATGAGCCGGCCTTCTCGGGGTCAAAGGCCAGGTTGATGAACTGCACCCCGCCGCCTGGCAGCGAGACCTCCACGCCCGACACCGCCAGCGGGGCGAAGCCCAGGCGCGGGTCACGGGGGTTGGGGTGGAACTCCTGGATCCTCTCGTGCGTCTTCTTGGCGATCGTTTCGTAGTGGTCGCGGAGAGAAAGCGACTTGAGCCCCGCGCCGATCGGCGAGAACTGCAGCTCCAACACGTACGGCTGGGCCGGATCGAGGCCGCCGATGGCGTCGAAGGGCTTCTCGCTTCCGGCGGGATAGAAGACGGCGCTGTACCCGCCGGTGGTCGCGCCGGGTGAGGGTTGGGCGGGCGTCGGCTCGGCCGGTGGCGGCACAACCGCCGGCTGCTCGGGGGGCGTGGCGGGCTTCGCGTCGGCGGAGGGCTTGCCCGCCCCCGTCGGAGCGGGCTGGGCCGGCTTAGTGGCGTCGGCGCCCGGGGCGGTCGAGGCCGGCGTGACCGGCATCGCGGGTGCGGTGGCGGGCGTGCTCCCCTTGGTCCCGTGCCGGCTGGTGTTCTGCAGCACCGACCAGGCGATGAAGACGCCCCCGCCGATGAGCAGGATGGGGACGATGATCCGCAGGGCTTTGTTGGGTTCTTGCGGCATGGGGTGGGTGCAGGAAGACCTTCTTCGGAGTCACGCCGCGCCGCTGTCGTCGGGCGTTTCGAGCCCGGGTCGCCGGGACAAGTGGGTTCAGGGTGGCACGATGATACGGAAGGCCACGCCCGCTTGCCCCCCCTTCCTCCGCCCGGGCCCCTCGCGCCCTACCTGCCCTCGTACAGCCGGTCGCCCAGCCAGTCGCTGAGCTCGGGGATGGCCTTGATCTTGGTCGCGGTGATGTCCACGTTGTACGGCACGCGGATGAACTCGACGTGTCCGAGCCACGGCGCGGCGCTCCCCGCCCCGCCCGCCGGCGCGCCGTTTCCGGCGGCGTTGCCGCCCGCGCCGGGTGTGCCGGGGTGGATGAGCGCGTACGAGGCGCGCGGGTCCAAGTCCCGCGGCTGGCCGACGGAGCCCACGTTCATGATCGCCTTCTCACTCTCGCTGAAGCGGTAGCACCCGTCCGTCAACTCCGACGGCGGGTAGAAGTCCGGCTCGTCGGTGAACACCCCCGGCACGTGCGTGTGCCCGACGATGCACAGCCGCGGCACGCGCTCGAAGATCGTCGACACTTTGTCGGGCGCCGTCACCACGTCGTCGGGGAAGATGTACTCGTTGATCGGTCGGCGCGGCGAGCCGTGCACGGCCAGGATCGGGATCGGCGTTTCGGGGAGCGTCTCCACCACGCGCACGCGGAGCCTCCCGAGGAAGTCATAGCGGCTGGCGCGCAGGGAATGGTCGGACTCGGAGTCGAACTGCGTCCTGGTCCAGTACGCTGCCTGCTCGGCGCCCGGGTTGAAGTTCGTCGGCTCGTACAGGACGCCGAAATCGTGGTTGCCCATCAGCGACCACTGGCAGTGCTTGCGGACCAGGTCCACGCACTCCAGGGGATCCGGCCCGTACCCGATGATGTCCCCCAGGCAGATGATTCGGGTGATGTCGCGCGAGGCGATGTCGGCCAGTACCGCCCTGAGCGCCTCGGCGTTGGCGTGGACATCGCTGATCACCGCGGTAGGCAAGGCGAGGAAACTCCTTGTGACAATACCGGCGCAACCTCCGGAGAGGTGGCAATGCTACGGTACGCAGCGTGGAGCGGCAACGGCGGAGGAACCAGCCCATCCGATGACCAGGGTCCGTCTTGCCGAACCCCTCCCCGGGCGTATCATGCCACCCCGTTCTCACGGAGCCGCGCGGCCCCGACTGATTGTCGGGGTCCCGGAGGGGCTTCACACGGACGGGCACGGGGTGGCGGGGACAACGGAGTGCACCATGCCGGCCGCGAGCATCACCTACCAGCGCACCCGCGAGATGACGATCGACGAGCTGCTGCTCGAGAACAGGGTGGTCTTCCTCATCGGGGAGATCAACCAGGCCTCGGCGGCACGCCTGATGATGCAGATGTTCTACCTCGAGCACCAGAAGCGTGCCCAGGACATCCACTTCTACATCAACTCGCCCGGCGGGTCGGTCGACGACACGCTGGCGATCTACGACACCATGCGGTTCCTCTCCTCGCCCGTTTCCACCTACTGCCTGGGGAGGGCCTACTCGGGCGCGGCGGTGCTGCTCACTTCCGGCGTCAAGGGCAAGCGGTTCATCCTGCCGCACGCCAAGGTGATGCTGCACCAGCCCTTCGGGGGCGTCTACGGGCAGACCGAGGATATCCGCATCCAGGCCGAGCAGATCATCAAGGCCAAGCGCGAGCTGATCAAGATCGTCTCCCGGCACACCGGGCGTGACGAGGACCAGATCCAAAGGGACAGCGAGCGCGACAAGTATTTCACCGCCGACGAGGCCAAGGCCTACGGGCTGGTGGACGAGGTGATCCAGGAGCCGCCGAAGCAGTAGCGCGAGGACCCGGCGGCGAGCGGTGCGCAGAAGATGAAGTGTCAGTGATCCGGCGGCGATCGGGGATGGGGGCGAAAGGCAGCGAGAACGATGTCCTATCTGGTTCCGATCGTGATCGAGCAGAGCGGGCGGGGCGAGCGTGCGTACGACATCTACTCGCGCCTGCTCAGGGACCGCATCATCTTCCTCGGCGGCCCGGTGGGTGACGAGATCGCCAACCTGGTGATCGCGCAGTTCCTGTTCCTGGCCAACGAGGACCCCAAGGCCGACGTTCACTTCTACATCAACTCCCCGGGCGGGAGCGTCTCCGCCGGGCTGGGGATCCTCGACACCATGAAGTTCGTTGAGCCCGACGTCTGCACGTACATCATCGGGCAGGCCGCGAGCATGGGGAGCGTCCTCGCTTGCGCGGGGACCAAGGGCAAGCGCTTCACCCTCCCCAACGCGCGGAACCTGATGCACCAGCCGCTCATCGGCGGCGTGCTCGAGGGCCAGGCCACCGACCTGGAGATCGAGGCCCGCGAGATGATCCGCATCCGCGAGCGGCTGTACCAGCTCTACGCCGAGGCCACCGGCCAGACGTACGAGCGCATCGAGCGCGACTGCGACCGCAACAAGTGGCTCGATGAGAAGGAGATGCTGGAGTACGGGCTGGTCGACAAGATCCTTACCAGCATGCCCCGCCACATGAAGAAAGAGCCGAGCGTGACCTGAGCCCCCGCGCCGCGCCTCTCGGCGGCACGGGGTCCGAAAACCGCCCGCACAACTGCTACGACCGTTTGCCGCCTCGACGCCCGTCGGGGCGGTTTTCGTATGCACGAATGCCCGTGCGCCGGGAAGGCGAAGTAGAGGACGGGCCGGATTTCGTTTGTCCGCCCGCCCCTGGAGAACCGGGGCGGGTGGCATCCGGGAGAGTGCATGCGTTCGGGCGTCAAGGGTCGTTGTGTTGTCTCCGTCGCCGCGATGCTCGGCGTCGCCGGTGGCGGCACCGCCCTGGCGCAGTCGAGCGGGCCGGACGTGGTCGTGGGGGACATCTCCGCGACGACGCAGTTCACCAACGGCGGCGCCGTGAACGGCAAGCGCTCGTACGCGATCGCGACCACCTCCTGCAACGTCGGCACGCAGCCCCTGGCGTGGGTCGCCGGCGGCAACCAGCACCCGGTCATCTCGCAGAACCTGTACCGCTTGCTCAACGGGCGCTTCGAGCAGATCGGCCAGGCGTGGCTGAAGCACGGATTCTGCGCGCTGCAGGGGACGGTGTGCGGCACGTGCCCGACCCCGCTGGATTGCAGCGCGCTGGGTGTGCAGTGCTCGGACCCGTACTCGGCGCCGCTCAACGGCCAGCAGTCCGGCCTCGGGCCCAAGTCGCAGGTCAACGCCGCGACGGGTGAGTTCCCGTACCCCTTCGACCCCGGCAGCGGCTCCGGTGTGCTCTTCAAGCGCCTGCAGGCCGAGCAGGCGGACCTGGCCATCCCCGGCGCGCTGTACTTCGTGGCGAGCATGTACGTTCAGCCCGAGGACGCGGCGGCACACAACAACGACAACAACGAGTCGTACCGGCGCGTGACCGTCGACCCCGCCACCTACAGCCTGGAGGTCCAGGACACGACGCAGACCGGGCGGGCGGCGATCCTGGCGTGGGCCGACCAGGACCCGGGCGTCACCGTGAGCGACATCGACGTGCCGGGGGACGGCCGGTTCATCCTCGCGGCCAAGGCCACCGACAGCGGCAACGGCGCCTGGCACTACGAGTACGCGATCCAGAACCTCAACTCCGACCGCAGCGCCCGGGCGTTCATGGTGCCGCTGCCGCCGGGCGCGGCCGTGTCCGGCGTGGGGTTCCACGACGTCGACTACCACTCCGGCGAGCCGTACGACCCGGCCGACTGGGATGGCGCACTCGGCAGCGTCGAGGTGACGTGGTCGACGGCGGCGTACGCGACGAGCGTGAACGCCAACGCACTGCGATGGGACACGGTCTACAACTTCCGGTTCGATTCGACCGCCGCGCCCGCCGCCGGCATCGTCACGCTGGCGCTCTTCAAGCCCGGCACGCCGGCGAGCGTGTCGGCCCCGACGATCGTGCCCGTGGGCGGCGGAGGACCGCTTCCGCCGCCCAACGACAACTGCGCCGACGCTCAGAACGTCGCCGCCGGCTCGACGCCCATCTCGACCCTCAACGCGACGACCGACGGCCCGGACGAGCCCGCCGCCTGCGGGGCCAGCGGCGCGACGCAGATCGGCGCCGATGTGTGGTACCGCTACACGGCCCCGTGTGCGGGGACCGCGTCGGTGAGCCTCTGCGGGAGCGCCTTCGATACCAGGCTGGCGATCTACGCCGCCGCCTGCCCCACCACGTCTTCGGCCATCGCCTGCAACGACGACTCGCCCGACTGCGGGGCCGGCTCGACCGGCTCGGCGGTTACGTTCGCGGCGGGGGCGGGCGCCGTCTACTCCATCCGCGTGGGTGGGTTCAACGGCGCCTCCGGCTCGGGCACGATGACGATCACCGGCCCCGTCTGCGCCCCGGCCCCCCCACCCGCCCCCTCCAACGACGCCTGCGCGGGCCGGATCGGCCTCTCGCTGGGCACGACGCCGTTCAGCACGGTGGGCGCGACGACCGATGGGCCGCCCGACCGACTTTGCAACGCCCGCGGCAGCGACCAGATCATGGGCGACATCTGGTACAACTATCCCTCGCAGTGCACCGGGGCGCTCACGATCACCACCTGCAACGCCGCGGACTTCGACACGCGTCTGGCCGTGTACTCCGGCTCCGGGTGCAACCGGCTGAAGCAGCGGCTGATCGCGTGCAACGACGATGCGACTGGCGGGACGGGGGGCGCGGGGTGCGGGCGGACCTCGACGCTGACGTTCAACGTGACCGCCGGGCTGAACTACACGATCCGGGTGGGCGGTTTCAGCGGCGCGACCGGGACGGGCTCGCTGAGCCTGTCGTGCTCGGCCCCGGCGACGGCCGGTTGCCCGGCGGACTTCAACGGCTCGGGCCGGCTCGAATCGGAGGATTACTTCGACTACCTGGGCGCGTTCTTCGACGGTCTGGCGAGCGCCGACTACAACGGCGACGGGGCGGTGGGCTCGCAGGACTTCTATGCGTTCCTGACGGACTTCTTTGCCGGATGCCCGCAACCCGTGCTCTCCGTGGTGGACACTCCCTAGCCCGGCATCGGGAACTTCTCGCAGAGCGCTCGCACCTCTGCTCGCACCTTGGCGCACTCGGCCTCGGCGCCGCCGGAGCCGAGGACGCGGTCGATCCACTGGGCCACCTGGTCGATCTGCGGTTCCTTGAGGCCGCGGGTGGTGACGGCGGGGGTGCCGAGGCGCACGCCGCTGGTGACGCGGGGCGGGCGTGGGTCGTCGGGGATGCCGTTCTTGTTGCAAACGATCGCCGCGGCTTCGAGCCACTTCTCGGCGTCGGCGCCCGTCAGCGATTCCGAGCGTGGGCGCAGGTCCACGAGCATGAGGTGGTTGTCGGTGCCGCCGGAGGTGATGCGGTAGCCCAGGCGCGTGAGGGCCGCGGCCAGTGTCTTGGCGTTCGCGACGACCTGTCTCGCGTACGTCTTGAACTCCGGGAGCAGCGCCTCGCCGAACGCGACCGCCTTCGCCGCGATGATGTGCATCAGCGGTCCGCCCTGGATGCCCGGGAAGAGCGCCTTGTCGATCTTCCTGGCCATCTCGGGGTCATTGGTCATGATGAGGCCGCCGCGGGGGCCGCGGAGGGTCTTGTGGGTGGTGGTGGTCACGACGTGCGCGTGCGGGAACGGCGATGGGTGGACGCCCGCGGCGACCAGGCCGGCAATGTGGGCGATGTCGGCCATGAGGAGGGCGCCGCACTCGTCGGCGATCTGGCGGAAGCGTTTGAAGTCGATGATGCGCGGGTAGGCGGAGTAGCCGCAGAGGATGGCCTTGGGCTTGTGCTCGAGGCACACCTTGCGCGCGGCGTCGTAGTCGATCTGCTCGTGCTGGGGGTGGGCCTTGTCGTAGTGGAGGGGGTAGTGGACGGGCT
>JBGPJM010000222.1:0-7821 GCA_041485385.1 Phycisphaerae bacterium | reverse complement strand
TCCTCTGGTCCGTCGCCCCCGCGGTCTGCGGCATCGTCCTGCTCGCCAATCTCGGCGCCCTCTCGGGCTGGTTGAAGAGCCACGAGACGTTCGGCCTCGCCGGCTACATCGCCGTCTTCGTGGTTTCCGCCGGCCTGGGCCTCCTGCCGACGTACGCGCAGGCCATCCTCGGCGGGTGGGTCTTCGGGTTTGCGCTCGGGTTCCCCGCCTCCCTGGCCGGCTTCGCCGGCGGCTCCCTCATCGGCTACGTCGTCGCGACCACCGTCTCGCACCACCGCGTGCAGGAGGCCATCGATCGGCGGCCGATCTGGAGGGCCGTCCGTGAGGCGCTGGTCGAGGGAGGCTCCTGGCGCACCCTGGGCATCGTCACCCTCGTCCGTCTTCCCCCCAACTCGCCGTTCGCCGTCACCAACCTCATCCTCTCCACCGCCGGCGTCCGTCTCCTCCCGTACACCCTCGGCACCATCCTCGGCATGGCACCCCGCACCGGCATCGTGGTTTTCCTGGCCGCCGCCGCGGCCTCCTCCGGCGCCGCCGACATCCAGTCCTTCGTCTCCTCCAGCCGCAAGAACGTCTACCTCCTCATCGGCGGCATCGCCGCCATGATCATCGTCCTGGGCATCATCGGCGCGATCGCCAACAAGGCCATCGCGCGCGTGACCGGCGGCAAGCCCGTTCAGGCCGACGTCGGTGCCTAGCTAGCTAGGGAGCCCCGAGCGCCAGCTCGGGCGAGCGTGGTGCGGCGCATCTCTCTTCTGCTCGACGGCCGTTCAGCAGGACCGTGCGTACACTTGCCCCCTTTCCCCGCGTGCCCGTGCATCCTCGTCGGGTGTAGCCGGTTCAACCGCGTGGAGAGGGAGACCCGCGGCCGCCGGCCACACGCGCAGCCGCCACAGCACACCGGAGAGTCCTCAATGCCTCGTACACCCAGCCCCGCGGCCGCCATCGCGACCGCCATCCTTTCTCTCGCCTCGCTCCCCGCCGCTCTAGCCGGCGGCCCCGAAACCGGTCCCGAGGTAGGCCCCGACCTCATCCCGCGCGACGTCCTCTTCGGCAACCCCGACCGCGCCTCCGTCCAGATCAGCCCCGACGGCCAGCGCCTCGCCTTCCTCGCCCCCGTCAACGGCGTCATGAACGTCTGGGTCGGCCCCGTCGCCAAGCCCGACGAGGCCAAGCCCGTCACGACCGACACCTCGCGCGGCATCCGCCAGTACTTCTGGGCCTACACCGGCGCCCACATCCTCTACCTTCAGGACAAGGGCGGCGACGAGAACTGGCACATCTACTCCGCCGACATCGGTTCCGGCAAGCAGCTCGACCTCACGCCGTTCGAAACCATCCCCGGCCCCGACGGCAATCCCCTCACTAGGCCCGGGCCCGAGGGGCGCCCGATCCCGCTCCGGCCCCTCGCCCAGGTCAACGAGGTGAGCGACTCCACCCCCACTCAGATCCTCATCGGCCTCAACAACCGCAACCCCCAGTTCCACGACCTCTACCGCGTCGACATCACCTCCGGCAAGCTCACGCTCGTCCAGCAGAACCCCGGCTACGCCGGCTACGTCTCGGATGATTCCTACACGCCGCGTTTCGCGGTCCGCTTCACGAAGGACGGCGGCCTCGAGGTCCTCAAGCCCGGAGACTCCAAGGACCAGGAATGGACGGTCTGCGAGACCATCCCCATGGAGGACTCCGAGACTACCAACATCATCGGCTTCGACCGCTCCGGCCAGACCCTCTACCGCCTTGACTCCCGCGGGCGCAACACCGCCGCCCTCACCGCCACCGACATCAAGACGAGCAAGACGACCACCCTCGCCGAGGACAAGGACTCCGACATCTCCGGCACCATCGTCGATCCCAGGACGCACCTCGTTCAGGCCGTCTCCACCAACTACACCCGCACGAGCTGGAAGATCCTCGACAAGGCCATCGAGGCCGACTTCACCTACCTCTCCACCGTCGCCGACGGCGACATCACCATCACCAGCCGCACCCTCGACGACAAGCGCTGGATCGTCGCCTACCTCCTCGACAACGGCCCCGTCCGCTACTACCGCTACGACCGCGAGCCCGGCAAGAACACCGCCGGCAAGTCGACCTTCCCGTTCACCAACCGCAAGTCCCTCGACGGCCTGACGCTGGCGAAGATGGCCCCCGTCGTCGCCAAGTCGCGCGACGGCCTCCCGCTGGTCTGCTACCTCACCCTCCCCGTCGGCGCCGTCAAGACCGACGGCGCCGCCCCGGCCCAGCCCCTCCCCATGGTCCTCTATGTCCACGGCGGTCCCTGGGCGCGCGACGCCTGGGGCTACAACCCCACCCACCAGTGGCTCGCCAACCGTGGCTACGCCGTCCTCAGCGTCAACTACCGCGGCTCCACCGGGTTCGGCAAGAACTTCGTCAACGCCGCCAACGGCCAGTGGGCCGGCAAGATGCACGACGACCTCCTCGACGCCGTCAAGTGGGCCGTCGACAGCAAGATCGCCGACCCCGCGCGCGTCGCCATCATGGGCGGCTCCTACGGCGGCTACGCCACGCTCGTCGGCCTCACCTTCACCCCCGATACCTTCGCCTGCGGCGTCGACATCGTCGGCCCCTCCAGCCTCAACACCCTCATGAAGAACGTGCCGCCGTACTGGATCCCGATTCTCCCCAGCCTCACCGCCCGCGTCGGCGGCGACCCCAAGACCGAGGAGGGCCGCAAGTTCCTCGATGAGCGCTCCCCGCTCTCCCGCGTCGACAAGATCAAGAAGCCCCTGCTCATCGGCCAGGGCGCCAACGACCCGCGCGTCAACCAGGTCGAGGCCGACCAGATCGTCAGCGCCATGAAGGCCAAGAACATCCCCGTCACCTACGTCCTCTACCCCGACGAGGGGCACGGCTTCGCACGCCCCGAGAACCGCCTCTCGTTCTACGCCGTCAGCGAGGCCTTCCTCGCCGAGCACCTGGGCGGCAAATACGAGCCCATCGGCGACGACTTCAAGAACTCCACCATCCAGGTCCCCGAGGGCGCGGCCAACGTCCCGGGGCTGGCCGACTCGCTCCACAAGTAGCCACGCAGTGGCACGGTCCGTCCCGGCCGTGAGTCTCACGGGCGTCTCCGCCCGTGCGCCGCGCGTGCGAGCCTTCGTCTCCCGCGAGATCAGCCCCCGCCCGCGCCCGTCCTTATCATCCGCCGGAGTGAAGAAGCGCGACGCCCCCCACGTTCCCGTCCTCCTCGAACAGGTGCTCGAAGTGCTGTCGCCCAGGCCGGGGCAGGTGGTCGTCGACTGCACGCTGGGCCTCGGCGGGCACGCGGCCGCCATCCTCCAGCGCATCCGGCCCGGCGGCCGCCTCATCGGCATCGACTTCGACCCCGCCAACATCGCCGCGGCCCGCGCCGCGCTCGAGAGGGTCGGCGGGGGTGGAGGGGCGGCGTTCGATCTCTTCCACAACAACTTCGCGGCCCTCCCCGCCGTGCTCCAGCAAGCCGGTGTGGGGGAGGGTGAGGCGGGAGGGGCGGAAGCGAGGGTCGACGCCGTCCTGGCGGACATCGGCATCGCCAGCACGCAGATCGACGACCCCGCCCGCGGGTTCTCCTACCGGCGCCCGGGCCCGCTCGATATGCGCATGGACCCCACCCGCGGCCAGCCCGCTTCGGTCCTGGTCAACCGCATGAGCGAAGCCGAGCTCGTCGAGGCGCTGCTCGAGCTCGGCGACGAGACCGACGCCCCGCAGATCGCCCGGCTCATCGTCCAGCGTCGCCAGGCCGGCCCCATCACCACCACCGAGGCGCTGATGGCCATCGTCTGCGAGGCCCGCGACTTCACCATCCAGCGCGCCGCCGGCGCCAAGCTCCACCCGGCCGCGCGCACATTCCAGGCCCTCCGCATCCTCGTCAACCGCGAGCTGGCCAACCTCGAGCGCCTGCTGGCGGTCCTCCCCGACGTCCTGAGGCCCGGCGGCGTCGCCGCCATCATCAGCTTCCACAGCGGCGAGGATCGAAGAGTGAAAGCCGCCTTCCGCGACGGTCAGCGGGGCGGCATCTATTCCGACATCAGCGCCGAGCCGATCATCACCGGCGAGGCCGAGCAGAAACACAACCCGCGGTCGCGCTCCGCAAAGATGCGGTGGGCGCGGCTCGCGGGTTGAGAGGGCCAGGGCGGTGCGCGGTCACGTCACGGGCAACCGGCGAAGAACGCCGTCAGGAAGTCGAAGAAGTCCTGGGAGTTCACCGTGCCGTCGCCGTTGAAGTCGGCGATGCACGGCGGCGACAGGACAAGCTCGTTCTCGGCATCGGGCTGGAACATGAGCACCCCGTGCATCCGGGTCAGTCCCATGCCGATCATCTCGATTCTGTACATGCCCGGCCCCGAATCGGGCTCGACCTCGAAGCTGCCGTCGGCGCTGGGCTCGACCGGGATCGTCTCCAGCACGTTGCCGGCGGTGTCCTCGATCTGCATGAGGAAGACCGATGGCACCAGCAGCCCCGGGAACGGGATGCCCCCGACGATCGTCGTGCCGAAGAGCCGGAACGCCAGGTCGGTCCCCACGGGCACGGGGCAGTCGTCCGGGGTCGGCTGCGTGAAGACGCCGGCGGCGCTGCGCTGCACGGCCGGGCAGAGGTTGATGGGCAGGTGCGACGACCAGCGGAAATCCTCGAGGCCGACCCTCACGCTGCCGGCGTCGTCCTCGGAGATCTGCAGCCAGTAGTGCGTGCCCGCGGTCTGCGTGAAATAGGGCGCGGGAAGGGCCGCGCTGAACCGGTAGACGGTGCGCTGCCGGCAATCGGTGCCGACGGGGATGGCGGTGGGCGTCACGCACGCCTGGTAGATGACGTTGTTCGGTCGGCACGTCGCCGCGTTGTTGTTCCAGACGGCGACGTAGTAGTGGCGGGTGAGCTGGGCGGTGCTGGAGACGATGCCCCACCACTGCACCCGCGTGATCGCCCCGCTCGCCGGGCAGATCCAGTCGTCCATGGCGACGCTCCCCCCCGCGGGCGGCAGGGGGCTGGTGCAGCTGATCACCCGCGATTCATGCGCGCCCCGCGGCGCCGTCCACGGCTGGTTCACCTTCTGGGCCAGCGCCTGCGGCACAAGCATCAGCGCCCCCGCCACGGCGATCGCACAGACATTCCGGCTGTTCATGATCAAACTCCTTTGAGTACCCCGCGGCGGCCGCGCCGTACACCGGCACGAACCCGCGACACCTACTCACGCGTAGCGCTGGCCCCGCACGGCTCAAAATAAATCAGCACCAGCCCTCCGCCGGCCTCCGCCCGGGGTCTCTGTGCGGCGAATCGCGGCGCGGATCGTTCGCCTCCTTCACCGCCCAGACAGGCCGCGCTACGGAGGATCACCCATGCGCCCGCCCATCCTGCCCCTCCTCTGTGGCCTCTGCGCAGCCGCCCCCTGCACCGCCCAGTTGGCCGATTTCCCTCGCGCCCCCGAGCCCAATCCCGCCGCGCCCGTCGGGCGCATCACCATCACCGATAAGCACGGCCACGAGCGCGAAGGCGGGACCTGCTTCTGGATCAGCCCCGACTGCGCGGTCACCTGCTGGCACATCGTCCTCAACGGACCCCCGGGCTGCGGAGGGTTTATCGACATGGCGGGCGGCGGCAAGCACCGGCCAATCCGGCCGACCTGGGCGTCATGACCACCGGCGTGAGCATGCCGGCCGCCGAGGCCCTCTTCTTTTCACTTCTCACTTTTCACTCGGCCTCTCCTGCTCACTGCTCACTGCTCACTTTCCCTCATGGGCACCCCTCGAAGAAGGCGTTGAGATACTCGAAGAAATCCTGGGAGTTGATCGTGCCGTCGCGGGTGAAGTCGGCGCGGGGGTCGGCGGCGAAGAAGGCGTTGAGGAAGTCGAAGAAGTCCTGCGAGGTGATGCGCCCGTCGGCGTTCATGTCGGCGGGGCAGGAGAGGAAGAGGTAGGCGCGGCCGTTGGACGATCCGTTGCCGAAATGCTCGTTCGGAGCGCCGACCACGAACTCCGGCCGTCCGTCTCCGTTGCAATCGGGCACCGCGGCGACGCAGGCCCCGAACATGCCGTTGTTCTGAGGGTGACGGGAGCCGCGTTCCTGCAGCATCGAGCCGGTGGCCCCCGAGAGCAGGTACGCCGAGCCGCTGCCCAGCGGCTGGCCGTCGGGGCGTTCCCACAGGGCGCCGACGACCATCTCGGCGGCTCCGTCGCCGTTCCGGTCGTCCATGCCGGCGAGCGAAAAGCCGAACTCGCCGGACGGCTCCGGGCGTGGCGAGAGAACGACTCGGATCTCCCCTCCGCTGGCCCCCGAGACCACGCGCACGAACCCGGAGTGGTCGATCACGCCGTTGACGTTCCCGGCGGACCACGCAATCAGGATGTCGCCGAATCCGTCGCTGTTGAGGTCACCGATGCCGGAGAGTGCTGTGCCGTACCTCGGGATCCTGTGCAGGACCTCTCCCGACGCACCCGAGAAGATGTAGGTCACGCCGTGGACGTCCGACCCGGGCTCGATCGGCTCGCGCGTCGTGGCGGCGATGTCTCCGCGTCCGTCGCCGTCGAGGTCCGGCACGCCCGCGATCACCTCTCCGAACTGGCAGCAGCCCGGCGGCGACGGCAGGACCCGCAGCACCTGGCCGGTGGCGCCCGAGAACATGTACACCGCGCCGCCGCCGGCTTCGTGCGGCGAGCCGACGACCAGGTCGTCCGCGCCGTCGCCGTCGGCATCCGGCACCCGCGCCAGAGCCAAACCGAAGTTGAGCGCGACGGACTCGTGCTCGGAGCGCAGCGTGTACAGCAGATCGCCCGTGGCGCCGGAGTAGACGTACACACGGCCCGCGCCGAGCGGGCTCCCGGACTCGGTCATCGCCGAGGCGCCGACGGCCACGTCGTCTCGCCCGTCGCCGTCCACATCGCCCAGCGAGCAGATGGTCAAACCGAAGTTGACCCCGAAGAGGTCCGTCGGCCCCGGCGGGGCCAGCGAGCGCCACAGCGCGTGGGTGCGGCCTGAATAGAGATAGACGCGACCGACGCGGTCCCCGCCCACAACCTGTCCGCCCGGGTCGCCGACGGCGACGTCGCCCCAGCCGTCGCCGTCCACATCTCCGAGCCCGGCGACGCTGACCCCGAAGGAGTGGCTGGTGGCCGGATAGCTTGGCGGCGCGAACTCGATCGTTTGTGCGGGTGACGGGCTGCCCGTCAGGAGCACGCTCGCCGAGAGTGCGGTCCGTCTGCACGCGCTGATCCAGGATGTCATGGAGCCGCTCCTTGAGCACGATTCTGTTGATCCGAAGCCGCCCGCAGGCTGTGGACCGGCGGGCGGCAAGTCGACGAGGTCACGGATCGGTCTGGATGTAGCGGAGCGTGGCGTACTTGGGGCCGTTCTCGGTCGCGCCCGTGTTGCGGCCGCTCACACAGATGTCGGGGAGATAGACGCCGCCGCTAACATCGGGGTTCACGCGGATCGCCGCCGGGTAGTCGGGGCCGGAGCCTATGTCGTAGATGAGAGACGCACTCCATACCGGGGCCAACGAGCTCGATGCGGAGTTGAGCCTCTCAATCCGGTAATCGTAGTTCGAGCCGTGCGGCGAGTGCAGCCTTACGGACACCCCTCGAAGAAGGCGTTGAGGTACTCGAAGAAGTCCTGGGAGTTGATCGTGCCGTCGCGGGTGAAGTCGGCGCGGGGGTCGGCGTCGAAGAAGGCGTTGACGAAGTCGAAGAAGTCCTGGGAGGTGACGCGCCCGTCGGCGTTCATGTCGGCGGGGCAGGAGAGGAAGAGGTAGGCGCGGCCGTTGGAGGCGCCGCTGCCGAAATGCTCGTTCCAGGCGCCCCCGACGATCTCACTGCGCCCGTCGCCGT
>JBGPJM010000221.1:0-7839 GCA_041485385.1 Phycisphaerae bacterium | reverse complement strand
GCAACGGCATCGACGACAACTGCAACGGCCAGATCGACGAGGGCGTCCAGTCCATCTTCTACCGCGACTCGGACGCCGACGGGTTCGGCACACCGGCCGTGACCATCCTGGCCTGCACGCCGCCGCCGGGATACGTCGCCAACCACCTGGACTGCGACGACACCAACCCGCTCGTTCACCCCGGCGCGACCGAGGTGTGCAACGGCATCGACGACAACTGCAACGGCGTCGTCGACGAGGGCGGCACGACCACCTTCTATCTTGACAACGACGGCGACGGGCACGGCCAGGCCGGATCGACCATCCTGGCCTGCACGACGCCCCCGGGCTATGCCACGGTCGGCGACGACTGCGACGACACGAACGCGACCGTCTACCCCGGCGCCCCCGAGCGCTGCGACGGGCTGGACAACGACTGCGACGGCTCCGTCGACGAGAACATCGTCATCTTCGTCGACGTGAACGCCACCGGCGCCGGCGACGGCACCTCGTGGTCCAACGCTTTCACCAGTCTCCAGGACGCGATCACCGCCGCCGGCGCGTGCCCGGCCCAGGTCTGGGTCGCCCAGGGTGTGTACAGACCAACGAGCGCGGGCGGCCCTCGTACCGCCAGCTTCGTTCTCCGCAACAACCTGGCCGTCTACGGCGGCTTCGCCGGCGGCGAAACGCTCCTGTCCCAGCGCAACCCCGCCGCGCACCTCTCGATCCTGTCGGGGGACATCGGCGTCGCCGACGTCCCGGCCGACAACTCCTTCCACATCCTCCGTGCAACGGCCGTCGACTCGACGGCCCGTGTCGACGGGTGCGTCATCACCGGCGGGCAGGCCGACGGCTCCTCGATCGACGGCTTCGGCGGCGGCATGTACATCAACAACGCCGACCCGGCCGTCGTCCGCTGCACGTTCGTCGGCAACTTCGCCATCCAGGGCGGGGCCGCCGCCCTGTTCGGCACATCCGCCCCGCATCTCACCGCCTGTTCGTTCCTCGGAAACGACGCGGTCGAGGGCGGCGGCCTGCTGGTCCAGAGCGGCGATCCCGAGCTCACCTCCTGTGTCTTCTCGAACAACACCACCACCTTCGGTGACGGCGGCGCCGTGAGCGTGCAGAACGGCAACTCCTCGTTTATCAACTGCACGTTCAGCCGCAACGTCGCCTTCGGATCCGGCGGCGGCCTGCGGGTCAACAATGCCTCCAACCTCGTCGTCTCAAACGGGATACTCTGGCAGAACTCCGACTCCGGCGGCACCGACGAGTCGGCCCAGATCGACAAGGGCCCGCTCTACTCAGGCACACTCGCACTCAACCGGTCCTGCGTGCAGGGCCTCACCGGGCTGCTCGGCGGAATCGGGAACGTGAACCTCGACCCGCGCTTCGTCGACCCGGACGGCCCGGACAACGCTCTGGGCACGCTCGACGACAACCTCCGGCTCCAACCCTTCTCCCCGCTCCCCAACCAGGGCAGCACGGCGCTGCTCCCCGCCGACGTCGTTGACCTGGACGCCGACGGCAACACCGCCGAGCCGACCCCCCTGGAGCGGGACAACCTCACGCGCGTCTCCGACGGCCAGGTCGACATGGGCGCCTACGAGAGGCACACCCACTATTGCCGGTGCGACTGGAACGACGACGGCCTCCTCAACAGCCAGGACTTCTTCGACTTCCTCAACGACTTCTTCGCCGGCCACGCCGACTTCAACGGGCTCGGCGGCACCAACAGCCAGGACTTCTTCGACTTCGTCAACTGCTTCTTCGCCGGCTGTCCGTGATCGAATCGACGCTATTCGGCTGCGTCCGGCCCGCGGGGCGCAGCCGCATGCTCGGTGCCATGCGTACTTACAGACGCGAGCGCCCCCTTCGGCCGGTGATCCGCAGAGTCCCTCCCTCAGATCCCCCGCCACGCACGGAACTGCTTGAGCAGCCCGTCCAGCTTTCCGGCTGTCTCAGTGTCCCGGCTGGTCGTCGCGACCTCGGCCGCGCATTGAAGGTTCGCATATTCGGCTTCCAGCACGCTTCCCCACGCCGCCCCCGACGCCCCGCCCAGCTTCCCCACGGCGTTCTCGGCAAACGCCAGCCAGTACCGCGCGTGCGCCTGCGCGATCGCCCCGGCGCCGGTCGCCTCCATCAGCCGTCCCCGCGCGTACTGCACCACCGGGTCCGGCAGGGCGAACCGCGCGTTCGCCGCGTCGCTCCCGACGTGTTTCCACGACAGGCCCCGGGCCGCGAGCCGCGTGAGCATCTCGGCTATCCTCGTCTCGAGCTGCGTCACCGACTGTCCGGCCGGCGAGTCGGCGGCCGGGTCCGGGTAGGAGTCCGAGGCCCCGGACACCGCCGCGGCGCTCCGCACGGTACTCCCGCCCGCGAACAGCGACAGGCGCCTGAGCAGGCCACGCTCCACGTGGGGCAACTGGTCGTACACCCAGTCGATCATGAGCTGCACGACCTGTTGAGCCGGCTGCCGCTCCAGGTGCGCGACCCCCTTCGACGCGAGCCGCTCCTCCAGCCGGGCCGTCAGCTCGCCCAGCCCCATCGTCGCGGCCAATCCGGCCACCACCTCGATCGCCAGCGGCAATCCCTGCACCTGTCGGCACAGGTGCGCCACGTGATGCCCCGTCTCCGGCTCCTCCTTGACGACAGCGCCCGCCGTCGCGGCACGCTCCACCAGCAGCAGGGCCGCCTCCGATCCGCCCTGGTCGCGCGAGACGGCCAGGCCCGCCAGCGGGAACACCTTCTCCCGGCCCACCCCCAAGGGATCTCGCGACGTCGCCACGATCCGGAGATTCGGGCACGCACCCAGAAGGTCGGCGGCGAGCTGCGCACACGGCCCCGGCGAATGCTGACACGCATCCATGACCAAGAGCACGGGCCGTGCGGCGATCCGATCGGCCAGCGACTGCCGGATGCTCCGCCCGCCCGAGGGGCGTACGCCCAGCGAGATCGCCAGCAAGTGCGCCGGCATCGCGACCTCCTGTGCCGGCGCCATCTCCGCCAGCCACACCCCGCCGGAATAGCCGCCCCGCGCCATCGCCCCGGCCTTCGTCGCCAGCCTGCTCTTGCCGCACCCTCCGGCGCCCACCACCGTCACCAGCCGCGCCTTCTCCAGCAGCCGCACGAGCTCCCCCGCCTCCGATTCACGCCCGACCAGGCCCGGCCCAGTCTCGGACAGGTTCCCCGCCACCCGGTCGAGATCATCACTCTCTTCGCCGACGAGGCTCACGGAGAGCCGCTCCCCCATCGAAGGGTTCCTCAGCTCCGCCAACGCCCGGGCGAGCTCCGCCCGTGCCTCCGCCGCATCGGCCAGGCGCTTGTGCTGATCCTTTTCCAGGCACGCCGCAAGCAGCGTCAGCACGCGGTTGGGGGTGCGAGGCGGCAGGGCCGACCACTCAGGCTCGGCCAGCAGCGTCACCGCCACGACGTCCGCCAGCGTCTCCCCGGCGAACGCCATCTTCCCCGTCAGACACTCAAACAGGATGCACCCCAGCGCCCACACGTCGGCCGCGCACCCCACGCTCTTTCCGCGGGCCTGCTCCGGGCTCATGTACCCCGGCGTCCCCACGATCGCCCCGGCGAGCGTCGCCCCGGCGGGCGACTGGGGAATCGGCGTGCTCACGACCGTCGCCTGCCCCTGGTCGACCGGCGCCTGCGGCTCGCTCCGCCCGCTCATCGCGATCCCGAAGTCCAGGACCTTCACCACCCCGTCCGGACGGATCTTCACGTTGTCGGGCTTCAGGTCCCGGTGGATGATGCCCCGCTGGTGCGCCGCCTCAACCCCCGCGGCGATCTGCCCGCAGATGTCCAGCGTCTCCTCGAGCGGCATGGGCGCACCGGTGCTCGCCGCGCCGTCCAGCTTCTCGGAGAGCGTCTGCCCCTCCGCGAGTTCCAGGACCAGATAGCTCGAACCCTCCGCCGCCTCGATCCCGTAGATCGCCGCGATGTTGGGGTGGTTGATCGCCGCGAGCGTCCGCGCCTCGCGCTCGAACCGCGCCCGCCGCCCCGGATTCTCCTCCAGATCCGTCGGCAGCGCCTTGATCGCCACCATCCGGTCCAGCTTCGCATCGCGCGCAAGGTACACCACGCCCATCGCCCCCCGTCCAAGCTCTCGCTCCACCAGATAGTGCGCGACCGTGCTGGGTCTGGGCATGACGTTCTCATGGCGGCTCGCGCGGCCGTCCCGCGCGAGATCACAACCCCTTTCCCTGCCTCAGTCTACCACATCTACACCGCCGCCCCTCCGCTGCCCGACCTTCCCGCCGCGATTCATCGCAGCTCCGCGTGCCGATAACACCTCACCAGATGGTCGTTCACCATCCCCGTCGCCTGCATGAACGCGTAGCAGATTGTGGACCCCACGAACCTGAACCCCCGCTTCTTCAGGTCCTTCGACATCGCGTCCGATTCCGCGGTCGTCGCCGGCACCTGTCCGTGCCGCGCCCAGCGGTTCACCCGCGGCCGCCCGCCGACGAAGCCCCAGATGTAGCCGTCGAAGCTTCCGTCGGCCGCCATTACCTCCAGGAAGGCCCTGGCGTTGCTGATCGCCGATTCCACCTTCAGCCGGTTCCTCACGATCCCCGGGTCGGCGAGCAGCTTTGCAACCTTCTTCTTGTCGTACCGGGCGATCTTCTCCGCGTCGAACCTGTCGAACGCCGCCCGGTAGTTCCCCCGCTTCCGCAATATCGTGTCCCAGCTCAGCCCGGCCTGAGCGCCCTCCAACACCAGAAACTCAAACAGCCTGCGATCATCATGCAGCGGCACGCCCCACTCCGTGTCGTGGTAGCTGATCGCCGGCTCGTTCCTCGCCCAGTCGCATCGTTCCATCGGCGGGCAGGATAGGCCCGGCCTACGCTCGGTCGCGTATGGCCGCCGCGTCCCGCTCGAACCACACCCCCGCCGTCGTCTCCGCGTCCGAGGCGCGCCGGCTCCTGATGGATGCCCAGGGCCTGCTTGCCGACCCGACCCGCCGCCCCGGCCCCGCCGCGCTCTACAAGCTCATCCAGCAGATGGGCTTCGTGCAGCTCGACACCATCACCATCGTCGAGCGGGCCCACCACCACATCCTCGCCACCCGCCTCGACGGCTACCGCCCGGACCATCTCGAATCGCTCCACCACAAGGACCGGCGGCTCTTCGAGCACATGACCCACGACGCCTCGCTGATCCCCACAGTGTGGTACCCGCACTGGCGCCACCGCTTCGCCCGCGTCGCCTGGACCACCTGGATCAGCAAGCGCCTCGGCGACAACCCCCAGCCGATGCTCGACTCGATCCTCGCCCGCATCCGCGACCGCGGCCCCTCCATGTCCAGGCACATCGAGCACAACGGCCACCCGCGCGACAGCGGAATCTCGGCAGTGGGGGTGGAGGAAGCAGCGGGGGCCGGGGAGCGGGGATGGTGGGAATGGCGCCCCTCCAAGGCCGCCCTCGAGTTCCTCTGGCGCAGCGGCCGCCTCGCCGTCGCCTCCCGAGAGAACTTCCAGAAGGTCTACGACCTCGCCGAGCGCGTCCTCCCCGAGGCCCACGCCCGCCCGATGCCCACCGACGCCGAGCACCTCGACTGGGCCTGCTCGACCGCGCTGGACCGCCTCGGCGTCGCCACGCCCGCCGAGCTCGCCGCCTTCTGGCACGCCGTCAAGCCCGCGCACGCCGCCGCGTGGTGCCGCGACGCCGTCGCCTCCGCCGCGGCCATCCGCGTAACCGTCGAGTCCGCCGACGGTTCTCCGCCCCGCCCCGCCCTCGCAGTCCCCGATTGGCGCAACCGCCTGAAAACAGCCCCGCTGCCCCCCGACCGCGTCCGCCTGCTCAGCCCCTTCGACCCCATCATCCGCGACCGGCGCCGGGCCCTCCGCCTCTTCAACCTCGACTACCGCTTCGAGGCCTTCGTCCCGCGGGCCAAACGCACGCACGGCTACTACGTCCTCCCCGTCCTCCGCGGCGATCGCTTCATCGCCCGCCTCGACCCCAAGCTCCACCGTGACCGCGCCCTCCTCGAGATCAAGAAACTCTGGTGGGAGCCCGGCGTCAACCCCACCCGCCGCCTCCTCGCCGAGCTCGACGAAGGCATCACCCGCTTCGCCAAGTTCATCGGCGCCGACCAAGTCAGTATGCCCCGAAACCCCGCGCGCACCCCCGCACGCGCCCCCACCCCACCCTCGCCATCCACCTAAGCCACAACCACCGGCACCGCCCCAATATCCGTCCTGCACGTCTTCCCCTCAAACCGGATCATCTCGCACGCCCGATACGCACGCCCGCGCGCCTCCATCAAATCCGCCCCCGTCCCCACCACGTTCAGCACCCGTCCCCCCTTGGTCACGATCCTCCCCCCCTCGGCCCGCGTCCCCGCGTGGAACACCTGCACCCCCTCCACCGCCGCGGCCTCCTCCAGCCCCTCGATCACCTTCCCCGTCTCCGGCTTCTCCGGATACCCGCGGCTGGCCAGCACCACGCAGCACGAGCTCCCCGCCTTCCACCCGATCTCCACCTCGTGCAGCCGCTTCCGCCCCGTCGCCAGCATCACCTCGACCAGGTCCGCCTCCAGCCGCACCATCAGCGCCTGGCATTCCGGGTCCCCGAAGCGGCAGTTGAACTCCAGCACCTTAGGGCCCCCCGGCGTGATCATCAGCCCCGCGTACAGCACACCCTGATACTCAACCCCGTCGCGCCTCAGCGTGTCCACCGTCGGCACCAGCACCTCGCGCTCGATCCTCCCCAGCATCTCTTCATCCAGCCCGCCCCCCGGCGAAAACACGCCCATCCCGCCCGTATTCGGCCCCGTGTCCCCGTCCCCCAGCCGCTTGTGGTCCTGGCACGGCTCCAGCACGAAGATGTTCCGCCCGTCCACCAGCGACAGCACCGACACCTCCTGCCCCTTGATCCGCTCCTCGATCACCACGGTCTTCCCGGCGTCTCCGAAAACCCGTTTCACCATTATTTGATCCACCGCCTCGATCGCCTCCGCCATCGTCGCCGGCACGACGACCCCCTTCCCCTTGCACAGCCCCGCGGCCTTCACCACGTACGGGATTTCGCGGCTCTCCAGGAACCGCTTGGCCGCGTCGGGGTCCGTGAAGCTGCGCCCCTCGGCCATCGGCACCGACGCCGCGTGCATCACCTGCCTGCACCAGGATTTGTCCGCCTCCAGCCGCGCCGCATCCTTCGAAGCGCCGAAGACGACCCGCCCCTCCGCCTGGAGCACGTCCGCCAGCCCCGCGGCCAGCGGCTCCTCGGGCCCGATCACCACCAGGCCGATGCGCTCGCGGTCGCAGAATCTCTGCAGTTGAAACGGTTTCGAGGAATCCACCGGCACATCCGGGAGCGGTTTTCCCAGTGCCACGAGCCCCGGATTCTCGGGGTTGCTCACCCATAGATCACCGAGACGTGCTGACTGCCGCAGCTTCCACGCCAGCGAGTGCTCCCGCCCTCCGCCGCCCACCAGCAGCACGTTCACGCGATCACTCATACCCCCATGGTATGGGGCCGGCGTCGTTTCGTTGACGATCCCTTGTGCGCCGCCTACGCTCTGCACAGATTGCGGGGTAGAGCAGCCTGGTAGCTCGTCGGGCTCATAACCCGGAGGTCGCTGGTTCAAATCCAGCCCCCGCTATTTCGAATAGCCCCTTGGTGACACCACCCGGGGGTCTTTTTATGCGCCCGCCCTCTTCTGCTCACTGCTCACTTCTTCAGGGGAGGGCCCAATCTGCGCGCCCAAATCGGGTAATACCATGTGATTTGCGGCCGTTTTTTGGCACGTTCGGTAGACTGACCACGACGTTCTTCAACGTTTCGGCACCTCGTCCGAGCCGCGCGCGTGAGCAAACGCCCCGCGACCACCATCGCGGCCGAATG
>JBGPJM010000220.1:0-7877 GCA_041485385.1 Phycisphaerae bacterium | reverse complement strand
CGGCCAGGTGCTCGGCACCGTGTATTACTTGAGCCCCGAGCAGGTGTCCGGCGATCCGGAGGATCCGGATCCCCGCTGCGACATCTATTCCCTCGGCGTAGTGCTGTACGAGTTGCTGGCGGGCCGGCCGCCGTATGACCTGTCGCACAAGACCGTTCCTGAGGCGGTTCGGATCATCAGCACCCAGAGCCCCGCCCCTTTGAGTACGGCCAACAGGCTGTACCGCGGCGACCTGGCGACGATCGTCGGCAAGGCCTTGGAGAAGGACCGTGCCCGCCGGTACCAGTCCGCGGCCGAACTGCGCGCCGACATCGGGAGGTACCTGCGCGACGAGCCCATCACGGCCCGGCGCACGAGCGCCATGTACGAGTTGAGCAAGTTCGCCAAGCGAAACAAGCCGCTTGTGGGAGGGGCCGTCGCGGCGTTGCTGGCGCTGGCCGCGGGCACCGTCGCGACCACGTACCAGGCGGTCCAGGCCAGGCAGGGCCGACAGATCGCCGAGCGCGAGGGCGCCAAGGCGGACCGGATCAGGCAGTTCCTCCAGAGGATGCTCGGGGCGATCGATCCGGAGATCGCCCGGGGTCGCGACGTCACCGTCCTGCGCGAGATGCTCGACCAGGCTTCGCGCGACGCCGAAGCAGGACTGAGCGATGTGCCCGAGGTTCAGTCGGAGGTCCGCTTCACGATCGGGTGCATGTACCTGAACCTGGGCCTGTACGCCGACGCGGAACCTCACCTGAGGGCGGTCGCGGGTTTTCGGCGCGAGACACTCGGCAAGGACAACGTGCAGACGGGCGCGGCGGTGAACAAACTGGGTTACCTTCTCATGTCATCCGGCAGGTACAACGAAGCCGAACCGCTCCTCCAAGGAGTGGTCGCGGCCATGCAGGCCGGTGTCGGCGCCGAGACCGGAGAAGCGGCCTACGCCGAGGACACCCTGGCAGAGCTGCTGCTGACGCGATACCCGGTCACTCCCCGCGCCGAACTTCTCAACGAGGCGGAATCGCTCCTGCGGCATGCATTGGCAACGCAGCGCGCGACCCTCGGGGACGATCACGACGAAGTCGCCCGCACCATGAAAAACCTCGGCGTCGCGCTGCAGTTCCGGCAGAACCCGGCGGGCGCGGAAGAGCAGTTCCGCGGGGCGCTGAACATCCTTCTTCGGAGCAAGGGCGAAGAGAGCCGTCAGGTTGCCACGCTGCTGTTCCAGATCGCCTCGCTCCGCGAGCAGCAGCGGGATTCTCAGGAAGCCGAGCGGCTCTACCGCCAGGCGCTCGAGACCTACCAGAAGTTGCTCGGGCCCAGCCACGCGGCCGTGGCGAACACCGAGCGAGCCCTGGGCAGGCTGCTGACAGCGCGAGGGGATGCCGAGGGAGCCGAGCCGTTCCTGCGGGCCGCCGTGGACGCCCAGCGCCGAACCCACGACGGCCCGCACATCGATACCGCCGATGCGCTGTCGTCGCTGATGAACGCCCTGCTGGACCAGGCCAAACTGGAGGAGGCCGAGGCGGTGGCGCGTGAAGCGGCCGCCATGTACGAGAGAGCACTCCCAGAGGGCCATCCCTGGACGGCGATGGCCCGCGGCGGGCTCGCTCGTGTGCTGCGCGCCGAGGGCTCGTATGACGAGGCCGAAGCGATCCTCCGCGAGGTCATCCCGCTCTTCCGTGCCCGCGCCACGGACGAGAACGACCCCACCGTGGCCGCGGGGGTGAACGACCTTGCTTCGGTGCTGCGATTGAGGGGCGATGCCGCCGGCGCCGAGCCCTTGTACCGCGAGGCGCTCGAGATCCGCCGCAGATCGCTCCCCAAGGGTCACTACGGCATCGCGGATTCGTTGATCGGACTCGGGCGAGTCCGCCTGGCGCTGGGGGACGCCTCGGAAGCCGCGGCCCTGGTCGGCGAGGGCGCGGCCATCGCCGAGACGGCCCTGCCCGAGAATGACTGGCGCCGGCAGGAGGCCAGGAGCGTGCTTGGAGAGTGTCTCCTCGCTGAAGGCAAGCACGCGGAAGCCGAGCCGTTGCTGGTCGGGTCCCACGAGGCGCTGCTGACGGCGCACGCCGATGCCCGCCGGCTCAGAGAAGCACGCCTGCGGCTGATCGAACTGTACCAGAAGACCGGGCGCGCCGACGACGCCGCACGCTACAGCGCCATGTCGCCCTGAACCACGGCGCGCCAACGTGCGCGGCCCCGACCGTGATCGTCGGGGCCGCGCGGGAGAGAGACGTTGACCGGAGTGATCCCGGCCCGGAAGGATCACGGGCAACCGGCGAAGAAGCAGTTCAGGAAATCGAAGAAGTCCTGCGAGTTGGTGGTCCCGTTGCGGTTGAAGTCGGCGTCGCCCGCAAAGAAGGCGTTCAGGAAGTCGAAGAAGTCCTGCGAGTTGACGCGCCCATCGTGGTTCCAGTCACACGGGCACTCGCACTCGTCGGGGACGCCGTTGCCGTTGCGGTCGAGGCTGCGCCCTGCCTGGATGTCGAACCAGTCGTCGATGTGATTGCCGTTGCAGTCCCTGACCACGGCGTTGATGCTGACGCCGCCGAGGAAGCATCCCCCGATCCTGTGTTCGATGTTGACGATCTTCGTGTCGCCGTCGCTGGCACCGGTGGGTGGGACCGGCAGCACCCCCACAAGGCGGACTTCGCCGGCGGCAACATCCAGGAGATACGGCGGGTCGTCGAAGGCGCCGTCGCCGTCGGTGTCGAATGCGACGGTCCACCGGTTGGCGGGCTCGCCCCCCGCCTCGCCGTAATCAACCAGGAAGTCGATGCGGCCCGGGCCCGCGGAGGTCTGGTTCGCGGCGTACATGTACACCGGCGAGTTGGTGTACGTGACGTTCCGCCGAGTTTCGTTGTTGCTCATGTTGGTGTCGCGCCGGTAGATGATCGTTGCGACGAAGCACTGCGTCGCGTTGGTATTCCCCAGCGGGTGCGGAATCCAGTCGTACGTGAACGGCCTGGAGTTGTACAGGCGGGTATCGCTCACCGCCATGAACACGCCGCCGTCGAGGTCCGCCGGGTCCATGGTCGTGCGACCGAGGACCCACTCGAAGGTGTTGCGCCCGCTGTAGAGGAGCACCTTCCACTCGACCTCGACATCATCTCCCCTCACCGGCTGCGGCCCGAGGTTGCGGATCGACGCCCTCAGCGTGATCGGCTGGCTCGTCCTGGGGTTGGGCGGCTGGATGTCGATGTTCCGCCTGCTCTGCACCCGCCAGTTGAAGGCGTCCGGTGCGATGCGGTAGGTGATATCGCTGACCGAGAAGGGCGAGTCGTCGATGATGCGGAATGCGTCGAGCAGGCCGTATCCCCAGTCTCGCCGCCACAACGGGTCAATGATCGGCGCGGTGGGCGGACCCATGTGCGCCGGGTTGGCGTCATCACGGAAACTCACATCGCGGATCAACTGGCGGAAGAAGGCCGGCGGCGGCACGTTGCCGCGCCCGTAGGAGTTCCTGACGCTGCTGTACAGGGCCGCGACCCCCGCCACGTGTGCCGCGGCCATCGAGGTGCCAGTCCCGATGCGGTTGACCGGCGGCGTGCCGTGCGCCGTGAGGATGTTCACCCCCGGGGCGACCACTTCGGGCTTGAGTTGCGTCGCCGTCGGGTTCATGGGACCGCGGGGAGAGAAACCGGCGACCGTGTCGTCGGCGCGGGTGGGCGTGAGGACGCAGTCTGAGGCGCCGACCGTGATCACACCCGCCGCCCTCGCCGGGGCGCGGTTGACCTCGCCGCCGACTCCGGCCGCGCCGATCACGATCAAACCGGCGTTCGACAGCGCGTTGGCGGCCGTGCTCACCGCATCCAGGCCATCGGAGAACGCGTCGTCGTCGGTCGCCACGAAGGCCATGCAGACGATGTCGATCCCGAAGGTCTGCCGCTGCGCGAGGACCTCGTTGAGGGCCGCGAGGAGCACATCGCTCCTCACGGTTCCGTTCGGGCTCATCACCCGGACATCGACCGCCCGGGCCATGGGCGCGATGCCGTTGCTGTCGTTCGCGACGCATCCGATGATGCTGGCGACCTGCGTCCCGTGCTTGTTTGCGCTCCAATCGCCCAGGAAGGCGTTGCTCGCGGTGCTGTACGGGCGGCAGGGCGCGGGCCCGGGGAACGGGCACACCGCGGAGGCGTCGATATACCCGGCGGTCCGGAACCCCGCATCAAGCCCTGTGTCCATGATCGCAACCGTCGCGCCAAGCCCGTTGAGCCCGGGGTACTGCTCCCGCACGGTGTTGGGGGAGTGCGCCGGCCCTTCCACTCGGATCGCCTGGATGCTGTTGGCGTCCATCGCGCTGTAGGTGATCTGTTCCTCGACCAGCGCCACCTCGTCCAGCGCGGCGACGCGCAGAATGTCGGTGTAGGTCACGCCGTAGAAGGTCACGGCAGTGATCCCGCCGGGGCAGAACGCACGCCCGAAGGTCCCGGACGGGGTCAGGTCACGCAGCCTTTGCACCAGGATCGCATCCAGGTACTCGCGGACATCAACGATGATGTCGAATCGGGCGTTTGCATCGGCCGCGTGCCGACGGTCCATCCGGTCCTGGATCTTGTTCGGTCCGGGCACCGTCGGCGAGGTAATCTGGTCCATCACCGTCAGCAGTGGTCGCTGCTCCCACGTTGGCGGGAGCGTGCATTCGTTCCCGGGCAGCACGGGGCACGAGCAGTCCGATTGCACCAGCAGATGCCGCCCCGCCGAATCATCCTGCCCGCAGGGGTTCGTCACCGTGACGACGTACTTCCCCCCCGACTGCCAGGTGACATCGGAGATCGTCACGCTCGGCCCGGTGGCGCCTGGCATCGCCGTCCCGTTGTGGTACCACTGGTAGGTGATGGGCCCCGTCCCGGTGACCCCAACGCTGAACGACGCCGTTCCGCCCGGGCACGCCCACGTCCACACCGGCTGCTGAGTGATCCGCACCGGGTCGCAGGGCGGGGGGGGCGGGACCCAGAACGAGCACCCGGTGAGTGTGATGTGGTACGTCACGCCGCCCACTCCGGAGCCGGTCCATCCCTGCAGCGGCCCGGGCGCCCCCGGCCCGTCGGGCGGGCGTTCCACGTTGAACGGCTGATTGCTCCAGATCGGCAGGCCGCCCAGGCCCAGCGGGTCGCGGTTGAACCCGCTGATCGCCAGCGCATACACCCCCGGGCCCGGGACAAACTGACCGGTGATCCGGGACTGCACGCCGCCGGAGGGCGCATCGTCGTCGTGCGTGATCCCGTGCCCCACGCCGTCGAAGAGGAATAGTTGCGTGTCGAACGTCGCGCCGCCGATGGTCGAGGCGGAGAAGCTCACAGGATCGGTGATCTGAATGCAGAAGACATCCGCGTCCGTCGCGGAATCGAGTGTCCCATCGATGGCGACCAGACTTCCGGAACCGGTGGTGCTCTGGCCGGGCATGACATCCGGCGCATCGCCCTGTTCGGCCCACTGGCCGCCGGGCGGCGGTGGCAGCGTCCCCCAGATTGTGAAAGACGGGTTCCACCGGTCCTCCGGGTCCTGCCCGGGCGCGGGCTGAATGTTCACCGGGTTGTACGGCTGGAATCCGGGCGAGGGGAACATCGCCGACCGCCACATGAACCCCTGCTCGAGGGCCTCATCCTGCAGGTCGCCCCCGGTCAGCCAGCCGGCGCTGCTGAACCCGGTCGTGTTCCCCTGCCCGATGCCGCTGGAAAAGATCGTGAGGTAGTAATCGCCCCCGGGGATCGGCAGGTTGATCTGGTCGTACTGGTGCAGCCAATCCTCGATCTCCGGGATGCGCGGGTCATCGACGCCCGGCGCGTAAGGCCCCAGCACGCCCTGCGCAAACTGCGTGACCGGCTGGCCCAGCCCGGCCCGGTTCCAGATGATGTAATCGATCGTCGCCCCTTGCGACCCATCCTGAACAAACCAGTCGATTTCCATCCGCGTGATGGTCGCCCCACCGGGCGGGATGCGGAACGGCACCGCCGCCCACCGCTGCGGGCTCGCGCTGCTTACGTGCCCCGAGGAATAGCCCACGTACGTGGTATTCCCGTCGAAAATGACTTGGTGCGGGCCGCCCGTGTCCCAAAGAACCTGCTGGGCGCCGGAGTGCCGCGCGCCCATGATCGCCAGTGCTCCGACAGCCAGCGCCGCGAACTGGCCAAGTCCGTGTTTCCGCGAGAACATGCTGTCTCCTTTCCGGCGCACAAACTTCATCGGCGCCGGCGAACGACCGGTCTCGGTGGGAGGACGAGGGCGCTCGCCATGTTGCTCGCACCGGCGGTCCAAGAAGCAACGCGGAGTCCATGCGAGGAGTCCCCGGAATATACCCGATATTCCGAACACCTCTATGAACGCGGGGAGCAACGTCCCCGCCTAGCTAGGGATCGCATGGTTCGATCCTTGGCATCGAGTTCAGATGCACTCTTGCCGTCGCCCCCGTGTGCGGTGCCGACTTCAACGGCAATGGTTGATCAACTCCCAGGATTTCTTCGACTACCTGGCAACATTCTTCGCCGGTTGCTGAACCACCTCAGACGCGACGGACGACTCGATCTACTCAGAGCTGCTCAGAGCCCCCGCGCGAGCGCCGCGGTCATCTTCCGACTTCGGTTCAGAACGTGATCATGGGCTTGATCATCCCGTCTTCCTTGGTCTGCATCATCCGGAACGCCTTCTTGATGTCGGAGAACTTGAACCGGTGCGTCGTCATCGGCAGGGGATCCACGCGCCCGGTCCGGATCAGCCGCATCAACCGGCCCATGCGCTCCGATCCGCCGGGGCACAGCGCCGTCCGGATCGTCTTGTCGCTCATCCCCACGCCCCAGTCGAGGCGGGGGATGGGCACCGAGTCGCCGTCGCCGTGGTAGCCCACGTTCGAGATCGTCCCGCCCGGGCGGGTCGCCTTGACGCAGGCCGCGAACGTCGCCGGCGACCCCAGCGCCTCGATGGCGGTGTCGACGCCCCTGCCCCCGGTGGCCTTCAAGATCGCCTCGACGGGGTCTTCCTTCGCGAAGTCCACGATGAGGTCGGCGCCGTACTTCCGCGCCAGCGCGGCCCGATTGGGCCTGTTCTCCACGCCGATCACCAGCCCCGCGCCGCGCAGGCGCGCCCCGATCGTCGCCATCATCCCGATCGGGCCCTCGCCGAAAACGGCCACGCTCCCGCCGATCGGTATGTTCCCGAACTCCGCGGCGACGAACCCGGTCGAGAGCATGTCGCAGCAATACGCCGCCTGCTCGTCGGTCAGTTCGTCGGGGATCGGAGCCAGGTTCGCCACCGCGTTGTTGACGTGGAAGTACTCCGCCATGCTGCCGTCCTTGGCGTTGGCGAACTTCCATCCGCCCAGCATCCCGCCGCACTGCGACGGGAAGCCGCGCTGGCAGTTGTCGCAGGTGTAGCACGGCGTGATGGCGTTCACGGCCACGCGCTGCCCCACCCTGAACATCCCCGCCGCGGCGACGGCGGCGCCGAGCTCATGGACAACGCCCACCGCCTCGTGGCCGAGCGTCAGGTCCGTGCGCGGGCCGATCGCGCCCGCGACCGTATGCGTGTCGGACGTACAGATCAGCGCGGCCGTCGTCCGGGCAATCGCGTCGTTCGGACCGGCGCGCGGGATCGGCTTCTCGATGATCCCGACCTCCCCGATCCCGTGCATGACGAACGCCTTCATCTCCCTGGACATGTCGTGCTCCTTTCGCACTCGCTTTCAGCGGTCGCGGGCCGGCGCGCCCGAGTCAGTCCGCGTCGCGCAGGAAGACCTCTCCGCGGGGCGTGGCGCTGACCGGCGCGCCCGAGTCAGTCCGCGTCGCGCAGGAGACCTCTCCGCGGGGCGTGGCGCTGACCGGCGCGCCCGAGTCAGTCCGCGTCGCGCAGGAGGACCTCTCCGCGGGGCGTGGCGCTGACCGGCGCGCCCTCCT
>JBGPJM010000219.1:0-8002 GCA_041485385.1 Phycisphaerae bacterium | reverse complement strand
GACAACTCCGCGCTCTTGGCGAGATTCTGCAGGACCTTCCGCAAAAAGTCCTTTGCAAGCGAGTATTTCTCCAAGGTGAGATCGAGGTCAATCTCGTCAGCGTCGTCGCCGAGCTTCATTCCTTGGGGTGGGGAACCGTGAACGTACCAGCTCGATCGATGCTTGATTGTCCCGATTTTGAGCCAGAGCCGGTTGCCCTTCGCGATCGAGTGAAGGTAGTCGACGACAAGGGGTTGTTCCGTACGACGAAGGTGGTAGAGGTCGTCGAGGATCAGGAAAGAATCCCCGTCCGAGAGCGTCGCCATCTGTGTAAAGACGGACTGAAAATCCAGCACATGTCGGCGGAGGAAATCGACCTTTGACCGACGAAATGACTCGGTGTGCCTGCTCTGAGACGACGCCGCTTGCTCTTTGGTGCTGTCGATTGAGGACGAGACACCGGCTCCGCCAGCCTTAAGTTCGCCGGAGGCCTTCGCCGTCAGGGCTTCCTTCGTCTCCGCCGCTTGCTCGAGGGTTGCCTCTATCTTCGCATCGTCGGCGGAATGCAACAGCTTCTTCAGATCGTTCAAGTGGCCGTCAATGGTAGCAATCAAGCTCGTGCAGGCGTTCTTGTCGAACGGTGGCCGAGACGGCCTGCCCCCAACGAGCCTCTTCCAGAAAGAAGTCTTGTTCGATGGCGCGGTCGCCGCGGTTTCCAGCCATCTTTTGAACTCCTCCATCGTCTTGATCAGAACGCTGATGAGAAGATCGGGGTAGCTGTGGCCCTTGAACGCCTCCAAATCGACCCACGCCATTGGGCGCCGCTGTCGACTCAGGTCGGCCGCTGCCTTGCGGAGCAAGGACGATTTTCCAGAACCGCGTCGCCCGAATATGAAGTGGTGCCGCTTGCTCGTTGCTCGACGAAGCGCGTCCTCTGCCGGTTCGACAAAGAACTGGACGCCTTCGGCTGTCGATCGCGTCGCCTCCTCCACCACGGTCAGCAGATGGGTCATCTCTGGCGATCCAACCAAGGTGTCGGTCATGGTCAGATTGTATCGTGGGGGTCAGCAGGTGTTGCGAGACGTCGTGGCGTGGCGTGGTTGGTGGCCGCATTCCGAGCACGGTGTCCCAAACTCGCCGAGCCGGTCGTACCTGCAGACGGGGCAGTGGCCGCGACGGCGGCGGAGGGTGCGCCGGAGGACCCCCGGCGCGGCAAGAAGCGGGAACCACGCGGCGCTGAAGAGGAGGGTGTCGAGGATCAGGCCGCGGTAGAGAGGGTGGGTGGGTGGGGGCGGAGGCTGGGGACGGGGAGAAGGACGGGAGCCGGCTCGCCCCGTTCACCCGTCCCACCCTGAATCTCGCGGGGACCGTACCCGACGAGCCGCCTCGCGCAGCGGGCGGGGGGAGCGTGCGCCGACGGAGGGACGCGGGGACGGGGGACGCCGCCTGGGGGGCTCGTCAGGTGCGTCCGCGATCGCCCGGGCGTCGAGGTCAGGGATACGCATCCCCGCCGTTCGAGAGGGCAGAGGCCGCCGACCCGCATCCGATCCCCGATCAACCGCGGACGCCCCCGACGAGCCACCATGCGCAGCGAGTCGTCATCTCCCAAGACGGATGTCGCGCTGCGCGCATCACACCGCCCCACCCCGCCCAGCTGCGGCCACCCGGGCACCCGCGGCCACCGCGGCAAGAAGGTCCCCGATTCGGGGTTGACATTCTGCGCGCGCAGAACAGGCGCGCCCGGCGCGCGCAAAAGCGCAAACCTCACAATTTTCTTCTCCTTGCGCCACAAGCACTTACGCGATTCGACCCCAGCGTGTTAAGGGTTGCGTGCATCTTGGCGAACACTAACCGAGTTCAAGTACTTGATCCACAGATACTTACAACGAAAAAACGCCCACAAAAAAGTCGCAAAAACTCGCAAAAAGTCGACGGAAGTCGTCGAAACTCGCGAAAACTCGCCCCGAACTCGACGGAACGCGCGACAACTCATCTCGAACTCGCCGGAACCCCCTCGAACTCACCGGCGCCTCCCGGCCCCCGCCGCGCCATCCGCGGCCACCTCCTCCCTCAACAGCGCCGCCGTGAAACTCTTCCCCGTCGTTTCCCGCTCCCACGTCCAGGCCGGCCCGCGCTTCTGTTCGTAGAAGCACCACAGCTCGAACCAGTAGCTCCGGAACGCGTGACCACCGAACGGCCGGAAATGCTCGTGCATCCTCTTCATGATGTGCCGGTCCGTCCCCGTGTACCCAAGGATCGTCTTCCCGTGCCGGATCGACTCGGTGTCCAGCGGCAGGCGCGAATAGCGCCCCAGGAGCTGCATGATGTTCGCCGCGGCGTACGGACCGATCCCCGGCAGCTCCAAGAGCGCCTCATGGATCGCGTCGTCGGGCGTCCCCGGGTCCTCGAACCACGCAACCGAGATCCCGCCGCGCGAGGGCGGGAGCGTGAACAACCGGGCCAGCTCGACGATCCGCGCATCCCGGTACCCCACCGAGCAGCGGGTGCGGAGGGTGGTCGCTCGCGTGCGGGCGATCTTCGCCGCCGAGGGGAACGCGTGCCCGCCGCCCGGGGCCTTCGCCCCCAGCGCCTCGCACAGCCGCCGGTTCATGTTCACCGTGCTCGGCCAGGTCACGTTGCACGAGGTCACCGTCTTGATCACATCCTCGAAGAACGTCGGCGACCGCATGAGCCGCCCGCGCCCGGATTTCTTCCATCGCGGGTCCACCGCATGAAAATGGCGGACGACGGCCGCCTCCTCGTCGAGGCGCAGCATGCGCGTGATCTGCGCGCGGGCCTGCGCTACCTCGGTCCGCGAGAGCGCGCGATCGGCCCGTACGGTGAGCGGCGTGCCCGCCTTCCGGCCGCGCCGAGCCTGCGTGATGTCAACGGTGGCCGCGCCGCCCCCGAGATCGAGCACGTGAGTGTACGTCTCCGTCGCCGGTTCCCAGTGGCTGGGCGCGAGCAGGAAATAGCCGTACGAGCACAGGTCCCGCCTCATCACGTAGTCGGCCGGCACCGGGATGGTCAGCGTTGTCCCCGCTCGTCCGGCCATCGCTCCCTCATCCGCGCTCGTCCACGCCGACCCGCCTCTAACTCACGCCACGCTCGCCCGGCGCCCCACGTAGAACAAATAGGCCGCCAGGTTCACGCACAACCGGTCCGCCAGGCGCGCAAACGAGGCGTAGTGCTCGTCGGCCTGGCTCTTGACCAGCGTCATATCCAGCCCCGCGGCGGCCAGCGCCGCGTCGTCCCGGCAGAGCAACTCCACCGACGGACGGTCGCACTCGAAGTGGTACTGGAAGCAGTACGTCCGCAGCCCGGCGCGGAAGCACTGCACTTTGCACGCCGCGGAGGATTGCAGCAGCGTCGCCCCCGGCGGCAGCTCCTTCACCTCCTGCGAGTGCGACTGGAACTGGTGAGTCGTCCAGGGGATGCCCGCCAGGATCGTGTCGGTGTTGGCGATCGGGAGCTGCGTGACCGTCGTGAACCCGTACTCGGGCTTGGTCATCGGCGCCACCTTGCCCCCCAGCGCGTGCGCGACGAGCTGGTGCCCGAGGCAGACCCCCACCAGCGGGAGCTGGCGGGCGTGCGCCTCCTTGACGAACTCGACCTCGGCGGGCATCCACGGGTGGATCTCCCCGACGTTCTGCCCGCCGCCGAGGCTGATGACGCCGTCGACGTTGTCGAAGTCCGGCGGCACGCCGCCCTTGCCCGAGACGCCCGTGCCCGCGGGGAGCCCCCTGGTGCGCGCGTCGAGGTCGAGGCGGCGGACATCGAGTTGGGCGCCGTGGTCGCGGAGGGTGAGGCCGAGGCGCCCGGGGCCGACGTCGCGTCCGTGCTGGAAGACGATGATCGCCATGGGGCAGAGTGTAGGGGGAAGGGCCGGAGTCGTGGTGCGCCCCGCGGGCCAGCCCGCGCGTCAGGCCCGCGGCTTCCGCATCACAATCGTCGCATCCTGCCCGTCGAGGTAGTCGGTGCGGAGCGCCACCAGCGGCGTCCGCTCCTGGGCCCAGACCAGCATCTGCGCAGTGGAGAACCGCCGGGCCGGGCCGTGCGCGTTGGTCGGCTCGGGCCCGCCCGGCGCGGGGTCGGCGACGCTGAGGAAGTTGAACACCAGCGCCTCGCGGCACGCCAGCCACGCGCGATCCAGCGCCTGCATGGCCGCGGGCTCGGGGATGGTGTTGAGCGAGCCGCTGAAGAGGACAATGTCGGCGATCGGCGCGTCCGGGGCCGGGATGAACGCCCCGGGATCAGCCACGAAGTCGATGGTGCGGAAGCACGCGTTGGGCAGGCCCTGCTCCTGGGCGAAGCGGACCATCTCCCCGACGCCGTCCAGGCCGACGTACCGCGCGTAGCCGATCCGCTCCTGGCACAGCCATCGCGCAAAGTCGGCCCGCCCGCACCCGGCGTCCAGCACGGTGCGCCCCGAGAAATCCAGCATGTCGGTGACCACACGGAAGCGGGCCTTCTGCGTCTGCGGGCTGGACCAGAGCAGCGCCTCGAAGCGCGGGCCGATCCGGTCGACGGCCGCGCGGTAGGGGCGGAGATAGGCGGCGCACTCGGGGGGTGGGGCGGGTGTGGGGGGCGGGCAGGGTTGTGCGGCTGGCTTTTCGGGGCGCTGCACGGGAACATCATACGCGCGGCGCGACGCTCAGCGCACGTCCAGCATCCGCCCGAACTCGTCGTACCGCGCCGAGATCTCGTCGCGGGTCAGCCGCGTCAGCCGCTCCAAGCTGAACGCCTCGATGTTGAACGACGCCATGACCGTGCCGTGCGCCAGCGAGCGCCGGATGAGGTCGATGTCGTCGGGCCTGGCGCCCTTGGCGGCCTGCGCGGCCACGTACCCCATCATGCCCCCGGCGAAGGTGTCTCCCGCTCCGGTCGGGTCCACGACCTCCTCGGCCGGGTAGGCGGGGAGCGCGCCCATTCCCTCGCGGTGGATGAACACGCACCCGTGCTCGCCCTTCTTGACGACCACGAAGGCCGGGCCCATCCGGAGGATCTGCCGCGCGGCGGCGATGGTGTTGCGCTTGCCGGTGAGCATCTCGGCCTCGTCGTAGTTCAGCACCAGGCCGGTGACTTTCTTGAGCAGCCGGTCGAGCTCGGGCTTGGCGGTGTTGATCCACAGGTCCATGGTGTCGGCGACGACGAGCCTCGGGGAAGCGAAGTTGGAGAGCAGCTGCAGCTGCACGCCCGGGTGCGTGTTGGCAAGGAAGACGATCTGCGAGTCCTTGAAATGGTCAGGGACCTTCGGAGGGGCCTCGAGCAGAACGCCCAGCTCCGTGAAGAGCGTCTCGCGCTGGTCCATGTTGTCGAGGTACTTGCCCCCCCAGCGGAACGTCTTGGAGCCCGGGCGGACCTCGAGGCCGGAGGCGTCGATATTGCGGAACCGCGCCAGGGTCTCGTGGTGCTCGCGGGGGAAGTCATCGCCGACCACGGCCACCACGCGGACCTTGTTGTAGAAGGACGCCGCGGCGGCGAAGTAGGTGCAGGAGCCGCCGAGGACCGCCGAGGCGTGCCCCGTGGGCGTGTAGATGGTGTCGATGCCGACGGTGCCGGTGACGATGAGGGACATGGCGGGGAGTGTAGGGTAATACCGTGAGAGGGTGAGAGGTGAGAGGTGAGAGGTGAGAGGTGAGAGGTGAGAGGTGAGAGGGTGCGGCTCAGGCGGTGGGCGTGATCGTGCGGAGCATATCGATGGTGGAGACGCGGAAGCCGCCGGAGGAGAAGAGCCGACGGGCGGAGTCGTTGAGCGAGGCAGTCTCGAGTCGCACCTGGCTGACGCCCAGGGCGCGGAAGCGGTCGATGGCGGCGTCCACGAGCGCGCGGGCGGCGCCATGCTTGCGGAAGGGGGGATCGACCCAGACGTCGTGGATGAACGCGAACTCCTCGAGGCGGTAGATGGGGATGTTCTTCTCGATGGTGGAGACGAGGAAGCCGGCGATGCGCGGCGGGGGCTCCTCGGTCTCGGCGACAAGGAAGACGCTGCGCGGGTCGGCGGCGCGCTGGGGGAGCCAGTGTTCGTAGCGGGCGACGACGTTGGGGATCATCGGGTAGCGCTCGGCGTCCCACGATTCATGGAGCGCGCAGATCTGGCGGACCATGGGGAGGACCTGCGGGACGTCGGCGGCGGTGGCGGGGCGGATGAGCATGCGGGATCGTTCGCGCCCCGCGCGACACACATCGGCCTTGGCCGCTCGGCTACGCCTTCGCCGCGACCTTCGCCCAGGTGTCCTTGAGCGTGACGGTGCGGTTGAACACGGGTGCGCCGGGTTTCGAGTCGGGGTCGACACAGAAGTACCCCTGGCGCTCGAACTGGAACCTCTGGCCGGCCAGGGCGCTGGCGAGGTCGGGCTCGACGACGGCGCGGACGATCCTGAGCGACTCGTGGTTCAGGTCGTCGAGGTAGTTGCCGGTGGCCTTGCCGGGCTCTTCGGCCTTGAAGAGGCGGTCGAAGAGGCGGACCTCGGCGGGGGCGCCGTGGTGGGCGTCGACCCAGTGGAGGGTGCCCTGGACCTTGCGCGGCTTGCCGTCGGGCCCTGGAGGAGCATCGCCGCCGCGGGTGGCCGGGTCATAGGTGCAGCGCAGCTCGGTGACCTCGCCGGTGGCGGGGTCCTTGGTGAAGCCGGTGCAGGTGATGAAGTAGGCGTAGCGGAGGCGGACCTCGCGTCCGGGTCCGAGGCGGAAGAACTTCTTGGGGGGGTCCTCCATGAAGTCGTCGCGCTCGATGTAGATCTCGCGCGAGAAGGGGATGGAGCGTGTGCCGGCGCCGGCGTCTTCGGGGTTGTTGACGGCGTCGAGGTGGTCGACCCGTCCTTCGGGCCAGTTCTCGATCACGACCTTGAGGGGGTGGTGGACGGCCATACGGCGCGGGGCGATCCGGTTGAGGTGGTCGCGGAGGGCGTTCTCGAGGCGGCCGAGGTCGATGAAGCTCTCGGTCTTGGTGACGCCGATGTCCTCGCAGAAGGCGCGGATGGACTCGGGGGTGTAGCCGCGCCGGCGGAGGCCGCAGAGGGTGGGCATGCGCGGGTCGTCCCACCCCTTGACGGTGCCGTCGGCGACCATCTTGAGGAGGTTGCGCTTGCTCATGACGGTGTAGGTGGGGCGGAGCTTGGCGAACTCGATCTGCTGGGCGTGGTGGATCTTCTTCCCCCACAGGCCGGAGCCGTCGAGGGTGCGCCCCTCGTTGATGGCGTTGATGAACCAGTCGTAGAGAGGGCGGTGGTCCTCGAACTCCAGCGTGCAGATGGAGTGGGTGATCGCCTCGAGCGAATCCTCGATGCCGTGCGCCCAGTCGTACATGGGGTAGAGGCACCACTTGTTTGCGGTGTTGTGGTGCGGTTCGTGCAGGATGCGGTACATCACGGGGTCACGGAGGTTGAAGTTGGGCGAGGCCAGGTCGATCTTGGCGCGGACGGACTTGGCGCCGTTGGGGTATTTGCCGGCGCGCATCTCGTGGAGCAGGCGGAGGCTCTCCTCCGGGGGGCGGTCGCGGAAGGGGCTGGTAGCGGGGACGCCGGGCTTGCCGCGCCGGGCCGAGACCTCCTCGCCGGAAAGGTCGCAGACGTAGGCCCTGCCCTTCTGGATGAGCTCCTCGGTGAACTGGTACATCTCATCGAAATAGTCGGAGGCCCAGTAGACACCGCCGCCGCTGGGGCCGTCCCAGTCGGCGCCGAGCCACTTGACGTCCTGCATGATGGCGTCGACGAACTCCTGCTCTTCCTTGGAGGGGTTGGTGTCGTCGAATCGCAGGTTGAACCTGCCGCCGTACGTGCGGGCCAGGCCGTAGTTGAGGCAGATCGATTTGGCGTGCCCGATGTGGAGATAGCCGTTGGGCTCGGGGGGGAAGCGGGTCTGGACCCTGCCGCCCCACTTGCCGGAGGCGATGTCGGCATCGACGATCTGCTCGATGAAGTTGGCGGAGCGCTCGGCGGGGCCACCAGGGGCCGAGGGGCCGGAGGGGGCGGAGGGGGCGGAGGGGGGGTTGGTGGGAGGGTTCGACATGGGAGGCTAAGGGTAG
>JBGPJM010000218.1:0-8016 GCA_041485385.1 Phycisphaerae bacterium | reverse complement strand
CTTCGACGTGCATACGAGCCTCCTTGCTCAATGAGCACAGGCAGTCTCGCATGCCGGCCGGCTTCGCGCAACCTAACGGAAGCGCAACGGCGCGCGGGGATTAGGTGGGACCCGTATTACATCAAAAACCACCCCGAAAAAAACCTCAAAAAACCCCCGAAAACCTCAAAAAACCTCGCCGAACCTCAAAAAACCCCCATCGAACCTCAAAAAACCTACCCCGAACCTCAAAAAACCTCACGAAACCTCCAGCCCCCACGCTTAACGCCTCAACGCCTTGACAACCCGATCTCCCTCGCTTATTCTCACATGTTCGGACTATGATTGGTTCATGACCAAGAGACTCGACCGCCGGAGTTGGCGGGAGCCGGGGCCGGGAAGGGACACACATCAGGGAGTACGAAGGATGAAGCGTTCAAAGTTGCTCTGCACCGTTGTCGGCTCGGCCATGATGATGATCGGGCTCGCTGGGCTCGCCCAGGCGTCCTCGCCCCAGCCCGAGAAGAAGCCCGATGCCAAGCCCACTCAGCCGGCCAAGCCCGCAACCACGCCCGCCGCCCCCGCCGCCAAGCCGGCCGCCCCCGCCCAGCCCGACAAGAAGCCCGCCCTTACCGCCGAGGACGAGGCGTGGATGAAGGCTGGGACGCCCGGCCCGGAGCACAGGCGCCTGGAGAAGTTCGTCGGCCACTGGGAGGCGGAGTCGACGTTCTGGATGGCCGAGGGCGCGCCGCCTCAGTCCTCCAAGGGCGAGATGCACAACACGATGGTCCTCGACGGCCGGTTCCTCCGCGAAGAGTACAGCGGCAAGTTCAACGAAATGCCCTTCAGCGGCATCGGCTACTTCGGCTACGACAACATCCAGAAGAAGTACGTGGGCACGTGGATGGACTCCATGGGCACGGGCGTGATGACCGACACGGGCACGTTCGATGAGAAGACCAGCACCTGGACGATGCTCGGCTCGTTCACCGACCCCACCGGCGCCGTGATCAAGTCCCGCAACCTCCTCGTGTGGACCGACAACGACCACCACAGCTACACGTTCTACCACACCAAGGGGACCGACAAGGAGATGAAAGTCGGCGAGATCAGGTACACCCGTAAGGGCAAGGCCGCCGACGCCAAGCCGCCGGCCGCGCCCAAACCCGCCGACGCCAAGCCCGCCGCGCCCAAGAAGTAAGCCGAGAACTCGTCTTTTCACTTTTCACTCCTCGCTTTTCACTTCTTCCTGCTCACTGCTCACTACCCCTCGGGGCTGGCCCACGCGGCCCCATTTCCTTTGCATAAACTGCAGCGTGCGATCCACCATGTGACCGACAACTTCTGACACCCGTCCTCTCACTTTCCGCTTTTCACCTTTCACTTCTCACTTTTCACTTCTCACTCCTCTCCCCTTCTCACTACCCACTACCCATCCCCGAGGTGAACCATGAGCGACCCCCCTTCCGCCCCCGGCATGGCCGCCGTCACCGACCACCACCGGCGCCTGGAGCCCTTCGCCGGCACCTTCAGCGCGCGGACGAAATGGTGGCGCGAGCCCGGCGCCCCGCCCGCGGAATCCACCGGCACCATGACCAACACCTGGCGCCTCGGCGGCCGCTTCCTCGAGCAGCACTACCTCAGCCAGATGATGGGCGCGCCCTTCGAGGGGATGGGCCTCTGGGGGTACAACACCATCACCCAGCGCTACGAGGGCGTCTGGATGGACAACATGGGCACCGGCATCTCCTTCGAGACCGGCTCCTGCGACAAATCCGGGCGCGTCTTCACCATGCTCGGCGAGATCGACAACCCCTCCACAGGCCAGAAGGTCCCCAAGCGCTCCGTCATCTCCCTCAAGAACAGCAACGAGCATGTCTTTGAAATCTACTTCACCTTCCCCGGCGCCCCGGAGTTCAAAGTGATGGAAGTGACCTACACAAGGAAGTAGGAGAGCGCAGGAGAACTCTTCTTCTCACTTCTCACTTTTCACTTTTCACTTTTCACTCGCCCGCCCGCCCCCGCAAGCAGCGAGCACCACGAGTGCCCCATGCCCCAGACATTGCCCAGCGGCACGGCCCTCATCGGCCAGTCCGGCGGCCCGACCGCCGTCATCAACGAATCGCTCGTCGCGGTCGTCCGTGCGCTCCGGGAGGTGCCGGGCGTCAAGAAGACCTACGGGATGCGTCACGGCGTGAACGGGCTGGTGAAGGATCCGCCCGATGTGCTCAACTTCAAACGCACGCCCGACACGCTGCTCGACATGGTCGCCGCGACGCCGGCGGCGGCGCTGGGGTCCAGCCGCGACAAGCCCGATGCGGAGTACTGCCGGAAGATCCTGGGCGCCTGCGAGCGGCTCGGGGCGAGGCTGTTCTTCTACATCGGCGGGAATGATTCGTCGGACACCTGCCGCATCGTGAGCGAGCTGGCCGCCAGCGACGGCTACGACCTGCGCTGCTTCCACGTGCCCAAGACCGTGGATAACGACCTGATGGAGAGCGACCACACGCCGGGGTACCCGTCATCGGCGCGTTTCCTGGCCATGGCGTTCATGTCCGACAGCCTGGACAACGCCAGCCTGCCGGGGGTGAAGATCAACGTCGTGATGGGGCGCAACGCCGGCTTCCTCACCGGGGCGTCGGCGCTGGCCAAGGGAGCCGGGAAGCAGGCCGACCACAACGGGCCGCACCTGGTGTACGTGCCGGAGGTGCCCTTCGACACCGATGCATTCCTCGCGCAGGTCGAGAAGGTGTACGCGCGACTGGGGCGGTGCCAGGTCGCCGTCAGCGAAGGGATCCAGGACGAGGCCGGGCGCCCGATCGCCACGACGCTGGTGGAGAATCTCGACCGCGACGCGCACGGGAACGTGCAGCTCTCGGGCGTCGCGGCGCTGGGCGATGCGCTGGCGGACCTCGTAAAGAAGAACCTCAAGACCCCCTCGGGGAAACCGCCCCGTGTTCGCGCCGACACGTTCGGATACCTGCAGCGGTGCTGGCCCGACCGCTCGCCGGTGGACGTGAAGGAGGCCCGGGCCGTGGGTCGGTTCGCCGTCGGGCTCGCCCGGCAGGGCCGGACGAGCGGCTCGGTGGCGATCGTCCGCGTTGGCAAGCCGGGGGGAAGGGGGGGCCGGGCGTATAAGGCCGAGCTCAAGCGGGTGGAGCTGACGGACGTCGCGGCCAAGACGCGCCAGATGCCGCGGGACTTCATCGAGACGCCCGACGGCGCCGCAGGAGGGAGCTACGGGATCAGCCGGAAGTTCGTGGAGTGGTGCCTGCCGCTGGTGGGAGAGCTGCCGGAGATGGGGAGGCTCTAGAGGAAAGCGAAGGGGGGAGGTTTCTCCTGCTTACTGCTCTCTGTTTACTGCTTGCTGCTCACCTGCCCATGCCACTCTGGCCCGGTTTTCGGGTAAAGTGAGATCATGAACGCCAAGATCTTCCGCCGTGCCGTCGCGGCCCTCGCCGCGGGCGTGTCCGTCGTCCTCGCCGCGAGCGCCGGGATGGCCCCCGCCGGGCAGCCGCAGCCGAACCCGCTCTCACCCCCCGCCAACGGCCCACGAAAGGCCGACCCCACCTGGCACGCGCTGGTCAACGCCACACTGCACCCGAGGCCGGGCGAGACCATCGAGCACGCCACGATCGTCATCCGAGACGGGAGGATCCTCTCGGTCGAAGCGGCCCCAGCGCCCAAGTCCGACGGCGCCGCCCCCTCGTCTCCCGCACCGCCGGCGGGCGCCCGGGTGTGGGACTGCGCCGGGTTGCACATCTACGCCGGGTTCGTCGACCCCTACGTCGAGATCGACGCCCCCCAACCCGCGCCGGATTCGCCCGGTGCCCACTGGAACGCCCGCGTGACGCCGCAGCGATCGGCGCTGGACGGCAAGGGGATCGACGGCGGCTCCGCCGAGTCGTTGCGGAAACTCGGGTACGCGGCCGCCGCGATCAGCCCCCGGGGCGGGATCTTCCGCGGCACGGCGGCGGTGGTCTCGCTGGCCAAACCCGAGGACGACCAGAGCCTGGCCCGCCCGCCGGTGTACGCGGAGAACACGTACCAGTCGGTCGCGTTCGATCTGGCGGGGAGAGGGCGGGGAGGTGCGGAGTCGAACACGAACTCGAACTGGCCGAGTTACCCGGATTCGCAAATGGGGGCGATCGCACTCATCCGTCAGACGTTCCTTGATGCCGACTGGCAGGCAGGCGTCAAGCCGCTGGACCCGCGGGCGCACACCGCACTGGATTCGCTGCGCCCGGACCTGGCCCGCAACATGCCGTTCGGTGCCACGGTGCGCACGGGCGTCGGCGACACGGCGGCCCTTCGCCTCCCCTTCGTCTTCAACACCGACGATGAGCTAGAGGCCATGCGGGCCGCGAAGATCGCCCGCGAGTTCGACCGTCCGGCGATCATCCTCGGCTGCGGCACCGAGTTCCGGCGCCTGGACGCGATCAAGCACGACGGGCTGCCGATAGTCCTCCCGCTCAACTTCCCCGAGCCGCCGAAGGTGAGCTCGATCGGACAGGCCGAGGCGGTGGAGCTGCGCGAGCTCATGACCTGGGAGCAGGCCCCGACCAACCCGCGGCGCCTCGAGGGCGCGGGGATGAACGTCTCACTCACGACCTCCAAGCTCAAGGACCGCGCCAAGTTCCGCGACAACCTGCGCAAGGCGGTCAAGTACGGGCTCGCCGAGGACAAGGCCCTGGCGATGGTCACCACCCGCCCGGCCGAACTGCTGGGCGTGCAGGACCGGCTCGGCACGGTCGAGGCGGGGAAGGTCGCCAGCCTGCTCATCGCCGACGGCCCGCTCTTCGAGAAGAAGACCGTCTTCCGCGACCTGTGGATCGACGGCAAGCGGTACGAGCTGAACGCCCCGCCGCCGCTGAAGCTGGAGGGCGAGTGGGACGTCGCGATCGTCCCGCCACCCAAGCTGCCCGAGGGCGGCGCGAGCGTGGCAATCACCTACTCGGTCGACAAGGACAACAACCTCACGATCACCAAGCACACCACCGGCGCCGAGGGCAAGGTTGAAACGGCGACCTCGAAGGCGCGCGACCTGCGGGTCATCGGCTCCGCGGCCCCGGTGCGGTTCTCATTCGTCTTTGACCACGACCCCTTCGGCGAGAAGGGTGTATTCACCAACTCCGGCACGGCCGAGGCAGAGGAGGGCGGGCTGGTGCTGCACGCCGACGCGACCCGCTCGTCGGGGGCTCGATTCGCGTGGGTGGCTCATCGCTCGCCGCTGTCGGGGGCCGTCGGGGCATGGAAGCTGTCCGAGCTGGACGGCGCCGCCGTGGACGCCGCGGCGGCGGACTCGGGGACGCTCACCATCGCCCCCGGCCTGACCGTGACCCTGAAGCTGGGCGACAAGGAGATCCGGATCACAGGCCTGAAGATCGACGGGGCCAGGATCAGCTTCGTGCCCGGTGGCGAGGTGCTGGGACTGAAGGAGCAGTCGGCCGTCGAGCTGACGGCCGAGAAGGAGACCCTCAAGGGCGCGGCCACCGCGCCCGACGGCGCCAAGCACACCTTCACGCTCAAGCGTCAGCCGGCCAAGGAAAACGAAGCCAAGAAGGACGAGGGAAAGAAGGACGAAGGCAAGGGCGATGACAAGGCTGTCGACGGTGTCTCGGGCACCTGGTCGGGCACGGCGACCGGCCCTGATCCTCTTCCGCCCGAGGGCGTTGCATTCACCCTGACTCTGACGCGCGACGCCGGCGGGGCCGTCTCCGGCACGATCACGTCGTCCCTGGGACAGCACACCCTCGAGAGCGCATCGTATTCACCGGATTCCGGCGTGCTCACGTTCTCCCTCAACCAGCACGAGGGCGAGCCCATCAAGTTCTCCCTCACGCTCAAGGGGGGCCAGCTGGCCGGGTCGGGCTCGAGCCCGACGGGCAAGTACACCCTCACCGGCTCGCGATCGTCGGCCGTCGCAGCCGGCCCGGAGGACGACGAGGCCGCGCCGACGGATATCCCTGAAACCTATGGCTACCCCTTCGGGCCCTACGCGATGGACGCGCTCCCCGAGCAGCCGGCGTACCTGGAGCTCCGCGGCGCGACCATCTGGACCTGCGGCCCGGCGGGCGTGATCGAGCACGGCACGATCATTATCAAGAACGGCAAGATCGATTACATCGGCAAGGCGTTCACCGGCCAGCGCCCGGTGGGGGCGATCGAGATCGACCTGCCGCCCGGGCGGCAGATCACCCCGGGCCTGATCGACTGCCACTCGCACACGGGGATCAGCGGCGGCGTGAACGAGTCCGGCCAGGCCGTCACGGCCGAGGTTCGGATCCAGGACGTGACCGACCCGGACTCGATGTCGTGGTACTGGCAGCTCGCCGGCGGGCTGACGGTCACCAACAGCCTGCACGGATCGGCCAACCCCATCGGCGGCCAGAACTGCGTGAACAAGATCCGCTGGGGGTCGGTCAACCCGGATGACATGCACTTCCAGGGGGCCATGCCGGGGATCAAGTTCGCCCTCGGCGAGAACGTCAAGCAGTCTAACTGGGGGGACGGGAGCAGCGGGCGCTACCCGAAGACGCGCATGGGCGTGGAGATGCTTATCCGTGATCGGTTCACGGCCGCCAAGGAATACCTCGAAGCGACGAAGCGACGGAGCGACGGAGCGACGAAGGGGGAAGAGGAGCACTCGCATGTTGGTGCGAACATTCCGGGATCTCATCGCTTGGCAGCGGGCGATGAGCCTGGCACAGCTCATCTACAGGGACACGGCGAAGATGCCCAGGGCGGAACTGTTCGGACTGACGATGCAGATGCGACGCTGCGCGGTCTCGGTCCCGTCGAACATCGCCGAGGGCCACGCGAGACAGAGCAGGCTGGACTATTTGAAGTTCCTGCGAATGGCGAGGGGATCTCTGGCGGAACTGGAGACTCAGTACGAACTGGCGACCAGCATGGAACTGATCCAGCTGAACCCTCAAACCCACGACCTGCTCCGGGAGACCGATCGGGTTCTGCAGGGGCTTATACGAGCGCTCGAAGCGAAGGAACGGGAATAGCTTCTTCGCCTTCCCCTTCGTCGCTCCGTCGCTCCGTCGCTCCGTCGCTTCCAATCCGTCGCGATCTCGAACTCGAGGCCCTCGCCGAGGTCCTCGAAGGCAATCGGCTGATCCACTGCCACAGCTACCGCCAGGACGAGATCCTGATGCTCTGCCGCGTCGCTGACGACTTCGGCTTCAAGCTCGGCACGTTCCAGCACATCCTCGAGGGGTACAAGGTGGCCGACGAGGTGCGCGACCACGCGATCGGCGCCTCGGCGTTCAGCGACTGGTGGGCGTACAAGGTCGAGGTGCAGGACGCGATCCCCTACGCCGGCGCGATCATGCACGACCAGGGCGTGTGCGTGTCCTTCAACTCCGATTCCGACGAGCTGGCCCGCCGGCTGAACACCGAGGCCGGCAAGGCGTGCAAGTACGGCGGGCTGGCCGCCGACGAGGCGCTGAAGTTCGTCACGATCAATCCCGCCAGGCAGCTCGGGATCGACAAGCGGGTCGGGTCGATCGAGCCCGGAAAGGACGCCGACCTGGTGATCTGGTCGGTGCCGGAGCCCAGCGGCACGGGCGCTCGCCCGGCGGGCGCGACCAACGGTTCGGGAACCTCGGGCACCGCGGGTGGGCGCGCCGTCCCGGCGCTCGCAAGCTCGCCTCTTTCCACCCTGGCCGTTTGCCAGGCCACCTACGTCGACGGACGCTGCTTCTTCTCCATCGAGCAGGACAAGGCCCTCCGCGAGACCAACGCGTCGCACCGCGCCCGAATCATGCAGAAGCTGCTGGCGACGCAGGCCAAGAAGCCCGATGCGCCCAAGCCCGACGGCTCCCCCGGATCCGGCGACCGAACCCGGCGCAGGCGGGGGCCGGGCGACGAGCTCACCTCCGGCGCCGGGCAGGACGGGCCCGACGAGGCCGACCTCGACGGGCGCCATAGCCTGCTCTACGAATCGCTCCGGCGCGCGGCCGACGCCCGGCGCGAGTACTTCCTCGACTTGATCCGACGCGGCATCGACCCCAGAACGGCGCGCTG
>JBGPJM010000217.1:0-8049 GCA_041485385.1 Phycisphaerae bacterium | reverse complement strand
TGGACGAGTCGGTGCGCCGGGCGGCGTACATCGGCGCGGGCTGGATCGCGGCGGGGGCGGTGCTGTACTTGCTGCGGTTCCGCGAACCGGTCCGCGCGCCGACCGGCGTCTGATAGAAGAGCAACCGCCCCGGTCTGCGCGGCCGCGTGACGCTCCTTCCCGTTGCTCATTCCGGCGGCAGCGCGCAGTGCCCGCCGTGTTTCTCGTGATAGTCCTGGTGGTACGCCTCGGCCTCGTAAAACTGGCCGGCCTTCGAGACAGGCTCGACCTGCGTGACGATCTTGCGGCTCTTGAAGCGGTCGGTCTTCTGCTGTTCCTCGATGAACTTCGTCGCCTCCTTCGCCTGCTCGTCGTCGATGCAGAAGATCGCCGAGCGGTACTGGTCGCCGACATCCGGCCCTTGGCGGTTGAGCGTCGTGGGGTCGTGGTACTTGAAGAACTTCTCCAGGAGCTGGCGGTACGTGATCGCCTTGGGGTCGAAGACGATCTTCACCGTCTCGGCGTGCCCGGTGTTGTGTTCGCAGACCTGCTCGTAGGAGGGGTTCTTCAGGTTGCCGCCCATGTAGCCGCTGACGGCGTTGATGACGCCGGGGGTCTGCTGGAAGCGGTCCTCGACGCCCCAGAAGCAGCCGCCGGCGAAGTAGGCGGTGGCGGTGGCGACCGCCGGCTCGGGGAGCGCCTCGCCCTGCTTGACGAATGAGAGGGAGGCGGAGTTGAGGCAGTAGCGCAGGCCGGTGGGGCGCGGGCCGTCCTCGAAGACATGCCCGAGGTGCGCGCCGCAGCGGGCGCAGGTGATCTCCACGCGCTCCATGCCGAGCGTGCCGTCGCTGGTGTAGGCGATGTGGTCGGCGTCGAAGGGGGCGTAGAAGGACGGCCAACCGGTGCCGCTGTCGAACTTTTGGTTCGAGGAAAAGAGGGGGAGCGAGCAGAGCTTGCAGATGTACGTGCCCTCGGTGTGGTTGTCGAGAAGATTGCCGCAGAAGGCGGCCTCGGTGCCCTTCTTGAGGATCACCTTGGCGTCCTCGGGGGAGAGCTTCCTGGCGAGCTCGTCGATGCGGCTCGGCTTGAGGGGGCGGATGTCGTAGGCCGCACGCGAGTACATGAGGGTTCCCTCCGGGGCCGTCTTCGCGGCCTGCTGTCGCCTGGTTGTCCGCTCCACGAGGTCGGCGAGAGTCTTGTCATCGCCCGCCGACCCCCGAGGTGAGGGCCCGCCCCTCGCGGCGAGAACGGCGAGCACGGTGATCGCGACCACGGAGAGACAGAGGATCGTTGCCGATATGGGCTTCATGACGTGACCCTTCAAAGGCGGCGAGGCTGGACGGTCAGAAGGGTTGGATGCTCGGTTGTGGTACGGGGTTACCGAACCCTGGGTTCACTGAGTATTGCACGCTGGTGCCTTCGTAGCCGCCCTCCGGGGAGTTTCAGGGAGCATGTGGGAAACAGGACCAGGGGAGCCGGTTTGGACCGGGCTCGAGTTCCGGGACCCGGGCGCGTGCGTTCCGTCGTTCCCCGGTTCCCGCCGTCGTCGCAGGTCGCACAGGTTTCGGGCTCACTGCCCTGCGCTCTTTCGCGGCCGGCACCCTGGACCGATGTTCCCGGTGTTCATCCGGATACCGCGGGTGGCACAGCGCGCCGGTTATTGGCGCCGCAAGGAGGCAGCATGAACGACACCGGTGCGCCCATTACGCCCGATACGACCGAAACGCCCGTCCCGGCCGGCCGGCCGGGGCTCTCGGGCCCACCCTCGATGTCGGGCAGGGCCGGAGCGTTGGAGCAGCCGGGCCCGTTCGAGCAGCCGGCGCGGAGCGGCTCGTCCGGGAAGACGGTGCTGTTCGGCATGATGGGGGCGGGGCTTCTCTTGTGCGGCATCGGGCTGGTGATGAATGGCCGCAAGTCCTCGCCCCAGCCGGCTCCCGTGCCGGCGCCCAACTTCTTCACCGAGCAGCAGCAGATGGCGCGCGAGGCAATGCAGATGGCTCGCGAGGCGCAGAAGATGCAGCAGGAGCACATGCGCATGCTGCAGCAGCAGATGGAGGAGAACTCCGGCGAGCGGTTGCCGACGGCTGACGCCGAATCCCCGGGCGGCGGTCGCTGAGAAACCCGGCCAAGCCTCGTTCAGCACGGGTACGTGTTGGCCATGACCGGTCTGGTCAGCGGCGCGCTGCCGATCGCGCGCCGACATCGCCCGAGGATCACTCCCGGGCGAGGCAGACGGAACATCGGCTCGCCGCCAGCGGTGTAAACTACGTCGCGACCCGAGGGACCGGCAGGGCCGCCCTCCCTCACTTCGCGGCCGGCTTGAGCAGGAACTCCCCGGGCCCGGCCTGGACGTGGGTCTTGACGGATTCGATGGTCATGATTGCCTTGCCGGTGCCGAGGGACTCAATCGTGACCGTGGTCGGGATCTTGAGGCCCTCGAAGTCCTTGTAGTCGGCGAAGAGGGCGCTGGAGGGCAACGAGCCGACGCCGGGGACGGTGGTCGTGGATTCTTCCTTGAGCGGCAGGCCGCTCTCGGGGTCGACGTATTCGGTCACGGACCGCTTGCCGTCGGCGGCCCTGGCGCGTAGAACGATCACCGGCTTGCCGTCGAGGGAGTCCTTGCGGAGGACCTCGACGGTCTGGAACTCCTTGCGGAGATCCTTGACGAACATCGACGTGGCCTCGCGCCGGAGCTCGCCGGCCCGGGCGCCGGTGACTTCGTCGATCGGCTGGCCCAGGGTCTCGCTCCAGACCGCGCCCCCATCGGAGGCCATTCTGATGGCGCCGAACCTGCCGAGATCGATCGAGAAGTTGAAGCGGTCGGCGGGGTCGCTCAGAGAAGTGACCCTGGCGGTGACGCCCTGCTGGACAAATCGCATCGTGCCCTCGACGCGGATGGTGCCGAGCGCCTTGGCGGTGGCAGGGTCGGACTGGACGGCGCGCCTGGCCATGATCGCATCCACGGTCGGCAGGCCTCCGTCATCTCCTGGAGCGGTCTTGGGCATGGGGAGGGTCTGCCCCGCCTGGTAGCAGGTGAGCTGGTTGACCTTGCCGGCCGCGTCCTTCTCGAAGCTGACCTTGATGGCGTCGGTGACGGCGAAGGGCCACTTGCCGTCGGCGTCGGGCCACTTGAGGGTGTAGACCGTCTGGCCGGGGACGTCGATGGCGAGCTTGCCGTCCTTGATCTGGACGCGCCAATCCTGATTGGCCAGCGCGAAGTGGTACGTGCCGGTGTAGTCGCGGAGCTGGTCGGCACCGAAGGGGGCGGCCTCCTCCGGACCTTTGACGACCGACCCGTCGGCGTTCAAGCGCGGCATCTTGAACTCCATGCCCGCCTGGAAGAGCGTCAGGGAGGGAACCCTGCCATCGGGCGTCTTCTCGAAGCTGATCTTGATCGTGTCGGTGATGGCGAAGGCCCATTTGCCGTCCTTGTCGGGCCACTTGAGCTCGTAGGTAGTCTGGCCGGGGACGTCGCACCAGAGCTTGCCCTCCTTGATGAGGATCGTCACGTCGACGCCCAGAGTGTCGAAGCGGAACTTGCCGGTGCAGGGCTTGAGCTGGTCCTCGGTCATCGCTCCCGATGTGTCCGGAGGGGTCGGAAAGAGCGTCTCCCAGACCATGCTCTGGGCCTCGGTGGCCAGGGAGGTGTAGCTGACGTTGGTGAGCAGGACGAAGCCGGCGTGCTTCTCGGGAAGCATGGCGACCTCGGCGGCGAAACCGTCTATGTTGCCGCCGTGCTCGACAACGGGTGTGCCGCTGACGTCGTGGAGCATCCAGCCCAGGCCATAGCCGATGCCGGGGATCAGTTCGATGTTGGACTTCCAGGTCTCGCGGAGGGCGGCCTCGCTGACGAGTTGCTTGCCGTCGAACCGACCGGTGCCCAGCTGGAGGCGGAGCCAGCGGGCCATGTCGAGGACCGTGGAGTTGATCGCGCCGGCGGGGGCGCAGCTGGCGATCGAGCGCATGGGGAGGTTCTTGAAGTCGTTCTTGTCCTCGTCCCACAGGTAGCCCTTGCTGGCCTGCGGGTCCATCTGCATGTCGTCGATGGAAGTGTCGGTGGCGCTCATGCCCAGGGGGTCGAGGATGCGAGCGCGGACGAGGGCGGGCCAGGTGGTCCCCGCGGCGTTCGCGGCGGCCTGGCCGGCGGCGAGGAAGCCGATGTTGTTGTAGTTGAACGCCTTGCGGAACGGGTCCTTGAGCTCGGCGGTAGCGAGGGCCGCGAAGATCTCGTCGGGAGAGGCCCTGCCATTGGCCCAGAGCAGGTCGGTGCGGCCCAGGCCGGTGCGGTGGCTGAGCACGTCGCGGATGGTCACCTGGCCATCGGCGTCGGCGTCGCTCAGCTTGAACTGGGGGAGGTGGGTGCGGACGGGCTCGTCCCAGGACATCTTCCCCTCGTCGACCATCATGGCGACCAGGAGGCTGGTGAAGGCCTTGGTCGAGGAGCCGATGGCGTACTTGGTCCCCTCGTCGGCGGGGGACTTCTTCTCAACATCGCGCAGGCCGAAGCCGCGGGCATAGATGACCTTGTCGTCCTGCACGATGGCCAGGGACATCCCAGGGATGTGGTGCTCGACGCGGGCGCGATCGAGCCTCTCACTGAGGCGGGCGAGGCGATCGTTCAGCGCGGGCTCGGCGGGAGCCGCGGGCGCGGCCGGCGTCTGCGCGAACACGGCGGACGGCCCAAGCACGACAGGTACGGCGACCGCCGCGGCGAACATCGCCAGAGCGATCGGCGGGCGCGAAGTCGAGGTTCTGTGGACCGGCATGGCGGGCTCCTGGTCTGCTTGTCGTGTTCCTTGGAATCCGGCCGGCGCGGTTGCGTCGTTCCGCCCGGGTACGAGCCAATCGTACAAGAGCTTCAGCGGCGATGCGTCGATGCGGTCATTCGGCACGGCGGGGGCGTCTCGCCCGGCGCGAGCGGCTCGCGCCACATTCGGGGCACGCGGCCCGTTCGGAGAGCCCGGCCAAGTCGTAGCCGCAGCGCCGGCAGTGTCCCGGCGGCGTCATCCGGTGGGTCCAGAACCGCAGCGCGGCTGCGGAGGCGCCGGTGAGGATCAGCAGCATCCAGAGCGGGAGGAAGACCATCTGCATGTGGCCGTCGGCGCTGACGAAGTACAGCTTGACGGACCAGTTCGTGGAGACCGGGTCGTGGGCGATCGTGCGGAACCATTGGCGCCGCAGCGGAAGTCGCAGTTCCCGGCTGATGTTCCCGCGGCGTTCGGCCGAGATCCACATGCACGAGACAACACCGGCGCGGAGCGAGACGATCTCTCCGTACTGTGTCGACAAGGTCAAGGGGCGCCGAAGGCTGCCGACCCACGCCGCGCCGGCCAGCACGTACGCCAGGAGGCTCGTCCACATCATGATCCGCAGCGCTTGGCGCTTCCGATAGGGGCGCGGCTTGGGGGATGAGCGGGTCACCAGGAGGATGGTACACGCCGGCGCCGGAGGTCAGGGCGACTCGTACAGCTCGAGCGGCAGCTCGTCCGGATCGAGAAAGTTGTGGGCCGAGCGTCTTCCTGCTCGGGTCGCGAGCCCGCCGGCGCTCGGTCAGTTCCGCCGCTTGGACGCGATGCGCTCGCGGTCGGGAGTGCGGACTTTCCTCGCCAGGCCGAGGAGGGACATGAGGCGGATCACGATATAGCTGATGTCGAACTGCCACCAGTGCAGACCGTGCCGGGCGGAGGTCGGGAAGGCGTGGTGGTTATTGTGCCAGCCTTCACCCAGCGCGAAGAAGCCGACAACCGCGTTGTTGCGGCTGTGGTCCCCCACGCTGAAGGGGCGGGTGCCCCAGAGGTGACAGACGGAGTTCACGCTCCAGGTGATGTGGTGGACGAAGAGGATGCGGACGAGGCCGCCCCAGAGGAAGCCCCAGAGTGCCCCGGCGTAAGAGAGGGTGATCAGCCCGCCGAGCAGCGCGGGGAGCGCCAGCCCGGCGAGGGCCCACCAATAAAACTGGCGGTTCACCGCGCGAACGACGGGATCCTCGCGGAGGTCCTGGGTGTACCGGCCCATGCCTTTGAGGCGCTGCGCAAAGAGCCACCCGACGTGGGAGTGGTAGAAGCCGCGAAGCGTGCCCACCAGGCCCGAACCCCAGGATTCACCGCCGTGGTTGTGGGGCGAGTGAGGGTCGAGGTCGTCGTCGGAGTGCTGGTGGTGGCGCCTGTGGGCGCCGCACCACTCGATGACGGCCCCCTGCACGGCCATCGAGCCCAGGACGGCGAGGACGTACCGCACCGGCGCGCCGGCATGGAAGGACCTGTGCGTGAACAGGCGGTGGTACCCGACGGTGATCCCCAGCGCCGTGGCGTACGTCATGCCCAGGAAGATGCCAAGCTGCGTCCAATCGAACGCCCGTCCCCAGGTGAGGATGATCGCGGCGACCAGGCCAGCGACCGGGACAGTGACGGCGGCGAGATTGACGATGCGGAGCCGTCGCTCCACCGGAGTGAGCGGCTGGGGCGCCCGGTCCGGCGGCGCCGCGACGGGCAACGCGGGAATGGGTACCCCGGGAGGGGGAGGCGCAGCACACATCGACGGCGCGCGGCCAGCAAGTGCAGTCTGTGCGGGAGTCTCCGCGGGTGTGGCGTGGTTCAGGAGCGGCATGAAGCGCGGGAACTCTTCGACACGCCGGGGAACCCGGAACCGCACGCCGAAAACGACGGGGGCTTTCTGCGCTGACGCGATCGACCTTGCGGCACCGGCGCGGTCGCGCGCCGGATCACGATCCGGTGCGCTGTGTGAGATAATACTCATTCGTCCAAAGCAAATCCGGGAGTGGCGGAAAACGGAACAAATAGGAAATCGAATGCAGAGTCCGGCGCGGCTCGTCTCGCAGGCACGGTTCACGCGCGACGCTTGGCGACGACACGCTCGGGGGCGGGGAGCCGGATGTTGCGCGCCAGCCCGACCAGCGCCAGCCCCCGGATAAACAGATAGCTGGCATCGAGCTCCCACCAGCGCAGGCCGTGGCGGGCCGAGTTCGGGAAGGCGTGGTGGTTGTTGTGCCAGCCCTCGCCAAGGCCCAGGACGCCGAAGATCGGGTTGTTGCGGCTCTCGTCGTGGCACTCGAACGGGCGCGTGCCCCAGATGTGGCAGACCGAGTTGATGCTCCACGTGACGTGGTGCACCAGAAAAATGCGGACAAGGCCGCCCCAGATCAGGCCGAGCAGCACGCCGGTCCAGGAGAGCGTGAGCAGGCCGCCCAGCGTGGCGGGGATAACCAGGCCTGCGAGCACCCAGATGGGAAAGAGGCGGCTGGCGCTCCGCATCATGGGGTCCTTGCGCAGGTCGCCCACATACCTGGCCAGATCTCCCGGGCGGCGGTTGAACATCCACCCGACATGGGCGTGCCACACGCCGCGGAGCGCACCCCAGATCCCGGCACCCTTGGTGTGGGGGGAGTGCGGGTCTTCCATGCTGTCGCTGTGCTGGTGATGGCGCCGATGCACGGCGACCCACTCGAGCACCGGGCCTTCGACGGCCATCGACCCCAGCGCGGCCAGGACGAAGGCGATCGGGCGGGGCGTATCGAACGACCGATGGGTGAAAAGCCTGTGGAAACCCACGGTGATGCCGATCGCCGTGACGGCGTACATGCCCATGAGGAGGCCGAGGTAGATCCAGCTGAAGGCCACGCCCCAGAGGAGGAAGATCGCCGCGATGAGCGCGAGGAAGGGAATGACCACCGCCGCGAGGTTGATCAGGCGGGTTTTGAGCGATACGGAGCGGACGGGGCGGGGGGTCGGAGCCGCGGTGACAGCGGCGGGGCTGGGTTGCAGGGTCTCTTCCATGAGCTCAGGCATTGCACCTCGGGGGTGAACAGAACTCGGACGCGCCGGAGCGCGGCCACTCACATGAGGGGGGGTCGGACGCAAGCCCCCCGCGCTGCGTTCCGATCCTCTGCTACGCAGCGATCACCTCCGATGATCGACCAATCGTGCCGGAACGCCATGGCGAATGGTAGGTCCACGCGCTCTGGCTCCTTATCTGCGCCTTCGCCCCCTTCCGGGCACCGCTCAGGCGGCCGAGAACCCGATGCCCGCATGGTCGACCGGCACGGCTCACGCC
>JBGPJM010000216.1:0-8144 GCA_041485385.1 Phycisphaerae bacterium | reverse complement strand
TGATCGCGTCGGCCCCCTCCTCCAGCGCGCGCTCGCCCACCTCCGCGCTCGTCGTGTCGATGCTGATCCCCACCCCATCCCCCAGCGCCCGCCTGATCGCGCGCACGACCGGCACGACGCGCCGGATCTGCTCCGCCGCGCCGACACGCGCCGCCCCCGGACGCGTCGACTCGCCGCCGATGTCCAGCCCATCCGCGCCGTCCCGCATCGCACCCGCCGCCCGCTCGACCGCCGCCTCAACCGTGACGAGCTCGCCCCCATCCGAAAAACTATCCGGCGTGAGGTTGAGAATCGCCAGCACGCGCGCCCGGTCGAGCGACAGTCGCCGCGCCGGTGACCCGCGCATCAGCCACCCCGGCGCGCCCCCAGAAGTAGGATCAACCTCGGTCGGCGACAACGGCGGCAACTCCCGTTTTTAGGGGGGTCTTTCGGGTAGGGCACGCCCTCATCCGACCTATCAGTCCCATACGTCCTATCCGTCCCATCAGCGGTGGAGACACCCTCGTCCCAACCGCGCAGAACGTCGGGGTCAGTCCACCGAACGTCCCCAAAAACGCGCCAAAACCATACCCAATTACCCCGTTTGGGCGCGCAGGTTGGGCCCTCCCCAGATTCAGGTACGCCCCGCTCCCAGGGCCGCCCCGAGGATTTCCTCGGTCGTCTTGAGGTCCTTATTCCGCTCCAGCGCCCGCGAAACCAGCCGCTCGGCATCAGCCGGCGTCTCGCCAAGGGCCACCAGCGCCTCCACCGCATCGCTCGCCGCCGGCGAGTGCGCCCGCACTCCGCCCGGACCCCCAAGCACGCCGCGGTCCACAATTCCAGGCTTAAACTCGACCGCCCCCAGGTCGGCCGCCAGCGGCTTGATCTTCTCTCGCAGGTCAACGACGACGGTTTCCGCCAGCCGCTTGCCGATCTCCGGCAATCGCTGCAGCCACTTCACGTCCTCGTGCATGATCGCCTGGGAAATCAAGGCCGGCTCCTCCGCCAGCGCCCGCAGCGCCCGCTTGTTTCCCAGCCCTTTCACCGTAGTCAGCAACTCAAAAAACTCCCGTTCCTCCGGAGAAGCAAACCCGATCATCCGCGGCACAAAGCTCGTCCCCTGCCCCTGCCCCTCGAGATACTCAAGCGTGTGCAGCGTGACTTTCGCGCCCAGCGAACTCGCCAAAAGTCGCGCTGCGAGATACGTAGGTATAAGGACTTCGCGCGCCATCCCGCCGCCCGCCTGCGCGCCGTCGGCGCCGAGCGCAATGACTGCGCGGTTGCCGTTGATGGATTCGAGGAGTCCGGTGACACGAACGATCATGGGCGCATCGTACGTGATTCCGCCGATGATCGGGGCATGGCCAAACCGACCCCGCGCGTCGCTGTCGCACGAGCCCTGGCCGGTGCTTCGATCAAGCCCCCGCGCCTGAAGATTGCGCCAGTTGCTGGCGGAGCGCTCGCGCCATGCGCGCCGTCGGCGGCCGCGCTGCCGCGAACGGGCGTTGTGGTGATCGGAACCGCCGAAACAGTGCGGGCAATGGCGGCGCAGCTGGACGCGTTGGGAAGCGGGATCATCCCGGCGGGGGCAATCCTTGTGGATGCCCCGGTGGTGCTGCACCTGGCGGATGGGGGAGCAGCCGCGGCACCGGAACTGGGTTTGCCGCTGCTGGGGGCGATGGATGATCTGCGGGCGATGCACGCGCGGTACCGGTTCCGGCTGGCGATCGTGACGCTGCCGGGGGCGATGGAGGAGGAGGCCGTAAGTGTGCACGGGGCGCTGGGAGCGCTGAAGATCGCGGCGCGCGTGATCGCGCCGTTTGCGGAACAGCTCGCGGTTGAGCCTGACGAAGCGTCGCCTCCCGGCGCAACTTCCCCGTCTCCGCCCCACCCGTCGGCGGGACTCTCGACCTGGCGGGCGCCGGCGACGATCGATCTGGCGGCGTTGATCGGGCGGAGGCCGTACGACCTGGATGCCGCGGCGGTCGGGGAGATGCTGGGCGGCCGGCGGATCCTGATCACCGGCGCGGGGGGGAGCATCGGCTCGCACATCGCGCACGTCGCGGCGCAGTTCGGGCCCGAGCAGCTCATCCTGATGGACCGCTCGGAGAACGCGCTGTTCGAGATCGACCGGCAGCTCTCGCGCCGGTACCCGAACGTGGCCCGCCGGGCGATGCTGCACGACGTGGTGGACGCCGAGCAGACGCTGCGGCACCTGGTGGCGGTGAGGCCGCACGTGGTGTTCCATGCCGCGGCGCACAAGCACGTGCCGCTGATGGAGGACCACCCGGCGCACGCGGTGACGAACAACCTGTTCGGGACCAAGTCGATCGCGGACGCGGCGGTGGCGACGGGGGCGGAGCGGTTCGTCATGATCTCGTCGGACAAGGCGGTGCACCCGACTTCGGTGATGGGGGCGACCAAGCGGCTGGCGGAGCTGTACGTGCACTCGCTCGCGGGTGCACCCACGCGGACCGGGATGGTCCGGTTCGGGAACGTGCTGGGATCGGCGTGCAGCGTGCTGACGATCTGGTCGACCCAGATCGGCGAGGGGGGCCCGATCACGATCACCGATCCGCGGATGACGCGGTACTTCATGACGATCCCGGAGGCGGCGACGCTCGTGATCCAGTCCAGCACGCTCACGGAACGCCCCAGCGGGTGTGTGTTCGTGCTGGACATGGGGGAGCCCATCAACATTTTGGAGTTGGCGAGCCGGTTTGCCCGGGCGCATGGGATCGAGCCCCGGATCCTCTGGGAATCCGCCGACGCTCTGCCGCCGGAGCTTCCGGACGGCACGACGGCGGCGGCGGGCGGTCCGACGATCGACATCATCTTCACGGGGTCGCGCCCCGGCGAAAAGATCCACGAGAAGCTCGCGTACGACACGGAGCTGCTCGAAAAGACGAGCCACCCGGGGATCAACGCCTGGGGGGGGAAGTGGGCGAACGCGGACGGCCCGGCCGTGACGACGATGATCGCCGATCTCTCGGCGGTGCGGACAAGCAGCGATCACCGGGGTGTGCTGAGCACGATCCGGCGGTACGTGCCGGAGTTGAACCAGACATAACGCTGACAGATTCCGGGGGTGGAGGGGGGTGTGGAGGGCGTTGACTGCCGGTGCTGTCCCTATAATGGCCCATAAGGCTTGGGTGGCTTCATTCCTTTTTCATTGGTCGCCTTCACCCGGCCGACGATTGAGTGGTACCGATGGGCTTGGCCTCACGCGACGACTGCGGGGGCGAAACGAGGGCACACGATGCAAGCGACGCAGCGGGAGCGATTCCTTGCGGAAACGGCCGCCGCCAAGGAGCGTGCGGAGAGCTTGTTACGGGGCCTTATCGCGGCGCACGCCGAGTGCGAGTCGCATCTGGTGAGGCTGAACCGGAAGGATCCGCTGAAGGCGGTGACCGGGAAATCGGCGCTGGACAACGCGGTCGCGGCGACGCGCCGGATGATCGAATCGCTTGAGCGCGCGATGCAGGACGCGATGCGGGAGATCGGGGACGAGGAGATGGCGGTGTTGGACGAGGTGGGGGCTTAGTCGATCTCTCGATTTTGCTGCGAGTACCGGACAAATAGCTGTGAAATGCACGCATGATCGTGCGTGTTGAGTCAGCGGCCTGTCGCGGCCGGCGGTTTCTGCTAACGTTTTCGGGATGGACCAACCGGAAGTGCGGGTGAAGCTGCTGAGCCGGCACGCGGCGTACCCAAGTTACCAATCCGAGCAGGCCGCGGGCCTTGATCTGGCGGCGTGCATGCCGCTGGGGTCGGATGATCCAGGTATCCTGCTGAAGCCGGGAGAGATCGCGCTGGTGCCCACCGGGATCTCGATCGCGCTGCCGGCGGGGTACGAGGCGCAGGTCCGGCCGCGGTCGGGGCTGGCAAGCAAGCTCGGGGTGACGCTGCCCAACTCGCCGGGGACGATCGATGCGGATTATCGGGGGGAGGTGAGGGTGGCGCTGATCAATCTCGGGAGGGAGCCATACCGGGTGACGCACGGGGCGAGGGTGGCGCAGATGGTGATCGCGCCGGTGAGCCATGCGAGGGTGGTTGGGGTGGAGAGCCTGAACGAAACGGCGCGCGGGGCGGGGGGGTTCGGGAGTACCGGGGGATGAATGGGCGCTGAGGGCGCAGGGCAGATTGCCTAATGTGCGGCGATCGGCAGAGATCGATGACTGGATCGGGATGCGAAACTCTATAGTTCGCTCTCCGGACGGCTGGGGGTCGTTGGGAAAGGCGGGCGTGGGAACGTGGCGGGAATCGAGCGAGCACAGGGCAGCGTGGACGAGCGGCCGCTCTCGACGTGTGTCGGCGGGCCGGCTCGGACCGGTGTTGACGACGTGCGGAGACGGCTGGGCGCAGCGACGAGGGAACTACGGCCAAGCATGGGAGCCTGACCGGAATGAACGTTGCGGACCTCCGGTTGCTGATCGTGGAGGACTCTCCGGACGACGCGGAGTTGGTGGCGAGCGAGCTGCGGCGCGGGGGGCTGCGGCCGGTGGTGCGGCGCGTGGACACGCGCTCGGAGATGGAGCGGGCGCTGCGTGAGGAGGAGTGGGACGCGGTAGTCGCGGACAACACGATGCCGCGGTTCAGCGCGAAGGGGGCGTTGGACGTGCTGCGTGAGAGCGGGCTGGACCTGCCCTTCGTGATCGTCTCCGGGAGCATCGGGGAAGCGGAGGCGGTGGCGGGGATGAAGGCGGGTGCGCACGACTACGTGATGAAATGGAACCTGGCGCGCCTGGCGCCGGCGCTCAAGAGGGAGATCGTCGAGGCGCACACACGGGCCCAGAGGCGCCGGGCCGAGGCGGTGCTGCGCGAGCGCGAGCAGTTGGTGCGGACGATCTACGACAACGAGCCGGCGTGCGTGAAGGTGGTCAGCCCCGACGGGCTGCTGCTGGAGGTCAACGCTTCCGGGCTGGAGATGCTCGGGGCGACGTCGCTGGACCAGGTCAAGGGGGCGCGGGTGATAGACATGGTCCACCCGGAGGACCGGCGGACGTTCCAGGAGCTGCAGGACACCGTGGCCCGGGGCTTCAGCGGGCACGCGCGGTTCCGCATGATCAGGCTGGACGGGGGGGTCCGCTGGATGGAGTCGCACGCCAGCCCGCTGACCGGAGCGGGCGGGGGCTTCAGCGGCATGCTCAGCGTGACGCACGACATCACCGAGCAGAAGTAGGCCGAGGAGCGCCAGGAGATGATGGTGATGGAGCTGGACCACCGGGTGAAGAACAACCTGGCGGCCGTGCTCTCGCTGGCGCAGCAGACCATCGCCAGCGCCGCCCATCGGGGCGCGGGAGCGTTCTACGAAGAGTTCTCCGAGCGCGTGCGGACGCTGGCGCGCCTGCACAACACGCTGGCGCAGACGCACTGGGAGGTCTTCGAGCTGCGCGAGATGGTGGGGCAGACGCTGGGAGCGCTGCGCGGCCGGGCAGACCGGAGCGTGGAGATCGGCGAGAAGGAGATGAAGCTCCCGGCGCGGATGGGCTCGAGCCTGGCGATGACGCTGCACGAGCTGGCCAGCAACGCCGTGCGCCATGGTGCGCTGAGCGTGCCCGAGGGGAAGGTGAAGGTGGAGTGGGCCCAGGAGAAGGATGAGCGCGGCGGCGACCAGCTGCGGCTGCGCTGGCAGGAGCGCGACGGGCCGGAGGTGGCGCCGCCGCGCCGACGCGGGTTCGGCCTGAGCCTGATCGAGGGGAGCGTCCCTCACGAGCTGGGCGGGACGGCGGAGGTGACCTGGGAGAAAGCGGGGTTGCGCTGCGAGCTGGTCGTGCCGCTGGATGAGCCCGTAACGGTGGTGCCCCCCAACTCGGATCGCCCGGGCGCAGGAACCGGGGGGGCCGACCCGCGTCCAAGAGAGTGATGAGCGGGATGACGGAGAACCTGGACTGGCTCTTTGCGCTGGGGGCGTGGGTGGTTGGGGGGTGTGGGTTGGTGCTGGGGGTATGGGTGGCGCGCGGCGATCGGGCGCGGGGGCGGCGGCGGTGCCCGAGGTGCTGGTACGAGCTGGGGGGAGCGCCCGGGCTCGTGTGCCCCGAGTGCGGGCGGGATGCGGGGAGCGAAAAGCGGCTCTTGAGGACGCGCCGGCGGTGGCGGCGGTGCCTGGGCGCGATGGCGCTGGTGGTGATGGCGGTGGGGATCCACCAGACGCCGGGGTGGGTCCGAAGCGGCTGGAAGGGCGCGGTGCCGGGGACGTGGCTGGTGATGATGCCGCAGGATATGGCGGCGTGGCTGGAGGAGTTCCAGAGCTCCGCGGTGGCCGACAGCGCGTACCCGCTGCGGACCGAGCTGGTGCGCCGTGTGAACGAGCACATGCTCGCGGAGTGGCAGATGGGGTGGTGGATGGGGCGGGTGAAGGGGGAGCTGACGAGGCAGGGGAAGTACGGGGTGAGCGCGGGGTCGCGGGCGGCGGCGGAGTGGCTGGACCGGCCGCTGCCGGAGATCGCGCTGAAGGAACGGTCGGTCGGCGGGATCGTGGCGGCGCTGAAGGGAGCGGGGGTGCCGATCGAGGCGGACTGGAAGTCGCTGGCGTTCGAGCAAGTGAGGCCGGAGACGCCGGTGGCGTGGGGGGAGGTGATCGAGGCGGGGATGACGGCGAAGGAAGCGGTGCAGAAGGTGATGGAGAGGATTCGGGAAGGGGATGGACGCAACTGGCCCGTATGGAGCGTCGGTGGGGGATATATCCGGCTTAGCGCGCCGAAGGGCTTGCGCGAGGCCGCACGATCAGTCATCTACGAGGTCGGAGACCTCGGGCGGGTGTACGTCGTTGAGTACAAGCGGGACCAGGAGGACGACGTCTCCGAGACGGGATCGATTACCTGCTTTCCTCGCCGGGCCGGTGACCGAGTGATCGTCGACTCGGAAATCGTTGAGATCGAGGACCTACTCCAGGCTGTCATCGAGCCGGAGGGTTGGGACGTCAACGGGGGCGACGCGGCGACCATTCGACTTGTTGGCGGGCGGCTCCTCATCAAGGCGAGCGAGTCGGTGCATATCTGGATCGAATCGCTGTTGGAATGCCTGAGGTCGGAGACGACCGCCAAGTCGAGCGACGATCTCGTGGTCTACGAGGTCTCGGACCTTGTCGGAAGAGCTTCGGCAAGTGAGAGCGGCCGGTCCGCCGAATCGCGAAGTGAACAAGTGATGGAGCTGATTCACTCGCTGGTCGCCGCAGTCGAGCCTGAGAGCTGGACTGACAGCGGTGGCGAGGTAGGTCTGGTGCTCCAATTCCACTCGAAGTTGATCGTCAAGGCGCCGGCGCGGATGCAGTCGGGCGTGGCGGAGTTCCTCGAGAAGAAGCGAAGGGAGCACGCGGCAGAGACCGCCGCAAAGGCAGGCGCTGCGGCCGTGGACGGTCATGGATAAGCGACGGAAGTCGCGATCCGACCCGAGACCGTCTCGATCTCCCGCCCTCACTCCCCCAGGAACCACCGCCGCTTGATCCGCGGCTTGGCCCACTTGAACCCGAACTTGCGTTCCGCGACGTCGGCGATGAAGCTGATCGCCTGCTCGGGGGAGTCGGTGAGCATGAGCAGGTCGAGGTCGGCCGGCGAGATGCAGCGCTCGGAGAGCATCGTGCCGCGGAGGAAGTCGAACATCGGCCCCCAGTAGTCGGTCCCCATCAGCACGATGGGGAAGTCGCGGATCTTGCCCGTCTGTACGAGCACCGCCGCCTCGAACAGCTCGTCGAGCGTGCCGAAGCCGCCGGGGAGCACCACGAACGCGTACGAGTACTTCACCAGCATCACCTTGCGCACGAAGAAGTAGCGGAACTCGATGAACCTGTCGAGGTAGGGGTTGGGCTGCTGCTCCATGGGCAGGGTGATGTTGCAGCCGATGGAGGGCCCGCCGGCGTCGCGAGCGCCGCGGTTGGCCGCCTCCATGATCCCCGGCCCGCCGCCCGTCATCACCGTGAAGCCCAGCTGGCCGATGCGCCGGCCCATCTCGCGGGCCAGCAGGTAGTAGCGGTCCTCGGGGCTGAACCGCGCCGACCCGAAGACCGTGATGCACGGCCCGACAAAGTGCAGCCTGCGAAACCCCTTGATGAACTCGGCGGCGATCCGCAGCGCCCGCAGCAGCTCGAACGAGCGCTCGCGCGGGCCCTCCAGGAAACTCCCCTCCTCGATGTTGCGCGTCGCCTTGCCCCACTGCTGGACATCGGG
>JBGPJM010000215.1:0-8320 GCA_041485385.1 Phycisphaerae bacterium | reverse complement strand
GCCCAGATCCGCCGCCGCGGCCTGCTTCCGGGCCCGGTGGTAGAAGTACTCCACCAGCGTCGTGCCGTGGTGCGCCTCGATGAAGTGGTGCAGCGCCCGCGGCAGCCCGAACTCCCGGGCCAGCTCCATCCCGTCCTTCACGTGCCCCACGATCACCAGCAGGCTCATCGCCGGGCTTAGCTTGTCGTGCTTGTTGAAGCCCGGCGTCTGGTTCTCCACGAAATAGTCCGGCTTGTTCACCTTTCCGATGTCGTGGTACAGCGCCCCCACGTACGTAAGCAGCCCATTGCAGCCAATCGAGTCCGCCGCGGCCTCGGCGAGGCTGGCCACGTTGAGCGAGTGGTTGTAGGTTCCCGGCGCCCGCTGCTGCAGCTGGCGGAGCAGCGGCTGCTTGGGGTCGCGCAGCTCGATAAGAGTCATTCCCGTCGTAATGTCGAAGGCTCGCTCCACCGTCGGCAGGATGAACAGCGTGATGCCGCCGACCAGCAGGCCGCCGAAGGCCGCCAGGCTCGCGTCCCAGGCCGTCTGCTCCAGCGCCTCGGGTGTGACCGGGAGCTCCAGCACGCCGGCGATGAGCATGCCGATGCCCAGCGCCAGCCCCTCCAGGACGCCCATGCGGATGAGCGTGTTGCGGTCCCGAACCTCCTTGAGCTGCCACACCGCGGTGCCGACTCCGGCGATCATCAGCGCGTACATCCCCACCGGCTGGTCGAGCCCGACACACACGACCAGCCCGTGCAGCGAGCCGTACGCCAGCGCCACGCGCCGCTCGTACGCGATCGCCAGGATGACGGACACAAACACCGTGGGGGCGATCGCAACGAGCGCGGCCAGTTGCGGCTGCACCGCGGTCCCCCAGCAGGCGACCAGCGCCGCCGCCCCCAGCAGCCCCGCCACGGCCGCGACGCGCAGCGGGTTCCTCCGGATGCGCGGACAGAACAAGATGGTGTACCCCGCCAGCGCCAGCGCCACGGCGCCCACGAGCCCCAGCACGCTCGCCCGGCCGAGCCAGACCTGCCACGGCTGGGCCGCCGCTCGCGTCTTGCGCAGGTCGGTCGCGAACAGCTCCAACTGCTCGGCCTTCACCACGTCGCCGCGCCGGAAGATGATCTCCCGCTCGGTGTGGGTGATCTTCTGCGGGTTCACGTGCGCGGCCTGGATGTCCTGGGCGGCGGTGGTGGCCGCTTGATCGAAGAGGTAGTTGGGCTTGGGCTGCCAGGTCAGACGGTTCACCACGACCTCGAGCAGCGAGCCCTGGAATGTCGAGCGGGCAGCGAGGGCGATCATCTCGTCCCTGAGCTGCGCGCTCTGAACGTTGGTGACGTTCCCCTTGCGGACCGGCCGGGACGGACCGCCCGGCCGGCGCAGCTCGACGTCCACGTTGGGCGTCGTGTTCTCCACCTGGTATTCGGTGGGGTCCAAGAGCGGCGTGACCAGCAGGTTCTCCCCCAGCTTGCGGACACGCTGGCTCCAAGACTCGCGCACCTGCCCCTGCTCGACCTGGAACTGGATCGCGGCGAGCGTGTCGGGCGTGAGCCCGAACCGCTCGCGAAGGCCGGCCTCCACATCGTCCACACTGACCACGTCGGCGACGGCGCGCGGCAGGTTCTCCAGCTCCGCGATCAGCTTCTCGTGCTCCCCGACGTTGAGCTGATAGACGCGCGGGGCCTGCTGCCGGGCTTTCTCGCGTTCACGGTCGGTCGCCTGCTCGTCCACGACCTCGAACGTCGTCCGGACGGTCCGGGTCTCATGGGCGATGCGCCCGACGGCGACAAGCGGCTGCTCGCGGGTCCACATCGCCGCGGCGCCGACGACGATCGTGAAGACACCCCAGATGAGCAGGCCCCACCCGACGGCCGGCGTACGACGCAGCGCCTGCCAATCGACGCCGAGCGAGCCAAGCCGACCACCGCGCCGGATCGTGCGGCGCAGCTCCCCCCGACGGGTCTTCGAGCTCGTTCTGGAAGGGTCGCGCGGCATGGTCCCGGTCTTCGCCCCCCCCCCCCCCGCCTATCCGTCAGCTCTCAGACTCCGGCCTCAATCCTTGCAACGGCCGAGAACCCTTGATCGGCGGGTTCGCCCAGCACCCGGAGCCTCGTCGCCCCATCACTGGGGTTTGGTTGGGTCCGAGGCAGCATTCTCTAGAGTCCCACGCATGGGCGCATCATCTACAACCACCCTGTTATGGTTATCTTGACCTAATTCAGGAGGCCGACCGACTCCCTCCGGCCAACCCGCGGGCGCTCGACCGTCGCGCAGGCCATACGCCTCCACGATCCTCTGCACAAGGCTGTGCCGCACGATGTCATGCTCGTCCATCGTGACAAACGCGATCCCCGGGACGCGCCGGAGGCGCCGGGCCGCATCGATCAGGCCGCTCTGCAGCGGGTCGGGGAGGTCGATCTGCGTCGTGTCGCCTGTGACGATCATCTTGGATCCGTGGCCCATGCGGGTCAGGAACATCTGCATCTGGCCGCGGGTCGTGTTCTGCGCTTCATCCAGGATGATGACGGCCTTGTTGAGCGTCCGCCCGCGCATGTACGCCAGCGGCACCACCTCGACGACATCGTTGAGCATGAACCGCTTGATGGTCGCAAAGTCCATCATGTCGTGGAGGGCATCGAAGAGCGGCCGCAGGTAGGGGTTGACCTTGGCCTGCAGGTCGCCGGGAAGGAATCCCAGTCGCTCGCCCGCCTCGACCGCGGGCCTCACAAGGATGACCTTCTTCGTCAGACCCGCCTTGAGCATGTGCGCCGCCGCGGCCACTGCGAGGTACGTCTTCCCCGTCCCCGCCGGCCCGATCCCGAAAACCAGGTCATAGTCGCGGATCGCGTCCAGGTAGAGTTGCTGATTGGGAGTCTTGGCCAGAATCGGCTGCCCGTCGGCGTAGACGTCCAGTTGGTCCACCCACGGGCGCTCAGGCGACTGCCTCGCGGCCTCCCGTCCCGCAGCCATCGCGCGCCCCACCAGGTCCAGCACCTGCTGACGCGAAAGATGAACTTCCTGTTCCGCTGCCTGCTCGAGCCTGCCTAGAACATCCTTCGCCGCGGCGACGGCGTCGCTTTCGCCGCTGACCTGCACGGTCCCCTCCCGCGCCGCCACCTTGACGCCCAGGGTCTCGCGGATGATCTTGAGGTTCCGATCCCCCAAGCCCAGCATCGTGACGCGCTCAGCGCCCTGGGGAACTTTGACGGTGATGTTCACTCAGCAGAATCTCCCGCGCGACGCCGGCCACGCACAGACGCGCCCGGACCACGCACGACCATCGTCCAACCAACAAGATTGTACGCACGAAACCACCGAACCGGCCCCGATCAAGCGCGGCATCGGGGGGGGGGTGGGCCGTGGTCGCATAGCCCTGGCGCTGACCGTCTATGCAAGTCTTGTGTTCTTCCGTGGTTGCGCGGCCGGACCCGCCGACACGCGGGGGTTGTTGCCCTCGGCATCTCAGGCCCGGATCAACGGAGATTGGGACGACATCGACGCCGCGATAGACGTCGGAGCGACCGAGGCGGAGATGGCCGTGCTCTCCGCCGATCTGCCGACAGGCGGCCGTCGCATCATCCGACTCAAGACGGTCCAGGATCAGCCGGTGATCCTCGTGATCGATCGGGCCGGCGATCCGCAGGGGGCGGCGGGGGCGGGGCCGGGGGGGGCGAGCGAGGGGGAGATCACGATGCGCTGCACCGTCGGACGGTTCGGCGACCCCGCCCGGGAGGCGCGTCTGCTGAAGGCGCTCAGCCACCGCCTGAAGGCGCTGTGGAAAGTGCAGACTCGCCCGCTCGACTGACGACGGGCAGGCAGGAATGAAAAACCGCCCCTGCGGGCGGTCATCCCGTCATCGCGCCGGCGATCACGGCCGCCCACCCGTCTGCTCACCCTCGCGGGCCAAGAGCGCGTGCCCGCTCATAATCGCGCCGCTCTTCACGGCCCCGACCTCGGCCCGTCCGCCCGGCCGTCCGCCGGTCTGCTCGCCCGCCTGCGCCGGCGCGGCCCCCAGCACCAGCGCCAGCATGCTCACGATCAGCACCAGCACCGTCGCGCCCGGGCCCTTCAGGATCGACCGGATCTCCTTGCGGGTGCGCGACCGCATCTGGTCCAGCGTGTTCGCCTTGATCTCGCCCGTCTCCGCCCTGGCGATCACGGCCTCCTCACCCGGCCCGGTCACGCCCAGCACCATCGCGATCCGCCGACGGTCCTCCGGCTCGTGCCAGCTCGCCGCGGCCTGCGTGCGGGTCTTCGCGCTCACCGCCTTGCGGATCCGCTCCAGATCCTCGTGCACCTCGTCCATCCGCTCCAGGTCCGCCGGCGTGGACGACACGGCCGCCAGCCTTTCCGATCGGCTCATGCCGCTGAGGTACTTCGCCTCGCGGGCCTTCCTGCGCCACGTCGAGCGCGAGAGCCCCATGTATGCCCACCGCGCCAGCAGCTTGGACTTCTGCGCCAGCCGCTCCGCCGCCTCCTGCGGGCTCGGCGAATCGTGGAACACCGGCCACGCCCCCTTCCGGAGCATCTTCCATACGCGCTCGTCCACCCACGCCGTCATGTCCTCGGCCGACATGGCGTTGTCGGTCAGCGCCCGCGAGAACCCGCGGCACGACCGCTCGATCGCCGGCATCGCGACCTTCGCGTACAGCCGCCAGAACTCCTCCTGCTCCGCCGCCGCCATCACCGGGCCGTCCGGCGAGCGAGCGGCCTTCGCGCCCGTCTCGGGAGCCGCAGAGGTCAACTTGCTCTTCAGCCCATCAAGACGATTGGTGGTGTTGCCCATGTTACACCCCCTCCGCGCGGATCGATTCCCACCGACCCAGCAGCTCGTCCAGCGCCGGAAGATCCAGCCGCATCTCCTGCAGCCGCGTCTCGAAGTCCAGGTACGCCGTCAGCTCCGTCCCCTCGCGCAGCAGCCGCGGCATCGCGCCCAGCGCCTGGAAGATCCGGTTCGACTCGCTCACGTACCCCGCCAGATACAGCGCCTGCGCCCCGGTGAGCATGATCGGCACGCTCCGCGGCGACACATCGCGTGCCCGGAAGAAGTACTCCACCGCCTGCTCCGCCCGCCCCGCTCGGATCGATCGATCCGCCAGGTTCCCCAGGCTGATCTCGCGCTGCCGGTCCGTCCCCGCGTGCTCCAGCGCGATCTCTTCGTACACGATCGCCCCCTCGACCTCCCCCGCGGCGCTCAGCGCCAGCGCCCGCTGGTGCGGCACCGCCCAGTCGGCGTTCGGATGATCGTCCGCGTTGCTGTGCTCGTAGCGATCGAGCATCTCCGCCAGGTCCGACCGCAGCCGCAGCGCCGCGTCGTCGTCACCCTGCCCAACCGCCTCGTGAAGCTGGTTGCAGGCGTCCATCATGGCCGCCTCCAGCGCCGACATGTTCGTGGGGTTCGGGGCGGTGATAAGCGTCGTGTGGGTCGTTGTCGTGGTAGCGGGTGACATGGTGCACTCCCGTGCTTCTCCCCCCTCCAGGACGCCTTCCCCCGCCGCATAGTTAGACTGCACTAGGTAGGTCTTTATGACGGGAAATCCGTTAAGACGGCGCAAATGTCCACAGTTTGTTCGGGATCGTTCCGGAGTCCTTGCGGACTCCGTTCCCCAGACGCCAATCGGTCGCCAAACCAGCGACCCACACCCGCCGCAACAGAGAATCCTCGCGCGCCGCAACCGCTCTTTCTCAATCCGATTCCCTTCCCTTCGAGACCTTCGAACTCCTCGCGTTGAAGATCCCTCCGTCATCCTCTCCCTGACCTCCGCTACTTCCGTGTACGCATTGGTCATCACCCCACAGCACCCAGCCCCCACGTAACACCCGCGCAACACGCCGCGCATCCCTGTCACTCCCCCGCGCCCCCGGCGGTGATGTGTGCGAGCGGCGCACGGCCGCGCCCGGACCTCGGCCCAGCACACGCCCAGGTCCCATCACGCACGCAGCCAACCGAAGGAGCGCATCATGAACGCCAGAACCAGAACGTACGTCCTCTCCACCGCGGCGGCCTCGCTGCTGAGCATCGTCGGACTCGGCGCCGGCACCGCCCAGGCCCAGACGCAGATCTCCTTCCGCATCGGCCTCACCACGCCGCAGCCCGAGTGCACCGTCCCCGTCTCCTGCAACAGCGACTACCTCGGCACCCTCTTCATCGACTGCAAGCCCTTCCGCATCACCACCCGCTGCTCGATGCTCTCGCAGATCGTCGATGCCCTCCGGTGCGCCGGATACGACGCCCGCGCCTGCGGCCTCTCCGTCGAGGTCGACACCTGCCGCCGGACTCCCGAGATCTCCTGGCGCGGCCGCGAGTTCGGCCTCCGCGTCACCTGCGGGCGCGATCTCCTCACCCTCACCCCCGTCCGGCGCGAGATCTGCGACGACGACCGCGGGCGCGACTACGACCGCGACTTCGATCGCGGGCACGACCGGGACCGCGACCGCGATTTCGATCGCGGCCACGACCAGCGCCGCACAGAGCGCGGGCGCCACGGCCGCTACGACTTCTCCCCGGGCTTCGACGACGCACCCACCGGGCACGCCGACTTCAGGGACTCCCAGAGGGACACCCGGATCGACAGAGATGTCCGGATCGACAAGACCGTCCGCACCGAGAAGGACCTCCGGAACGACAAGAACATCCGCATCGAGAAGGACATCAAGAGCGTCGACAGGAGAGTCGACAGGAGCGTTGACAAGAACTTCAAGAGCCCCGGCAAGGAAGCCCGCCTCGACAACGACGTCAAGAAGGCCCGGCCCACCATCCTCGAAAAGTCCGCCGCCGAACTCGGCGTGACGATCAAGCTCCAGGACAAGCACGCGAAGTAATCGGCGACACCCCCGCATCTTCACCCCCAATCTTCTTCGCTGCTCGGCGCCGCCCAGCTCCCAACAGATCTGCCATCTGCCCCGCTGGACCAAGCGCCGGCACAAACACGGGGGACGACCACACAAGGTCCTCCCCCGTTTTTTTCTTCCCTTCTCCCCGTCTCCCCATCTCCCCGTCTCCGAGTCCCCCTTCCCCGCGTCCCCGTGTCCCCCTCCTTCTCCCCCCGCCCTCCGCTACCCTACCTCCCCAATGCCCGCGCACCCCCGACCACCCCGCGATCCCAACCGCGCCAGCCGCGCTCCCAGGCCCACCCGCCCGCCCAACCCCGACAGCTACACCTTCCTCTCCATGCGACCCCTTCACGTCGCGGTCTTCCTCACGCCGCTCATCGCCCTTTACGAGCTGGGCTCGGCCTTCTCCCTCCCCGCCTCGCAGCGCGGCCAACAGACCATCAAGGCCCACCGCCTCTTCGAGGATTTCTTCCACACCTTCGGCGTCGCCGGCCTCTACGTCCCCGCCGCCGCGCTCCTCACCGTCCTCATTGTCTGGCACGTCCTCATCGGCGACCGCTGGCGCATCCGTCTCCGCGTGCTCGGCATGATGTTCGCCGAGTCCGTCGCCTGGACGCTTCCCCTCCTCGTGCTCAGCGCCCTCCACAGCCGCGCCACCCACTCCACCTCGCCGTTCTTCCAGCACGCCGCGGCCGACCTCCCCTGCGGCTTCACGGCGCTCCCGGCGCTCATCGCCCGGACCGCCGGCGACTGGCTCAGTCTCCCGCAGCAGGCCCGCATCACCATCGCCATCGGCGCCGGCCTCTACGAGGAGATGCTCTTCCGCCTCGTCGGCGTTGCCCTCATCCACTTCATCCTCGCCGACCTCCTCCGCATGCGCGACGGCTGGGCCTCCGTCATCGCCGTCGTCGGCGCGGCCGTCGGCTTCGCCCTCTACCACCAGTTCCGCTTCGCCACCGGCGACGACGCCGGCGCCATCAACTGGCCCTGGCTTATCTTCCTCACCCTCGCGGGTCTCTACTTCGGCATGCTCTACATCCTCCGCGGCTTCGGCATCGTCGTCGCCACCCACGCCTTTTACGACATCCTCGTCCTCGTCCTCCTGATGTGAGCGCATCCCCCCACCCCCCGTGCGCCTCCCGCGCCCCGCGCCATCGGAACCCCGACCGTCAGGAAGGGGAGTGGGTCTGCGTGCGTCCGTACTCGCGCTCGGCTCGTCACTCCCTCCCCCCCATCCCACATCTCGATATCCCCCATCCCGCGGAGGTTCCGTGAGGTTCGGCGAGGTTCCGTGAAGTTGGCCATGGGTTCCCTTGAGTTCGAGAGGAGTTTTTGCGAGTTTCGTTGAGTTCCGTCGACTTTTTGCGACTTTTTTGGGGGGTGTTTTTTGATGTAAGTGCTTGTGGAATATGGACTTGGTGCGTGTTGACGCTGCCGGGGGAGAGATGACGAGAGATTTTGAGAGTTTGCGAGAAAACACAGAGAAAATTGGAGAGTTTTT
>JBGPJM010000214.1:0-8329 GCA_041485385.1 Phycisphaerae bacterium | reverse complement strand
CGTCGATATCCAGGTGCCGAAGCGCTAACACTCCCAGCCCGGCGAACAGCAACGCCCCGACGATGACGAGGAAGCGGTTGCGGAGCGACCAGTTGATGATCCAGTTGAGCACGTGGGGTCTCCGGGACTCTCGTCAGTCGTTGGCGCAGCAGCCTGCGCCCAGCTTGCCGCGGTTGGCCTGCGCGGCCAGGAAGTAGCTGCCTTGGGTCGCCACGGTTTCGCCGGCGCTCAGCCCGCTCAGGATCTCGACGAACAGGCCGGCGCTCCCGCCGAGCGTGACCACGCGGGGTCGGTAGACCTCCTCGTTGAGTCGGACGAACACGAAGCTGGTGTTCCCGTCCGGCTGCACCGCGGCGATGGGCACGGTCAGGGCTGACGACTTGCTGGCGACTGTGATCGATACCCGACCGAACATCCGCGCCCTGAGGTGCCCGTCAGGGTTCGCCACTTCCGCTCGGACCTGCACGGTGCGGGTCTTTTCGCTCACCTCGGTGCTGATCCACGAGACGGCCCCGACGATCAGCTCACCCGTGACGCCATCGGGGCGGAAGGCCATATCCAGACCGACTCGGATCTTCGCCGCATCCCCCGGTGAAAGCTCCGCGGTGATCCACATCCGGCTGGTGTCGGCGACGACAAACAACGGCCGGGATGGATCAACGAGCTCACCCGGGACAATCGCTTGCGAGACAATGAGACCGTCGAGCGGCGACATGACCGGCAGGAGGTTGGATGTCGTCTTCGCGGGTTCGAGGCCGGCGATGATGTCGGGCGGGAGGCCAAGGAACTGGACGTCCTTCTCGTTCGGAACGCCCTGGACCAACGCCTCGGGGACCGGCAACCCCAGGCTCGTCAGCGCCTGTCGTGCGTTGAACAGGCGAATGCCCGCCTCTCGCACTTCGGCTTCGGCGGCCATCTGGTCCGCCTGGTTGCGGAAGCCCGCGGCGGTCGAGGTCTTGACCCGCTCCAGCACCGCCCGCTTGGTCGCCAGTGATGCCGCGGCTTGCAGCAGTTCGGCCTTCGCCTTCCCGACTTCGGCCGAATCCACCAAGCACAGCACATCGCCCTTCTTGACCTTCTGCCCGGCCTTGGCCCGGACCAGCGAGGCGAAGCCCGGAACACGGGCGCCGACCTGCGCATAGCGGGTCATGTCGTAGCCGGACTCGGCATTGGCCTCAACCGTCTCGACCAGCAGCCGCACCTCTGCGGGTGCGGTCTGCACGCCGGCGACGCGGAGCACATCCGCGTTGGGGAGCTGGACGACGGGACGAAGCTTGCCCTCGACCGGCGGCTCGATGAGCGCGGGCTCGCCCTTGACGCGCTTCGACGGAGGCGAGGATGTCACCTTCAGTCCGCGGCAGACGACGCAGGTTGCCTCCGGTGCCCCGTGGTCGCGGCACCAGCCTTCGGCACTCGGGGCGGGCGCGCCGAACACCTCAGCAGCAGGCGGCATTTTCCATCCCGTCTTGAGGCCGAGCACACCGACGCCGGCCAGCACGCCGGTCGTGAGCAATACCGGCAGAACGCGGGCGGAGAGGGACAGGATGGACTTGAGGGCAAGTGGCATGGCTTACTCCTGGGCCTTCGGGCCCGGTGTTCTGTCGGTGCTTGGTGTCGGCGGTTGTGTGTTCGGTTCGGAGGGCGGCCTGGTGATGGCCAATCCCGTGGCGGCATCCAGGTCGAGGATGGCGAGGCGATAGGCGACCACGCTGTCGAGGTACGCCCGCCGGGTGCGCAGCGCCCGCTCCTGCGCCGTCACCCAATCAAGCACGTTGAGTTCCCGAGCCTCGAATGCCGCTCGAGAGAGGTCCTGATTGCGATTGAGGAGGGGCAGGATGTCGCGTTCCTCGGCGTCGATCTCCGCTTTGGCCGCTCGCGCCCGCGTTCGGGCGGCGAAAGAAGCGGCTGTGAGTCGATGGAGGAGAGCCGTGTACTCGGCGTGCGTCCGCTCCCGGGCGGCGGTCGCGGCCGCGATACCGCCCTGGTTGCGGTCGAAGATGGGAAGTTCCAGCGTGGCCCCGAGGCCAACGTAGTTGTCGGTCACCCCATCGTGTTCAACTGAAGGTCCGATCTTGATCCTGGGATACTGCCGGGAGACGGCCAACCGCAGCTCCTCTTCGGCAGCCCGGTACTCGGCCTCCTTGGACCGCAGGTCGAGCCTTCCGGCCAGCATCCGCTCCTGAAGTTCGGTATCGCTTGGGTCGTCGAGGATGGCGACGCGGAGGGGCTTGCCGGAATCCGAGAGTCGGACCTGATAGGACGGAGGCAACCCCATGAGTCGGTTGAGTTCCAGCCGCGCTCTCTCCAGTTCGGCGGATGCCAGACGCCTTTCGCGCTGCACCTGGGCAAGCTCCAAGCCGGCGGCGGAGACGTCCAGGTCGTTTCCCTCGCCGACACCCCTTCGCTGACCCACCAGGTCCGCGGCGTGTTGGCGGAGTGCCACTTCATCGCCCAGCAACGCCGACTGGTGCTCGGCAACCAGCACCGTCAGGACCTGCCGTCTGACTTCCGTGGCAAGGTCGTATTCCTTGACGAGCACCTCCACGCAGGATGCGTTCGACTTGGCGTTGGCGACACCAACGCGTGCGCTGCGCTCGCCGGGCTTGAGCAGCTCGAAGAGCAGGTCGGCATCCAGTACAAATCCGGGCGTCCCGTTGAAGCCATTGCGGAACCCCAGGCCGACCTCGGGATTGGGCAGCACCTTGGCGGTGATGAGCAGGGCCTGCGACTCGCCGATAGCGGCCCGAGCGACCTGCAGGTCGGGGTTGAGCGTGAGCGCCACCGCGACCGCCTCGTCTTCGTTCAGGCCGTCCGTGGGATCGAAGGCGGGCGCCGCCTGGTCGGGACGTTGACCGTCGCCCCGGACGGTGACGACATCCGGCAAGCGCCGGGATGCCAAGGCGGCCAGTTCGGCGCGGGCGTCGAGCGGCCGCGGCTCATAGCTCACGCACCCGCTAGCCATCGCCGCCACGACAAGCCCGAGAATGGACCAACGATTCCTCATACGAGGGATTCCCAAGGTGAACTGGATGACGGGGAACGGCAACGCGGCGCGCGCTACCACCGCGGAACGCTCGGAGTCGGCGAGCGGTCAGCGCGTACTACAAGCGCAGAATGACGCTGTCAAGGTGACTCAGTGCGGAACATCCGGGCGGTTCGGTCCGCAGCGGGCCGCAACGGCTCAGTGCGACCATCGGCCACGGCATCACCGGGAGAGTCGCGACTGCGACGACGGCGTCAAAGCCGGTGACATGATCCAAGCTCGCCTTCACGTCGGTCTGCTGGACGACCAGTGGCTGAGCGGCGACAGGTGTGCAGACACACTGGCAGACCGATGCAATCTGCGGTGAGCCGATTTCGGCGGACAGAGACTCGCCGCAGCCATCCTCACCGCAGCACGGCACCTCCTGTTGCCGATGGCAGCAGCAAGGCGACAGGACCGAATCGACACAGGTCGAGCCGTTCGGATCACGACAAAGGGCGCGCGGACCCAACCCCGCAGCCACGAGGGCTTGGGTAAGGACGAGCAGACAGGCGACTAGGCGACGGAAGTCGGTCATTGGTCCTCGAAGTCTAGATCGGTCCGCTCCGCGGCGTTCGAGAGGGGTTGCAACGGACAATTCGATCCTGTGCCTGGGGGCTAGGATTCCTGGTGGAACGCCGCGACCACTGGGAAGCCGTCTACGCCGCCAAAGGCGATGTCGAGTTGAGCTGGTTTCAGGCCCAACCGGAGATGTCGCTCCGGATCATCCGGGAACTCAAGCCCAAACGGTCGAGCGCGTTGGACGTGGGGGGCGGGCAGTCGATGCTTGCGGGTGAGTTGGTGGCGATGGGTGTTCCCGAGGTCACCGTACTGGACCTGTCCGCGGCGGCCTTGGAGCGGGCGAAACAGCGCCTCGGGCCGCTCGCGGAGAAGGTGCGGTGGATCACCGGAGACATCTTGGGCGAGGTTGAGCTTGGAAGCGTGAACCTCTGGCACGACCGAGCCGTGCTGCACTTCTTCACAGACCCCGTCCAAAGGGCAAGGTACTTCGCGAGGCTCCGGGAGACGTTGCGTCCCGGGGGTGTGGCCATCATCGCCGGCTTCGCCCCGGACGGTCCGCCCCGCTGCAGCGGCCTGGATGTCGTCCGCACCGACGCGGCGAGGCTCAGCACCGAGATCGGGCCTGGTTTCCGCCTGCTGCGGGAAGATGCCGAAACGCACTCGACGCCCTGGGGAGGGCAACAGCGGTTCATGTACGCCACCTTCACTGCGGAGCCGCCCGCCAATACCACTTGAACCGCTGAGCCGTGCCGCACCCGCGGCTGGGCTGATTCAGCGGGCCAGTGCGGGCAACAGCAGCATCGCGCCTGGCGCCAGCACGAATCCCTCCACATGTCCGGCCAACTGCCCGTCATCCGTGACGAAGTGCACGTGCACATCGCTGGTGCCGGGAGTGAACACGCCCCGATGCTCAGTGGAGTAGAAGCCCACGATCCGGACGGTCCTTGCCGCTACCGACGAATGCACCTTTGACTTCTCGTGGTCCTCGAATGTCGGCGGTGTGTGTGCGGGCGGGCTCAGAACGTGGTAGTTGAGGTTCTCGATTCTCCCTTCGACACGGAACGCGAGCGGAACGGTGGCATCCAAGCCCGCTGCCCGCGCCGCCTCCGGCAGGTAGGCCTCCAGCTGCTCCAGCGTCCGCACCGAGGCGGGCACCCGCGCGGGCTTCCAGTCAGCCGCGTATGTCCAGACGAAGAATGCCGCCCCGTGATCGAGGCTGGTGTGCGTGCGGAAGACGCCGCCTTGGACCGTCGAGATCGTCGGCTGGCCGTCCAGCACCGTGATCTCGCCAACAAGCCCCTCCAGCGGACCGACCGCGTAGAGATGGGGCCGCCGGGCCAAGTCCGCGAGCCGCACCTTCGCGCCCACATCCCCGTCGTGCACGGCTTTGTGTTGCTCCCCGGCCCAGGCGACCGCACCGTCGGCCTCCGCCGTCGCCCGCCCCGGCGCATGGCACCCCGCCGCGACCAAGCAGCCAAGCAGGCCGAACCAGACAGTGTGAAAAACCCGCATTCGGAGCCTCCGTCGCGTTTGCGCGACATATCCCACTTCAGCGATAGGCACGAACACCAGTGGATCGTATCGTGGACCCAACCTCTCGCTGGCGCACCGACTTGAACGACTGCCCAGACCCCAGTAGAGACGCCAATGTTGAGGCGGAGCGACACAACCCTTATTGGCCGGCAAGTGCGGCCAGTGCCCCACGCTGGCGAGGTGTCAAAGATGGCCATGCCGCAAGCAGCAGACCCAAGTCCTGATCATGGACGCCGAGCAGGACGCCGAGCCGCTCCCAGTCCTTCTTCAGGACGGCCTCCAGAATGGCCGTATCTCCCGTAGAATCAGCCTCTTCGGGCCCGTGGCGGAACGGCAGACGCAGCGGACTTAAAATCCGCGGGAGGGTCAAACCTCCATGTGGGTTCGAATCCCACCGGGCCCATTCGAGAGGTTCGACTCCCGCCGGGGCCCGCGCCTAGACTCTCCGCCCCGTGAAGAGCGTTGTCCGGGGAGTTTCACAGATCTTTTTGACGGAGCCGGGGGGGCGCTCCGCCGCCGGGAGTACGAGCTTGGTTCGGATCCGCATGCAGCGAATGGGCCGTCGGAACCGCGCGTTTTTCCGCATCAACGCCATCGACGAACGGGTGAAGCGCGACGGCAAGGTTCTCGAGGAGCTCGGGTGGTACGACCCGATCGCCAAGGACGTCGCGAAGCAGCTCAAGCTCGACGACGAGCGCGTGAAGTTCTGGCTCGGGCGCGGCGCCAAGCCGTCCGACACCATGATGGACATCCTCGCGAAGAGGAACCTCGTGGACGCGGACAAGTGGAAGGCCGCGCGGGCCAAGCGCGTGAAGGCGAAGCTCGAGAACAAGGCGGCGGCGACGAAGTACGCCGAGGCGACGGCGAGCGCCGCGGCCGCGAAGGCGGCGGAGAAGAAGCCCGACGCGCCCGCGGCGGGCTGAACCGGCGGGATCGGCGCGATGCTGGCCAAGTGCGACCCCTGCTCCGGCGGGGGTTGTTTGTTTCCGGGAGGGAGCGGGTTGGAGGAGCGGTTTGGAGGAACGGGGGGAGAGGCGTATAAACCCCTGTGAATCCGCTGCGGATCGACATCCTGACGACCTTCCCGGAGCTGTTCGGCGACGGGTCGGGGACGGTGCTGGGGACATCGATCCCGTCGCGTGCTCGGAAGGCGGGGCTGGTGGAGTGGGTGGCGACGGATGTGCGGGGGTTCGCGACGGACAAGCATCAGAAGACGGATGACCGGCCCTTCGGCGGCGGGCCGGGGATGGTGATGATGTGCCAGCCGCTGTGGGACGCGGTCGCGGCCGTGGAGGTGGCCGACGCGCGCCCGGCGACACGGGTGCTGCTCTCGCCGCAGGGGAGGAGGCTGGACCAGGGGCTGGTGGAGGAGCTGGCGGGGAGGCCGCGGCTGCTGCTGATCGCGGGGCACTACGAGGGGATCGATGAGCGGGTGATCCAGCGGCTGGAGCCGCTGGAGGTGAGCGTGGGGGACTATGTGCTGAGCGGGGGGGAGCTGGCGGCGCTGGTGCTGATCGATGCGGTGGTGCGGCTGCTGCCGGGGGCGCTGGGGCATGAGGAATCGGCGAGCCAGGACAGCTTCTCGGCGGCGGCGGGGTTGCCGGCGGGGGCGGCGGAGAGCTACGCGAACTACGGGCAAAGGTTGCTGGATTGCCCGCACTACACCCGGCCGCGGGTGTGGATGGGGATGGAGGTGCCGGAGGTGCTGATGAGCGGGGACCACGGGGCGGTGGACCGGTGGCGGATGGAGCAGCGGGTGGCGAGGACGAGGGAAAGGCGGCCGGAGCTCCTGGAATAGGCGAAGGAGCGGATCGCCTGGCGGGCAGGTGCCTATCTGCTCCTTCGTGCCTCGTGCCCTTGGCACGGTCGACCCTTCGTCCCCGACGGCGTAGACTTCGGGCCCTATTTCCCCCATGAGAACGGACCGCCCAATGAGTCAGCAATCTATCCTCGACGACCTGAACAAGGCCACGCTGAAGACCGACCTCCCGGTGATGGACGTCGGGGACACGATCAACGTGCACCTGCGGATCGTGGAGGGGCAGAAGGAGCGCATCCAGGTCTTCCAGGGTGTGCTGATCTCGCGGAAGGGGCGGGGCGTGGACGAGATGATCACGGTGAGGCGGATCGTGGAGGACCACGGGGTGGAGCGGATCCTGCCGCTGAACTCGCCGAAGATCGCCCTCATCGAGGTGTGCCGGCGGGCGGACAGCCGGCGCGCGAAGCTGTACTTCCTGCGGGACAGGCTCGGGAAGTCGCGCCGGCTGCGCGACCGGCGGCGGGGGATCAAGCATGTGAAGGACCAGCCGACGGTGGATGGGTGAGTTGGCCGAGGGGGTGATTGTGAACTGTGACCCGGCTTAGCGGCCGGGTTTTTCTTTGCGCGGACGGGGCGCTGGACCGCGCCGTCACGCGTCACAACCGACTTCACTATCCTCTGGTCATGCGAGCGATCGTTGTTCAACGGCAGGGGACGCCGGTGGCGGGGAATGTGGAGTACGTGGAGGACTGGCCCTCGCCCCCAGCCCCCGGCCCCGGACAGGTCCTGCTGCGCACACTCGCGACGGCGTTCAACCAGATGGACCTGTGGGTGGGCCGCGGCGTGCCGGGGCTCACGCTGACGTACCCGCGTGTCTCCGGGTGCGATGCGTGTGCGGTGGTGGAGGCGTGCGGCGCCGATGTCGACGCCGCGTGGGTGGGCAAGCGGGTGATCGTGAACGCCGCCGTGCGGCAGCCCGATCGCGTGGCGCCGACGGACCCGCCGGGGTCGACGATGTCGCCGCAGTATGAGCTCATCGGCGAGCACACAAACGGCATGATGGCAGAGAAGTTCGTGGCGCCCGCGGCCAACCTGGCGGTGGTGGGTGACGGGGTGAAGGCCGAGGACGGGGCGGCGTACGGGCTGTGCGCGCTGACGGCGTACTCGGGGATGGTGACCAAGGCGCACCTCCGCCCGGGGCAGAGCGTGCTGATCACGGGGATCGGCGGCGGCGTGGCGACGAGCGCGCTGGGGATCGCCAAGTGGATGGGGTGCCCGGTGGTGGTCACGAGCCGGCATCAATGGAAGCTGGACAGGGCGAAGGAACTGGGCGCGGACCACGGCGTGCTCGACACAGGGCTGGATTGGTCCAAGGACGTCCGCGCGTGGACCAGCAAACGCGGCGTGGACATGGCGGTGGATTCCTCGGGGAAGGCGACGCATCTCTCGTGCATCAAGTCGTTGGCACGCGGCGGGGCCTACGTGACGCCGGG
>JBGPJM010000213.1:0-8419 GCA_041485385.1 Phycisphaerae bacterium | reverse complement strand
GGGGGGGGGGGGGCGCGGCGCGGGGCGGCGGGGGCGGGCGGGGGGGGGGGGGGGGGGGCGGGGCCCCGGCCCGCCCGCCCCCCCCCGCCCCCGGGCGCCGGGCCGGGGGGCCGCCCGCCGCGGGGGGGGGGGGGGGGGGGGGGGGCGGGGGCGGGCGGGGGGGGGGGGGGGGGGGCGGGGGGGGCCCCTGGGCCGGGGCAACTCCGGGAGGCGGGGAGTACCGCGCCACGATCCTCGTGGCCGATCCGTTCAGCGTGCCGATGAACGCGCTCCTCCCGGCCCTGTCGCGCGCCCGCCCCGCCGCCCTCAGCGCCGGCGACCACCAGGGGCCCGCCCGGCGCGGGCCCATCATCGGCGGAATGGCCTCCTCGGCCACCAAGGCCGGCGGCAACGTCATGCTCCTGGGCGACAAGGTCATCCGCGCCGGCGGCGTCGGCGTCACCCTCCGCGGCAACGTGCGCGTCGATTCGCTGGTCTCGCAGGGGTGCCGCCCCTTCGGCCCGCCGCTGCTCGTGACCGGCGGCAAGGGGCAGATCATCACCACCCTCGGCGGCAAACCCGCCCTGCACGCCCTCGCCGAGGCCATCGAGACCCTCGACGAGCACGGCAAGAAGCTGCTGCAGCGCGGCATCTTCATCGGCCGGGCCATCAGCGAGTACAAGGAGCGGTTCGGGCGCGACGATTTCCTCATCCGCGGCGTCATCGGCGTCGACCGCAACACCGAGGCCCTCGCCGTCGCCGAGCTCCTCCGCATCGGCCAGACCATCCAGTTCCACCTCCGCGACGCCGACACCGCCGACGAGGACCTCGCGATGCTGCTCGACATGCAGCGACTCTACGACCCGCCGGCCGGGGCCCTCCTGTTCACCTGCAACGCGCGCGGCAAACGCCTCTTCGACAAGGCCCACCACGACGCCTCCGCCATCGCCCACGCCTTCAACACCCGCGAGCCGGGCGAGACCGAATCCAAGGGCGGCATCCCCATCCCCGACATCCGCCCCGTCCTCCCCCTGGCAGGCATCTTCGCGGCCGGCGAGATCGGCCCCATCGGCGACGAAGTCTTCCTCCACGGCCAGACCGCCAGCGTGGCCCTGTTCAGGTCCGCATGATCCAGGTTGACGATGCAAGAGGGCTCAGGCCGCGATCTCTCAAAAAACCAAACTTTTACCTTGCACAGTCGTTAGACATGTGCTAGGGTATTCCGCGCTCGGCCCGCGGCCCTGCCGCCCTCTTTGACATCCAAGGCGCCGTGCCGCTCCTCCCGTACATTGCCAACCCCCACGTACATGGCCAACCGGAATCAACGCAGAACTCCCGGGAAATCGCGTAGATTGCCGTACATTGCCGTAGGTTGCCACCACGCCGGTTTGCAATGCTCTGCAGGCCATCTCCGCTAAGGCCGCCAACAAGACTGCTAAGGCCGCCAAATCCGCTCCTAAGGCCGCCAACTTCTACCCCTAAGACCGCCAACAACAAACGCCCCTGGCAGCACGCCAGCCCTAAGGCCGCCAACATTTGGCTAAGACCGCCAAAATCCTGGGAGACCCCCCGCCATACATGGCCATAGATGGCGACCGGACCCATAGATTGCCACGCCAGAAACGACCCCGGCGCTACGAAGAACCCATAGGTTGCCATACATGGCCATAGGTTGCCACGAGCGCGAAAATGCGCTCAGGCCTTCGCCGGCAGGATCGTCCCGCGGCACTCCCCGAACCCGATCCGACGGAACCCCTCCTTCTCGCAGTACGCCCTCATGATCACCTCGTCCCCATCGGCCAGGAACGTCCGCGTCTCCCCCGTCGGCAGCTGAATCGGTGTCCGGGGCCGCGGCTTGCCCGTCGCCGGGTCGTTCCCTTCCCACGTCAGCTCCAGCAGGCACCCGCGCGCCTCCCGGCTCGGCCCCGAGATCGTCCCCGACGCCAAGAGGTCCCCCGGCTGCATGTTGCACCCGTTGGAGGCGTGGTGCGCCACCATCTGCGCCACCGTCCAGTACATGTGCCTGAAGTTCCCCTTGCTCAGCCGCACCGCGCCCAGCCCCCGGTCCCGCATCTGCTTTGACGCCAGGTGCACCTCGACGGTGATGTCCAGCCCCCAGTCCTCGCTCGTCCGCAGGTACGGCAGCGGCCGCGGGTCCTCCGGATCGCGCTCCGGCCCCGGCACCCGGAACGGCTCCAGCGCCTCCATCGTCACCACGTACGGCGAAATCGTCGTCGCGAAGTTCTTCGCCAGGAACGGCCCCAGCGGCTGGTACTCCCACTTCTGCACGTCGCGCGCCGACCAGTCGTTCACGATGCACATCCCAAAAATGTGCTCGCCGGCTTGGCCGATGGGGATGGGCTCGCCGAGGTTGTTGCCGCGTCCGATGAACAGGCCAAGCTCCATCTCGTAGTCGAGCATCTTCGAGGGGCCGAAGGTGGGCTCGGGTGCGTCGTCGGCCTTGGTCTGGCCGGAGGGACGGCGGATGTCAGCGCCGGATGAGACGATCGAGGACGCACGCCCGTGGTAGGCGATGGGGACGTGCTTGTAGTTGGGGAGGAGGGGATTGTCGGGACGGAACATGGAGCCGACGTTGAGGGCGTGGTGCTTGGAGGCGTAGAAGTCGGTGTAGTTGCGGACGCGGAACGGCAGGGCGAATTCGGCCTCCTGGATGTCCGCGAAGAACTCTGAGGCGAAATCGTCCTTATTGATACCAGTTCTCGTGTCTGCTCGAAGGAGATCGATGAGCACGTGCCGAAGCTCCGACACGCCCTCGATGTCGTCGAGTTGGGAAGAACCGATGCCCGAAATCTTGCGCGCGCCAATATGGTCCACACCCTCGAACACGCGACCAGATTCATCCAAGTGATCCAAGTTGAGGAGCTTGTCACCGATGCGGGCATAGAGCTGCGGCCCGGTGCTCCACCGCCTTACCGTTGCCGCGCACAAGGGCAGATTCTGAATCGAGAAATCCGTGTTCGGATCGTTCGCCGATTCAACCCAGGACTTCAGCTTGGGATCGTGCGTGTCGTTGATAGGCATATCGGAAGCCTAGCGGGAGGAGCGGCAGAATGGAGCCATCGGCGGCGGGAAAGCGACACGCCTGGGACGTCGCAACTCCGGCCTCATCCCCCCGCGCTCCCCTCCCCGCCCGGCAGCGTCATCGACCACGGATCCAGCAGCTTCTTCAGCTCCTCCGCCGGCAGGATCCTCTGCTCGAGCGCCAGTTGCCGCACCGTCTTCCCCTCCTTGAACGCCTGCTTGGCCAGCGCGGCCGCCTTGTCGTACCCGATCACCGGCACCAGCGACGTGCACATCGCCAGGCTCCCCTCGATCAGCTCCGCGCACCGCTTCGCGTCCGGCTCCAGCTTTGCCAGCAGGTTGTCCGTGAATACCTCGCACGCGTGCGTCAGCAGGTGGATCGAGTCCAGCAGGTTCGCCGCCATCATCGGCATCGCCACGTTCAGGTCCAGCAGCGACCCCACGCCCCCCAGCCCCCCGATGGTGATCGCCGCGTCGTTCCCGATCACCTGGCAGCACACCATGATCACCGCCTCGGCGATCACCGGGTTCACCTTCCCCGGCATGATCGACGACCCCGGCTGCACCGCCGGAAGCACCAACTCGCCGATCCCGCACCGCGGCCCCATCCCCATCAGCCGGATGTCATTGGCGATCTTGCTCAGCGACACCGCCACCGTCTTCAGGTGCCCGCTCGTCTCCACCACCGCGTCCTTGGCGTGCTGCGCCTCGAAATGGTTCGTCGCCTCGCGGAAATGCACCCCCGTCTTCTGCAGCACTTCCGCGGCCACCATCTCCCCGAAATCCGCGTGCGTGTTGATCCCCGTCCCCACCGCCGTCCCGCCGATCGCCAGTTCCGACAGCGCATGCAGCGCCCGGTGCAGCCGCTCCTCGGCGTGGTGCATCTGCGAGGCAAACCCCGAGAACTCCTGCCCCAGCCGGATCGGCGTGGCGTCCTGCAGGTGCGTCCGCCCGATCTTCACGAGCTTGTCCCACGCCGCGCTCTTGTCCTCCAGCGCCTTGGCGATGGTCTTCACGGCGGGCAGAAGGTCGGTCTGGATCTGGGTCGCCGCGGCGATGTGGATGGCGCTGGGGAACGTGTCGTTGGACGACTGCCCCATGTTGACATGGTCGTTGGGGTGGACCCCGCCCTCCTTCAGATACGCCGCGTCCTTCGACGACCCGATTGGCTTGTGCCTCCGCACGCAGACGATGTTGGCGACCACCTCGTTGACATTCATGTTGGTCGAGGTGCCCGAGCCGGTCTGGAAGATGTCGATGGGAAAGTGGTACGCCAGCGCGGTGCTGTGGCTGGCAGCCGGGGGCGGAAAGGCGGTGAGGCCATCATGGATCTCGTGGCAGGCCTCGATGATGGCATTGACCCGCGCCGAATCGAGCCGCCCGAGGCGGTGGTTCACGATGGCGCACGCGGCCTTGAGGTGCGCGTACGCCTTGATGATCGCCTCGGGGACAGGTCGCCCGGAGATGGGGAAGTTCAGCACCGCGCGCTGGGTGCTGGCGCCGTACAGCGCATCCGCCGGCACCTCCCTGGGGCCCATGGTGTCCTTCTCGGTGCGCACCGCGACCTTCGCGGGAGGGGGGACGGTTGGAGCGGGGTTCGGCACGGGGGCTGGTCTCCGGAGATTAAGCGGACGGGAACCCCCACCGCCAGAACCGTAGCGCAGTCCGGTCGCAGGGTCGTTCTCGTACGAAGCCCGATCGGGGGAAAGCGGCCCGACCTACGGGTGTGTGTGCGTCACCCGTCCGCCGGCGATCACAACGTCCACGGGGCCTGCGCCGAACTCGCAGGCGAGCATGCGCTCATCGGTGTGGCGGAGGAGGATGAGGTCGGCGCGCTGGCCCCGGTCGATCGTGCCGCGGTCGTGCAGGGCCAGGAGCGTCGCGGGGTTGATGGTGGCGGCGCCGATCGCCTCCTCCGGGGTGAGGCGCCCGTGGCGGACGGCCAGGGCGATGGCCATGGGCATGGAGGAGCAGGGGGCCGAGCCCGGGTTGCAGTTGGTGGCGATGCACAGCAGGCCGCCGCGATCAACGAAGCCGCGCGCGTCCGCGTAGCGCCCGTCGAGGTGGAAGCCGCAGCAGGGGAGCATGACGGCAAAGAGATTCGAGGCGGCCAGCGCGGCAAGCTCGCCAGAGCGCGTCGCCTCGAGGTGGTCCACGCTGCGCGCCCCCAGGTGGATCGCCGCGGGGACCATGCCCAGCGAGGTGAACTGGTCGGCGTGGACGCGGACCGGGTGGCCAAGCTCGTGGGCGCGTTCGAAGAGGCGGCAGCACTCGTCGCGCGACCACGCGCCGGATTCGCAGAACGCATCGACAGGGATGCCGGGAAACTCGCCGTGGACCGCGGGGAGCGTTTCGTTGATCATGCGGTCGACGAAAACGCGCGGATCGACATCCGGGTCCAGCGCGTGCCCGAGCAGCGCGGTGGGCACGACGGTGCCCGGCCAGCGCTCGGCAGCGGCGCGGATGGCGCGGAGCATCTTGAGTTCGTCGGCCGTGCTCAGGCCGTAGCCGCTCTTGACCTCGATGGTTGTCGTGCCGGACCGGAGGGCGGCGTCGAGGCGCCGGACGAGGTTCTCCTCCAGCTCATCCTGCGACGCGGCACGGACGGCGCGGACGGTGGACATGATGCCGCCGCCGGCCGCCTGGATCTCCTGGTACGTCGCGCCGCGGAGCCGCATCTCCCACTCGTCCAGACGGTCCCCGGCCCAGCAGGCGTGGGTGTGACAATCAACGAAGCCGGGCATGAGAACACGCCCGCCCGCGTCGACCTCGGGGGTGCCGCGAGGAACCGGAAGGGAGTTGCCCACCGCCGAGACCGCGTCATCGGTGATAAAGACGTCGGCGATCTCCAGGGCGGACAGCTCGCCCACGGCGGCGCCCCGGCGGGGACGCGGGGCGCGGGCGAGGGTCAGGACCCGGGCATCGCGGACGACCAGGCTCATGACGGCGACTCCGGGGAGCGGCGAGACGCGGGCAGCACGCCGGCGGCGGCGTGGGAGGCGGCGGGAGCCGGTGCGGCGGCGCGGTCTCTCTCGCCGAGGCCGCGGAGGAACTCGAGGAAGATGTGCGCCGCCAGACGGGCCGTCCGCCCGGACTCATCGTGGAGAGGGTTGAGCTCCATGATGTCGAAGCAGCGAACGGCGGGGGAGCGCCCGGCGGCCTGGGCGTACGCGGAGACCGTGCGAGGATCGAGGCCGGCGGGGTTCATGGCGCTGACGCCGGGAGCGAAGGCGGCGTCGAGGACGTCGAGGTCGATGCTGACGAACAGGGGCGCGGACGAAGCGAGACATCGCGGCATCGAATCGGCGGGGAAGGACGCGGGGGCCTCGAGGCGTCCACCATGAGCGGTGAACCAGTCGAAGTGCTCCTGGGTGTTGGAGAGCGGGTCGAGGCCGATGCAGGTGAGGGAGCGGACGTCACAGTCCTCGATGAGCCTGCGGAAGGCCATGCCGGAGCCGGGATTAGCGCGGACGTCGAGGTGCGCGTCGAGGTACACACCCTCGATGCCCGCACAGCCCCGGGCAACGGCGCGGACAAACGGGAAGGTGAGGTCGTGGCCGCCGCCGATGCCGACGGGGAAGAGGCCAAGATCGAGGATCGCCCGCACGGCCTCGGTCACGCGGGCATGTGTCTTGTGAATGTCGTCGGAGGGGATAATGTCGCCGGCGTCGAACACATGCGGATAGGGACCCGCCGTGCCGCTGGCCATGGGCCTGGCGGCGCTGTAGCGGGCCAGCGCGGCACGGAAGGCCTGCGGGCCCTTCCGGGCGCCCGGGCGCCCGTGGTTGAGGGAGACCCCGGTATCGTCCGACAAGCCGATGAGGCCCACCCGGCACTTGCGGATGGCCGCGCCCGACTTGGCGTCGTCGACGAGCTCGGCGGAGTTCTTGTAGATCGCCGCGCCGAAGCGGCCCAGGCGGGTGTCCGGCCAGAAGGGTGGCGCGACGTGGGGGATCATCCGGTCATGACTGTACGCGCCGAGGGGGAGGCGGCGCGAGCCCCGGAGCCACCGGCCTCAGGGCATCGGGATATCGAGCGAGTGCGAGGCGGCGCACCGGCGGGCGTCGTCGTAGCCGGCATCGGCGTGCCGGAAGACGCCCATCGCGGGGTCGTTGGTCAGGACGCGCTGCAGGCGTTTGGCCGCCTCGGGCGTGCCGTCGGCGACGATGACCTGGCCGGCGTGCTGGCTGAAACCGATTCCGACGCCGCCGCCGTGATGGAAGGAGACCCAGGAGGCGCCGCTGGCGGTGTTGACGAGGGCATTGAGAAGGGCCCAGTCGCTGATGGCGTCGGAGCCGTCCTTCATCCCTTCGGTCTCGCGGTTGGGAGAGGCCACCGAGCCGCAGTCGAGGTGGTCGCGCCCGATGACGATGGGGGCCGAGACGCGACCGGAGGCGACGAGGTCGTTGAAGAGGAGGCCGGCCTTGGCGCGCTCGCCGAGGCCGAGCCAGCAGATGCGGGCGGGGAGGCCCTGGAAAGCTACTCGCTCTCCGGCGAGAGTGAGCCAGCGGCGGAGGCCCTCGTTGTCGGGGAACGCCTCGATGAGCGCGGCGTCGGTGGTGAAGATGTCCGCCGGATCGCCGGAGAGAACGACCCAGCGGAACGGCCCGCGCCCCTGGCAGAACTGCGGGCGGATAAAGGCGGAGACGAAGCCGGGGAAGGCGAACGCATCGTGGAAGCCCTGGTCGTAGGCGCGCTGGCGGATGTTGTTGCCGTAGTCGAAGGTGACGGCACCGCGGTTCTGCAGCTCGACCATGGCGCGGACGTGACGTTCCATGGTGGCCAGGCTGAGCCGCTCGTATTCCTTGGGGTACGCCGTCCGGTGGAGTTCGGCCTCGTGCACGGTCATCTCGACGGGGACGTAGCCGTTCAAGGGATCGTGCGCGCCGGTCTGGTCGGTGAGGGTGTCGGGGGTGATGCCCCGCTCGAGGAGGCGATCGAGGAGCTCGAGGGCGTTGCAGTCGACGCCGATGCTGAGGGCCTGGCGGTCCTCGGCGCAGCGGACGGCGGCGTCGATGGCCTCGTCGACGCCGGTGACGATCTGGTCGAGGTAGCGGTCCTTCTTGCGACGGACAAGTTTGGCGATGTCGACGTCGGCGATCAGGCACGTGCCCCCGTTCATGGTGATGGCCAGGGGCTGGGCGCCCCCCATGCCGCCGCAGCCGGCGGTGACGCACAGGCGCCCGGCGAGCGTGCCGTCAAAGTGCTGGCGGGCGCACTCGGCGAAGGTCTCGTAGGTGCCCTGCAAGATGCCCTGCGTGCCGATGTAGATCCAGGACCCGGCGGTCATCTGGCCGTACATGATCAGGCCCTTGCGGGCGAGCTGATCAAAGTGCTCCTGGGTAGCCCAATGGGGGACGAGGTTGGAGTTGGCGATAAGGACGCGCGGCGCGTCTTC
>JBGPJM010000212.1:0-8446 GCA_041485385.1 Phycisphaerae bacterium | reverse complement strand
GCCCCGCCGATGCAGGCGAACCTGACGCTGCGGGTCCGCACCGACCGACTCTCCGCGGTCCTCAACCAACTGCGCGACCTCGGCAATGTCCGCGCCGAGACCACCAGCGGCGAGGACGTCACGATGCAGGTCGTCGATCTGGAGGCCCGCCTCAAGAACGAGACCCGCGTCGAGACCGAACTCCTGGCGTTGCTGGACAAGCGCCCCGATGCTCCGCTCAACGACATCCTGACCGTGCGCTCCCGCGTCGGCGAGGTCCGCGGCGAGATCGAGCGCCTCGTCGCCCAGCGGCAACGCCTGAGCCATCTCACGTCGCTCGCCACCGTCCTGGTCATCATCCGCAGCCCCGACGATGCGCCCGCGCTCCCCGAGCCGCCCAAGGGCTTCACCGACCACCTCGCCGATTCACTTGGCGGTGCCTGGCACGCGGGTGTTACCGTCCTCGTCGACTCCGTCGCCTGGTTGCTCCAGGTGGCTGTCGGCGGATTCATCTGGTGGGCCGCCCTCTCCGTGCTTGTCCTCGCCCTCGTACGCTACCTGCGCCGCAGGCCGGTGTCCGCTTCGACCAGTTGAATCACGGGCCTACCCCAACGAGGCGCGCCCTCGTGGTGATGCTGCGGCGGCCCAGCAGACCCACAACGTGCCGGCGCGCAACAGGCGATCGCCTCACGGGCGACTCCGGGTTCACGGAGTCACCTTTTTCGTCGCCCCCGCCGAGCCCGTGGGTGGCGCGGGGCTCTTGCGTCCCGCTCGCCTATTCGATATACTGCCCACTGTCGGCCGCAGACGCCGCGGCCACCGAAGGGGGGAATCCAATGTGGCCACCGCCCGATCGCTCCGCGCTCCAGCCGCGGCCCCTCTCCGCGCCTCCCCCCCTCCGCCTGCCCACACGCTATCCCCCGGTCCCAGGTCGCCCCCAGCCTAAGGGGGCCAAACCCCGTCCGATAAAAGCCCTCTGGGATGGCCAGGATCAAGAGGAGGCCAAAGGCGGCCAAGATGTTTTCTGTATTCGCGCCCCCGGCCTCCCATCCCCCGTCCCCAAGACCGCCAGCCATCCGCCCATAGACCGCCATAGACCGCCAACTCCTTCCGCAAAACCGCCAACCCGAAACGCCCCTGGCGCTACGAAAAACCCAAAGGCCGCCATAGACCGCCATAGACCGCCAACGTTTTTCTGCATTTCCCCCCCGCACCTCACCGCCGACCCATCGACCACCCGCGCGCGCACAACTCCGCCCCTTCTCCATCACCGTCTCACCGTCTCACCCGACCTCCCATCCGCTCTCCCCTTCCCGGTGCTATGCTCTCTGCCCCCCGCCGCGGCCGGAGTGGCGGAACTGGCAGACGCGACGGACTCAAAATCCGTTGGGGCTTATACCCCCGTGCAGGTTCGATTCCTGTCTCCGGCATTCCCCGGACTCCGGGGTAGGGCGGGTTGCCGGGGGGGGGCGGGGCAGGTGCCAGTGGCGGGGGAACGGCTGGGGGAAGGGATGGCGGTGGGGGCGTAGGGGGGTAGAGGAACCGTGCCCGGCCGTTGACCGAACTGTCCCTTGTCGCCCACAGAACCCACATTGGAAGGCAGCCGACCATGAGCGAGAACCCGGAAACCAGGCAGGTCCAGCTCCGCATCGACGAGTCGAAGATGAGCACGACCTACGCCAACACCATCCGCACCTCGACGACGGCCGACGAGGTCGTGCTGGACTTCGGGGTGAACCTGCCGATGCCCGCGCCGGATAACCAGCATTACCTGGCGTTCAACGTCGGCAGCCGCGTGGTCATGAACTGGCGCGGGGCCAAGCGGCTGGCGATCAGCCTCGGCCAGGTGATCAGGCAGTTCGAGGAGCGCAACGGCGAGATCCAGCTCGGCGGCCCCGGCGCCGGTGGCGCCGGTCCGCGACTGTCGGAGTGACCAGCCGCGCTGGTTTGCCCGCTCTCCAGCCCTTGCCAAGCCCACGGCATGATCCCCTCGTTCAGCTGGGGGCCGTGCCGATCCATTCCGCGCACGTAAGATCTTGGGCAAAAGCGGGGTACGGGTGCGCGTCCAAGGAGCGTGACCGCGCCGATGAACACCGGGGCAAAGACTACCTCCCAGGCCGCGTCCTCGTCGCAGGCCGGTGTGGGGCGAGCCAACAACGGAATGGCCCCGGGCGAGGACCGCGCGTCGACACCTCCGCCCGGTCCGGCGGCGATCGTGACGACGCGGGCGCAGGCGGCAGAGGCCGGGGTGGCACCGGGCGATGCCGCGGCGCAGCTCCAGTCGTTCCTCGCCGAGCTGTTGCAGCGTCAGTGTGAACTGGCGGGCGCGATCGGCGGGATCATCTATCTCGCGGGCTCGGCCGCCAGGCCGGGGGGACTGGGCGCCACCTTCATGGTCCCGACGCCGCCGGGTCAACGTCCGCAGGTGTCGCTCGCGACCGATCAGACGCTGGTGACACGGATGTGCCGGATCGGGGAGGAGGTCGTCGCGGATCCGTCGGGGGAGGCGAAGGTCGAAGCCATCACGCTCCAGCCCGACGGCCCCTCGCGCGGGATGTACCAGGCCACGACCACGCACCGGCTGCTGGCGTGCCCGCTGGTCGCGGCGGAGCAGGTGCACGGGGCGAGCGTGCTTCTGCTCGTCCTGCCCTCACCGATCGAGCCCGCGGAGGCGGTCACGCTCGTCCGGCTGGCCGGGGGCGCGTACGAGTCGTTCATCTGGCAGCAGCAGTGCATGGTCGAGGCGCACGCGAAGACGCGCCTGCGGGAGACGCTGGAGCTGATCGACGCCGCGCAGCAGGGCGGCGACGCCGAGACGATGGGCTCGCTGTTCTGCCACGAGTTGCAGAGGCGGTTCGGGTGCACGCGAGTGTCGATCGGGCTGGTCCGCCAGGGCCGGCTGCGCCTGGCCGCGGTGAGCGGCGCGGATCAGCTGGACCGGCGCGGCGGCGCGGCGGAATCGATCGAGAGCGCGATGGAGGAGTGCGCCGACCAGGACGTCGAGGTCGTCTACCCACCGACCCCGGAGGCCGAGGCCAATCCGGCCGGGCGACGGGTCACGCGGGCCCACGCGATGCTCAGCCAGCGGCACGGGCCCGCGGCCATCGTCAGCCTGCCGCTGCGGGTGGAGGGCGACCTGGTCGGTGTCGTGCTGCTGGAGCGAGAGCCCAGCGACCCGTTCCCGCCCGCGGCGGTGCCGCTGCTCAGGCTGGTCGCTGAGTTCATCGGACCGGCGCTGTGGACGCGCCGGCTGGCGGACCGCGGCGTCCTGGCGGTTGTGCGGGACCGCGCGATGGAGGTGGCGCTGGCGACGGTCGGGCCGCGTCACACGGCCGCGAAGCTCGTAGGGCTGGCGCTGATCCTGCTGCTGGTGGGGTCGTTGATCCCGATCCCGGGGAGGATCACCGCGGAGTGCGAAACCGACGCAGCGGTGTCGAGGACGATCCCGCCGCCGTACCCGGGATTCCTTCAGTCGGTTCGGGTCCGTCCTGGAGACAGGGTTGAGAAGGGCGACGTGCTGGCGGCGATGGACGTCAGCGAGGTGCAGCTCGAGCTCGACAAGGCCACGAGCAAGCTCGCCAGCCTCCGGACGCAGCGCGACGACGCGATGGGCAAACACCAGCTCGGCGACGCGGCCATCGCCTCCGCCGCGATCGAGGAGTCGAACGCCGAGATCAAGCTCTTCGAGGACCGGCTGTCGCGGGGCCAGATCCGGGCGCCGATCAGCGGGGTGCTCAGCCGCGGGGAGATCGAGGCACTGCAGGGGGCGCGCGTAGAGCCGACGACGCCGCTGTTCGAGATTGTGGATCCCGGGAGGCTCGTGGTGACGCTGCGGGTCCGCGAGCGAGATATCGGGCGCGTAAGCGTGGGGCAGGAGGGAGCGATCTCACCGACGGCGCTCCCGGGCGAGCGCCTGAAGATCAGGGTGACGAGGATCCGCCCGGCCGCGGAGGTGGTGAAAGAGAGCAACGTGTACTTCGTCGAGGCCGAGCTGCTCGAGGAGGCGGCGTGGCTGAAGCCGGGGATGACGGGGACGGCGCGCCTGAAGAAGGGGTGGACGACGATGATGGCGACGGTGCTGGGGCCGGTGATCGACGAGGCTCGGCTGCGGCTGTGGTGGTGAGGGGCGCGGAAGACAGGAGAAGACGGGCGTGCTGCGGCGGGAGATCGGATCGACGTTCAGCGACGTTTGGTACCGCGTGGCGTCCAGCCGGCCGCGCCTGAGCCCGCACGCGTCGATCGTCCGGCAGAGCTACGGCCCGCCGCCGCATGATGTGGCGTACATCGTCGAGGAGCCGGTGGGGGGAAACTACTACCGGCTGTCGGAGCCCGCGTACTTCTTCCTGGGGCTGCTGGACGGTCGGCGCGCGGTCGAGGAGGCGTGGGACGCCTGCAACGCGCAGCGCGGGGACGATGCGCCGACGCAGCGAGAGTGCGTGGAGCTACTCAGCAGGTTGCAGCTCTACGGCCTGTTGCTGGGCGACCTGCCGATCGCGCCGGACATGGCGCTGGAGCGGAAGCGGCAGACCCGCCAGCGCGGGCGGGAGAAGCGGACCGGGCGGTGGTTGTTCCTTTCGATCCCGATCGTCAACCCCGAGCGGTTCCTGGAGCGCCACGCGCGCTGGTGCCGGCTGGTGTTTTCCAGGTGGGGGCTCGTGGCGTGGTCGGCCCTGGCGCTGACGGCGGTCTGGGCGGTGGCGATGAACTGGGGCCAGCACAGGAGCAGGGTCGACCTTGTCGCGCTCCTGGACCCCTCGAACCTGCCCATCCTGGGCCTGGTCTTCCTGGTGACGCGGGCGATCCACGAGATGGGGCACGCGGCCGCGTGCAAGGCCTTCGGCGGGAGGGTGACGGAGATCGGCGTTACCCTCATCGTGTACGTGCTCCCAGTGCCCTACTGCGACGCGACGAGCGCCTGGAAGTTCCCGCGGACGCGGGACCGGGTCATCGTGTCGGCGGCGGGGGTGCTGACGGAGATGTTCTTCGCGTCCATCGCGGCGATCACCTGGGCGTTCACCGAGCCCGGGCTGCTGCATGCGGTGTGCTTCAACGTCATGGTCCTCTCCGGCGTGACGACGCTGGTGTTCAACCTGAACCCGCTGCTGAGGTACGACGGGTATTACATGCTCTCGGACTTTGCAGGCAGCCCGAACCTGTCGCAGCGCTCGCGCGAGCTGTGGAACCACCTGCTGCACCGCTACATCTTCGGGGCCAGAGGCGTTCAGCCGCCGCAGGTCAGGAGCTGGGGCGAGGCGTGGCTCCTGGGGGTGTTCGGCGCGCTCTCGGGGCCGTACCGCCTGACGGTGATGGTGGCGATCATCCTCCTCATCGCGTCGAGGTACCTGAGCCTTGGGGCCGTGGTGGCCGGGACCGTGCTCGTCGTGTGGTTCGTGTGGCCGCTCCTGAAGGGCGTCGGGTACCTGGCCAGTGCGCCGGCGCTGATCGGGCACCGGGCCAGGGCCGTGGGGGCGGTCGGGGGGATGGTCGCGGTGCTCGCGGCGGCAGTGGGGGCCGTGCCGGTGCCCGGCGCAGCGTACGCCAGCGGGTCGATCGAGCCTGTGACGCAATCGCCGGTGCGGGTGGGCGAGGAAGGGTTCCTCGCGCAGGTGCTCGCCTCGCCGGGCGCGGAGGTCAGGCAGGGGGACGTGCTGTTCGTCATGAGCAGCCCGGAGGCCCAGACCGATCTGGCCGTCGCCCGGGCGAGGGTCCGGCAGGCGAAGGCGGAGCTGGACAAGGCCTCGGAGAAGCCCCAGGCGGACCAGCTTCTTGCGCAACGTTCCCTGGAGCGGTACGAGGCGGATCTGCGTCGCGTGATGGAGCGCGTGGAGGCGCTGACGGTTCGCGCCGGAGTGGATGGACGGTTTGTCCCCGTGGCGAGCGTGGGCTCGGATCCGGCGAACCTCGAGGGGCGATTCTGCTCCCGGGGCGTGCAGCTGGGAAACGTCGCGACCACGGGGCACCTCGTTGTCCGGCTGTCGGTCTCGGACAAGGACGCGGCGTACATTTTCCGGCAGACGGGGATGGACGGGGCGGCTCCTCCGGGGACGGGCGACGTGCCGCCGTCGCGCGTGTCGATTCGGGTGCGCGGCTTGGCCGCGGAGGTCGTGCCGGGGCGGATAACGCGGAAGGTCCCGGCGGGCTCGCGCGACATGTCGGAACATTCACTCTCCACGACTGCCGGCGGGGATGTCGCGCCGGATCCGAACGAGCCGTCCGGCCGCCGCTCGCTGATTCCCCAGTTCGTCGTCGACGTCGCCCCGATCGAGCCTGTTCTGAAGTGGCAGCCGGGGCTGCGGGCACGCGTTCGATTCTCGCTCCCGGCCGAGCCGCTGGCGCAGCAGTGGTGGCGGAAGCTCAGGCAGTATCTGAAGGGGCGGCTGGGATGAGCATGTCGGGATCCATGCCCGCGGCCAGGCTCGCGGCCCGCCTCCCGGGCGATGCGGCGGCTCGCCCGTCCGATCGGCTGTGGCCGGCGCTGGCGAAGCCGTTCGTGCGGGCGATGCCGGCACGGGGGATGGACCTGGCCGGTGAGCGGGCGACGGGGTGGCGCCTGCGGCGTCGCGCCGCGCGCGGTCTGCGCGCCCGGGCCGACGCGATCATCGAGGCTGCGACCGCGCTTGCCACGGACTCTGAGCGAGCATTCGACGAAGCGATCGCGGGCGCTCGCGAGGGGGTGCTGCTGGCGCGCAACGACGCCGGCGCGATCGACCACGCCTTTGCCGTCGCGCACGCGGCGGTGCGCCGGATGATCGGCCTCTCGCTCTACCCCGAGCAGGTCATGGGCGCCCTGGCCATGGCCACGGGGTGCTGCGCCGAGATGGCCACCGGCGAGGGCAAGACTCTTACGGCCATCCTGCCCGCGGCGCTGGACGGCTGGACCGGGCGCGGCGTGCACGTGCTCACGGTGAACGACTACCTCGCCCGGCGCGATGCTCAGATCACCTCCCCGGCCTACGCGCGACTCGGGCTCAGCGTGGGCGTGCTCCAGGATTCGACGGAGCCGGCCCATCGCCGAGGTGCGTACGACCGTGACATCACCTACGCCGCGGACAAGCAGGTGATCTTCGATTACCTGCGCGACCGGCTCTCCTCGCCGCTGCGCCCGAGCCTGACCGGCCACCTGCTGGACCAGGTGCTGGCCGATGCGCCCACGGCCCCGGGCGACCACCGCCAGCGGTGGAGCGAGCAGGTCGCGCAGCGTGGGCTGCACGCGGCGATCATCGACGAGGCCGACAGCATCCTCATCGACGAGGCCGTCACCCCCGCCATCATCGCGCTGGCCGTGCGGGAGGACGCGCCGTGGGCGGGTGAGGAGCACTACCGGATCGCCGCGGCCATCGCGGAACAGTTCACGGCCGGGGATGACTACACGGTCCTGGAGCGTCTGCGGCGGGTGGACCTGACGGACGCGGGACGGGAGCGGCTCGACGAGGCGGCGGGCAGGCTGCCGCCGTTCTGGGCCGGTCCGCGCCGGCGCGAGGAGCTGCTCGTGCAGGCGCTGTCGGCCAGGGCGCTCTACCGCAAGGGCGACGACTACATCGTCCGCGACGGCAAGGTCGTGATCGTGGATCGCTCGACCGGGCGCGTGCTGGAGGGGCGGCAGTGGCAGCTGGGGGTGCACCAGGCCGTCGAGGCGCGCGAAGGGCTGGAGATCACCCAGACGCGCAGCACCTCCTCGCGGACGAGCTACCAGCGGTTCTTCCAGCGGTACAGGCGCCTGAGCGGCATGACCGGCACCGCGTGGGAGGTCCGCCACGAGCTCTGGCGCGACTACCGCCTGCCGGTCGTCCGCATCCCTACGCACCGGCCTGTCATCCGCGTCCACGAGCCGGACGCGGTCTTCACGACGCAGGAGGAGAAGTTCAGCGCGGTCGTCGCACGCGTGGCCGAGCTGCACGCGACCGGCAGGCCCGTGCTGGTGGGCACCCGGAGCGTGATCGCCTCCGAGCGGCTGGGCGAGATGCTCGCCGGGCGCGGCATCGCCTGCCGCATCCTCAACGCCACGCGCGAGGCCGAGGAAGCGGAGATCGTCGCCCAGGCGGGCAGGGCCGGCGCGGTGACGGTGGCGACAAACATGGCCGGGCGGGGCACGGACATCATCCTGGATGCGCGATCGAGGGAGCTTGGCGGGCTGGTCGTGCTCGCGACCGAGCGGCACGATGAGAGCCGCGTCGACCGCCAGCTCTTCGGTCGTGCCGGGCGACAGGGCGACCCTGGGCTGGCCCGGGCGTACGTCTCGCTGGACGATCCGCTCATCGTCCACTACGGCCTGCGTCCCCTCGTGGCCCTGTACCGGTCCCTGCCGCCCCCCCCCTCCCGCCCCTCCCGCCGCCCGGGCGCGGCGGCGCTGTGGTGGTCATCGCAGCACACGGCGGGTCGGCGTGCGGCGATGCTGCGCCGGGAGGTGATCCGGCAGGATTCGTGGCTTGAGTTGGCGATGCACCATGAGTCGAGGTAGGCGGGGCGG
>JBGPJM010000211.1:0-8479 GCA_041485385.1 Phycisphaerae bacterium | reverse complement strand
CCCACATCTCACCGGCTTGCCCATCATCGTCGTGGCCCTCCTTGACCACCTCCGATACGCGCCCCCCCTGCATAGGGTTGCGCCAGCCGGACAAGTTTTTATTTGGGCAACAGACCCGCGCCCGAAACGGGAAATAGCGGAGGGTCGAATCGCGTAAGTGCTTGTGGCGCAAGGAGAAGAAAACTGTGAGGTTTGCGCTTTTGCGCGCGCCGGGCGCGCCTGTTCTGCGCGCGCAAGCGCGCTCCACTTTTCAGGGGGGATGGTTGCCGCGGTGGCCGCGGGTACCCAGATGGCCGCGGCCGAAGGGTTCACGGTGTGCGTCCGAATCGAACAGCGCCGTGCGGCCGACCACCTACGGGGTCGGGCGAGCATGGTGGCCGGTACCGGGGGTGACACACAGATACACAGGTCGTTAGAGGGAGGGGCGGCAAGCGGAACTACCCCGCCGGCGCGGGCGTCCACCTGGACGCGATGACCGAGTACTGGGCGCTGCTCGAAGAGCCGAAGGAACAGGCCCAGCCGGGCCGGTAGCTACCCGCCCGTCCTTCTTCCCCCGGCGCTCGCCGGGGGTTTCTCGTGGCGGCCCGCCGGCGCTAGCCTTGGCCGTGGTCGCCGTCCCCCGCCACATCCCGCCGTCGCTCTGGGCCCGCCTGGCGGCCCTCGACGCGGCCTGCGATACCCGCATGATCCGCCGCGGCACCGGCACGGGCGGAATCTGGCGGAGCGGGAAGAACTACGGGCGCGAGTGGCGCATCGAGATCATGGTGCGGGGCGGCGGTCGGCTTCCCTGACAGGGCCGGTACTACCCCGGAGCGGGGCTGTCAGCGCGGCCGGGCTTCGTACCGTGAAGATACCGGCACTCAGCACCGCCGGCGTCGGAGGTGATAGTCCCGCCCCTGAAGTCAGCGAGGATCGCACGCCGTCCCTGGCGAGAAGACTCGACGCTCTCCGCGGTACACTCTCTGGTATACTGGCCACTTCGGGAAGGTCCCCGCCATTGAGAATGCGGACGCCGCCACAGTTTTCATGGAGCGAGCGCGGTGTCCTATTAAACCGAAAAAGGACAAACCATGCACCTTCGCGACCTCGCGCAGTCAACTATCCCCTTTGTAGGTGCCCTGCTGGTTGCGTTCGCTTTGGCGCCCGCTGCGAGCTCTCAAGTTCCGCCAAACGACGAGTGCACGACCTCCATTTCCATCGCGGGTCCGGGGGTCTTCCCATTCGACCTCACGCTCGCGACACGCAGCCCGCAGACCGTGCCGTGCGCTCCCGGGACCATCGACCACGACGTGTGGTTCTGCTGGACCTCGCCTTGCACCGGAATCCTCAGCGTGCAGACCTGCGGCCTCGCCACCTCCGACACGTTCGTCCTTATGTACGACGGGTGCTTCTGTCCTCCGGAGACACTCCTGGGGTGCAACGACGACTGCTGCGGCGTGCAGAGCGGGCTGCACGTGATGGTCACCGCGGGCAGCTCGTACCTCCTGCGCGTCGGCACGGCGTCCGGCGCCGGCACGCCCGGCGCCCTCCGCATCGCGTGCGCTGATCTTGCCTGCGTCACGACTCCGCCCGAGCCGCAGCCCGAGCCATGCCCGAATCCCATCGAGACAATCACCCTCCGCACCGGGCAGGTGGAATCAATGCCCGGGTCGCCAACGCAGCTCGACGACTCGATCTTCTACGTGACCACCGGCGATCCGACGCAGTGCTTCTCGGATTCGCTGGATACCGGGAGCGGTCTCCCCTTCGCCGCCGCAGTAGCGAGCACGAACCGGGCGACGGTTGTGTCGCCCGCGGTTGGTGCATGGGTACAGTCGCTCACCTGCGACCCTTCGGCGCGATGGATCAACTGGAGTGTCGGACCAGGATTTGGTGGCGCGGGCCTTCCGCCGCACACCGCGCTGTACAGCCAGCCGTTTGTCGTTAGCTCGTTCGTGGAGCAGGCATTCATCTCGTTCTGCTGGGCGGCGGACGATCAACTCGGCGATCCCGCCACCGGTCCCGCCCCGGTGGGTGTGTACATCCGCAACGGCAGCGGCGTCGTGACCCCGCTCCCGCAGCTCAGCGGTGGCGGCTTCGCGGCCCAGAACGGCCCGATCACGCTGGCCGTCCCCGCGGGCGCGATTTCCACCGGGATCAACTACCTCCTCGTCTACCAGCGCGACCTCCGGTGCTACACGAGCGGTGTCATCTACAGCGCAACCATTACGATCTGCGGGAACTGCCTAACGCTCTTCTCCGCGCAGTTCGCGGGAGACCCGGCGGAGTTCAACACCGACGTGCACGACAACTCCAATCACCCGCGAGAGATTCACCACTCGATCGGCTCAAACGTAATGCAGGACGGGCTGCGTGTCCAATTCGCACAGCAGGTCGCCGCCAACACCAGGTTGCTGACGGGGAGAGATACGGTTGCCGTCGGCCGCGCGAACTACGACGTTCAGTTCCGCACCAACTTCCCGCCGGGCGAACCGTGGTGCCTATTTGTCAAGACGGAACGCAACGGTGAGATCACGTCGGTTGACGACGGACATGAGTACGCCACCGGGTACGTCAGCGGCGTCACCGGGTCGCTGCTGACCGGCGCCAACCAGAGCGTGACACTCTCCAGCGGAACGCTCGATCTGCCCACGATCTTCACCAACACCAATCGCTTCATTGCCGACAACAGCGCCGACTACCCGTTCAACCAATCTGGATACGCCATCATCCAGGGCGTCGGGCCCGAGGTGATGACCCTCAACTTCACGTGGGATGCGCTCATGCAGTCGGTCGCGAAGCCGTTCCCATTCCCGGCCGACGGCGACTCCATCGGTCTGCGCATGGGAATCCACTCGCAGAACAGCAAGATCTGTCCGGGCGCGACGTGGTATCAACGCTTCGGCATGCCGTGCGTCGTCCGTGGCGACGCGCCGGATGATAACGGGTGCCCGTCGGGGCAGGAATCGGATCGTTGCCAGGGTGAAGACGGGCACTTCGTGACGATCACCTGCGTTCCGTGTGTCAACGACTATTGCCAGTCGTTCACATGCAAAAACCCGGAAGACCCCGCGTGCCAACAGATGCTGGACGGGTGGTTCGCCACGGGAAACGTCGTCCCACCAATGTACAACCCGGGCGCCGGCGGAGCGAGCGGCGGGCCGGGCGACGGGTATCTGCATGTGAGGGGCCTGGCCGCCGGCCAATCCCCCGTGCTTCACGCACCGTCTGCGTTCCACGGCAAGTGGGACTGCTTCTGCGGGTATCTCGAGTTCGACATCAACATGTTCAGCGACGGCGTGCCCGGTTCTCCTCCATTCTACCCGTCGATCACGATCCGTCGCGACGAAACAGCGTCGGGGGCGAACACCGGGCTGCTTTCGCCCTCTGGATACGGCGCCGTGTTCGCCACCTTTGTCTCGACCACGCCGATCACGGACATCGCGGGATGGAAGCACATTCGCATTCCGCTCCCGCCCGGCATTCAGCCGACGGCTGGGCTGGGCACTTGGACGTTCGGCCCGGCGGGTGTGACGCCTGCTGATCTGGACTGGTTGCGAGGTCGCGTGACCGACCTGAGCTTTGTAGCAGACTTCAACGGCAACGCCGAGACCATCGGGTTCGACAGTATCTGCCTGGTTGAGAACACCAACTGCGTGCCCCCGCCCGCGGGCCTCGTCGGGTGGTGGCCGTTCGATGAGAAGACGCCGGCGATCCACGAGATCGCCAGCCAGCGCCCGTGCCACCCCGAGCCCACGCAGACCGCCTTGGGCGGCGCGCCAGGCTTCTCCAACTCGCCCGCTCCGGTCAAGGGAATGGTCGGCGGTGCGCTGCAATTCGACGGCATCGACGACCGCGTGGTCTCCCCCGCGCCCACCTCCACGGGTGCGTACCAGTTTGTCACCGACGACTTCTCCATCGATGCCTGGATCAAGACCACCGCCGCCACCGGCGAGCAGCCGATCGTGGACAAGCGCGCCGTATACCTCTCCGGTTCTTCGCCGACCGGGTATCGGCTCTTCCTCCAGCATGGGAACCTGGCCTTCGGCCTCGCCGACCTCGCCCTCCCCGGCGAGACAGTGTTCCTTTCCACGCCCCTCAATCTCGCAGACGGGGCGTGGCACCACGTCGCCGTTACCGTCAAGCGCTTCACCACCAGCGCGGGCCCGGCCAGCGTCAAGCTGTACGCGGACTGCAACATCGTCGGCCAGTTCAGCCCAGCCGGCAAGACCGGCTACATCGCCAACGCGCAAGCCGACCTGTACATCGGCGCGGGTCACCCCATCGGCGGCCCGGCCGCCTTCTTCCGCGGGACCATCGACGAAGTCGAGATCTTCCGCCGCGCGCTCTCGGCCTCCGAGATCTGCGCGATCTACTCCGCCGGGTGCGCCGGCAAGTGCCGCGACTGGTGCTACGTCGGGTCGCACTGCGTAAACACCGCCGGCGGCAACGTGACCCTCCAGATCTATAACGGCTCCCCGCTGCCCAAAGTGTTCATCTGGTCCGCTGCCAGCGGCGGTTCCAGCTCGTCCTGCACGTTAAGCTCCGGTCTTTCGTTCGCTCCCGCGACCGCGTCGGTGTGGGTGCCCGCGTACGGCTCCGCGCCCGTCACGCTCCACGTGACTCCTCCGCCGGGCATGACCGCTGCGGACCGCGCCTGCTTCACGATCACCTTCACAGATCCGGTCACCGGCGCCATCCAGCGGTGCGAGGGGAGCGTGAGTCTGTGCTGCGTCACGCCGTGGAAGTTCAACCCCAGTTCTTCATTCCTCTTTGCCTCGTACGGTCCCGGGGCGCAACCCCTGCCGGCGGCGTTCATGGTGACCAACACCGGCGGCTCTCCATCGACTATCTCTTACCGCATCGTCGCGCGCAGCACTGACCCGGGCGACAACATTCCCATCATCGAGCTGAACCACCTTCCCGCCGGAGCACCTGTCGTCGGGGCCCTGAACCTTCCCGCCGGAGCGTCCGCTTCGGTGCCCCTGGAGGTCGTATACACAGAACTCCAATCGTTCCTGCCGCACGAGCTGGTGATCGAGGTCGACCCCGAGGGTGACGGAACGTTCGCCGAAGCGGCGACCATGGGCTTGGTCGCGCGCGCGGCCGAGCCGCCGCCGTGCCCCGACGAATTCCGCGATGGATTCGATCTCTACCCGGCCGGCCTTGTCTGCGGGCACGCCGGCTGGGAGGCCTGGGTGGGCAGCATCGACGTCTGCGGTTCGGTCGTTGACGACCATGCGTTCGACAGCACCCACTCCCTGCGCATCGTCGGCACGCCAGGCGGCTCGACCGGACGCGGTGACGACACCGTTCACCGTTTCGAGATCCAGGGAGGTCATCGGATCCTCGAATCGCAGGTCTTCGTTCCCGATACGGCGGCCGGCACCGGCTGGGTGGTCATGCTCAACACCTACCCGGCACCGCTCAACTGGTCTCTGGATATTAGGTTCGACGCCGACCTCGAACTTGTGAGCGATCTCTTCGATCCTCCGCACGCTGTCCCGCTCGCCAAGGGGCGCTGGGTGCGCTTCGTCATCGACATCGACCTCGACGCCGATCGCGTCAACGCCTGGTACGACGATCAGCAGTTCATCTTCGACAAGAGCTGGATCAACGGAGATACCGGCGGCGGGCAGCCGCGAATCCAGGCGCTCGACCTTTACGCCGGCGAGCCCGGCGCCGGCGGCACGACCGGAATGTACTTCGATGCCATCTCGATTCGCCCCGCCCTACCGTGCGAGCCGCCCGACTGCAACGGCAACCTCATCCCCGATGTGGCGGAGATCTTCGAAGGGCTCGTGACGGACGCTAACGCCAACGGCGTCCCGGACACGTGCGAGTGCCCTGCCGACTGGAACCACGACGGTGCCGTCAACAGCCAGGACTTCTTCGACTTCCTCGTCGATTTCTTCGAGAACCACGCCGACTTCAACCACGATGGCCTGACCAACAGCCAGGACTTCTTTGACTTCCTGACGGCGTTCTTCACGCCCTGCCCGTGACCTGAGGGTTACGGACCGCTGAGATTCCGGCACTGTCAGCGCGCGGCCGCCGTGCTGCGCCAATCCCTCGACGAGTCATCGTCGGGAAGCCGCACGTCGGCACCGTGCACGTCCCCCAGCCTTGGCCTCTGCCGGAGAAACCTCTCTTGGTGCGTCGAGGGGGTGGCGCGGTACACTGGTCATACCTTCCGCCTCGGACCGGACCGCCCGATTCCCCGTGGACCTCGGGCCGGCGTCTGATCGTCACGGTCGGCCTGGCGGAAAGGACCAACATGTGTGCGTGTGCATCGCGAGCGTCGCGGCCGTCGCCGCGGAGCGGATCGTCCCTTTTGACGGACGGGACCGGACGTGTGGCGTGGGCCGCGAAGGTGGGCGCGGCGGTGCTGGGGGTGGCGACGATCGGAGGGGGGACAGCGCTCGCCCAGTGCCCGTTCACCTTCGGCGCGCCGGTCAACTACCCGACGGGGGTCCATGCGCTCTCCCTCGCGGTGGCCGACTTCAACTGCGATGGCGTCCCTGATTTGGCCGTTGCGAACTACGGCAGCAACACCGTCGCGATCATGCTGGGCAATGGGCCGTCCAACCCCGGCACGTTCCAGGTCGCGGTCAACTACCCCGCGGGCACGGCCCCGCGCAGCGTGGCGGTGGGCGACTTCAACGGCGATGGCAGGCCGGACCTGGCGGTGGCCAACTACGACAGCAACAACGTCTCGATCCTGCTGGCTTACCCCAACGGGACGTTCCGGCCGGCGGTCAACTACACCACCGGTGTCCACCCCGACGGTGTCGCGGTCGGCGACTTCAACGGGGACGGGAATCTCGATTTGGCGGTGGCGAACTTCGCCAGCGCGGGCGGCCCACTCGGCTCGCTGTCGATCCTTCTCGGTAACCCAATCGGCACGTTCGCCCCGGCGGTCAACTACGCCACCAGTTTCGGTGCGACCTCCGTTGCCGTCGCCGACTTCAACGGCGACGGGCGGCCCGACCTGGCGGTGACAAACTAAGGCGACAACAGCGTCTACATCTTCCGCGGCGACCCGGCCCCCAACGCGGGCACATTTCAACTGGTGGGCGGCTACGGGACGGCCGGGGCCCACCCGGACTTCGTCGCGGTGGGGGACTTCAACGGCGACGGCAGGCCCGATCTGGCGGTGACGAATCAGGGTGATAACAACCTGGCCATCCTGCTCGGGAACGCCGCGGGCGCGTTCGCGACGGCCGTCACCTATGTCACCGGCGCTACCCCGACCTCGGTTGCCGTCGGCGACGTTAACGGCGATGGCCGATCCGACTTGGCCGTGTCGAACTACGGCGGCCTCGGCACTGTCACGTTTTTCACGGGCAACCCCGACGGGACTTTGCAGGCAGTGGCGAATCAGGTTGTGGGCGCCGGCACATACTCCTTGGCGCTGGCGGACTTCAACGGCGACGGCACGCCCGATCTGGCTTCGGCGAACTACGGAAGCGGCAGCGTCTCGGTCCTGTTGGGGAACTCCACACTGGGCACGTTCCTGCCGGCGGTGAACTACAACCCTGCCAACAGCCCACTGGCCGCCGTAGCAACGAGCGACTTTAACGCCGATGGCTTCTCCGACTGGGTCGTAGTAGCGGCTAGCGGCTCTATCCAAGGCCGATACGGTCCCGATTTCCAGGCAGGTGGTTTTGGCCAAGTCTCGGGTGGAGCCACGCCGTCGGCGATTGCGGTCGGCGACTTCAACGGCGACGGCCGGCCCGATCTGGCCGTGGCGAACTCCGGCAGCGGCACCATCTCGATCCTGTTGAGCAGCGGTGGTAGCGTTTTTCTTCCGCCGGTCAACTACACCGTGGGCGCCGGTCCGAGTTCCATTGCGGTAGAGGACCTTGACGGCACGCCGGGCCTAGACCTGGCGGTGGCCAATCGTGACAGCAGCACCGTCTCGACCTTGGTGGGCAACGGCAACGGCACGTTCCGCCCCGCGGTCAACTACCAGGCGGGTAATCTCCCACTTTCTGTGGCGGTGCTCAACAACGAGGGCGACCTGGTAGTGGCAAACGATTGGGCAGGAGGAACAGACCCGCCCGGCATCAGCATCCTGAGGAACAACCGCGAGGGCCAGTACCAAGCCGGGGGCTTCTACACCGACGGCGGCTTCCCGACCTTTGTCGCGGTGCGCGACTTCAATGGCGACGGCTGGCCAGACCTTGCCGTTCCAAATTACGGCGGCAACCAAGGCGGCGACGTCTCCATCCTGCTCGGCAACCCTGACGGTACGTTTCGGTTGACGGCGGACAGACTCCCGCTTGGTGAATACCACCACCCACGGTGTATCGCGGTGGGCGACTTCAACGGCGACGCCAGGCCCGACCTGGCCGTGGTATTACGGGGAGCGAGGTTTGTTTGACACTTTGAGAGTTCACGCGGCGGCGTAGCGGACGGGCTCGGCATGGAAGAACGACACCACCACGTCGGGCCGGCGCTGCGTGCTGCGGAGATGGGAACGGAGGTCGCCGACCAT
>JBGPJM010000210.1:0-8689 GCA_041485385.1 Phycisphaerae bacterium | reverse complement strand
GACGCGATCCGACCACCCCGCGCCACCCTCCTCACCCCGATCCCCTGACGCTCCGGCCCCGTCAGCGTCTCCGCTCCGCCTTCCCGGTAGACGCCCATTTGGGCAACGGATCCGCGCCCAAACGGGGAAATAGCGGAGGGTGAAAACGCGTAAGTCCTTGTGGGACAAGGAGAAGAAAATTGTGAGGTGTGCGCTTTTGTGCGCGCCGCGCGCGCCTGTTCTGCGCGCGCAAACGCGCTCCACCGTTCGGGGGGGGTCGGCGGGCTGGCTTGAATTTGACGTGAGCGAGTGGCTTTACCTCTGCGCACGGGGACCCAGGCCGACGCACATCCACAACGAACCCGCCACCCAGCGCGGTCAACACCGCCCACACGCACTTCACCCCGTGAACCGATCCCCGTGAACGCGCACCACCGCGTCGCCAGCCGGACAATGAGCTTCGGAGCACGGAGGTGCCGTAGTACAGGGAAAATTCCCCGAATTACCGGACGTACGGCCGGATAGTGGTCAATTCCAGCGAGCAAGGTTGCCGACCGCGCGATCGTGCGCTAGGTTGAGGAGAAGAGTCTCTCTCTCGCGTCGACACTCTGTCGAATCTCTTGCGACCGAGGGTACGGTCATGACCCCCCGCCTCGCGTGGTTGCCGTTCGCACTCGTCGCGGTAGCGGCGGTGCCGGCCGGGGCCCGACAGGGCCCGCCGGACTACGGCATCGACTTCGTGACCATCACGAGCCCGGGCAACACCGCGTACACGACGGGCCACGGGGCGCTGGTCGATGGGCGCGGCGCCGTGGCGTACGAGTACCGCATCGGGCGGTTTGAAACGACCACCGCCCAATGGCTGGAGTTCGTCAACACCTTCGCGGGGCAGAGCCCGAACCATCTGCTGTTCGTCCCCTCCTCATGGGGGGCAACCCTGAATCCGGCCGATCCGGAGCATTGGATGCTCTCCAGCAGGCCGGACGCCGCACGCATCCCCATTTACGGAATTACCTGGCGCGACGCGGCCTTCTACTGCAACTGGCTCAACAACGGCAAGCCGGCGACGCTCGACCAGATCCAGGATGGCGCCTACGACGGCTCGACGTTCACGCGCAACCCCGATGGCTCGTTCAACGACCAGCGGACGCACAATCCCGGGGCCCAGTTCTGGATCCCGACGCTCGACGAGGCATTGAAATCAAGGTACTACGACCCGGACCGTTCTGGTCCGGGTCAGGGAGGGTGGTGGGAGTTCAACAACAGGTCGGACACCGCGCCGGTCTCCGGCCCGCCGCCGCCCGGGGAGGGTGAGACCAGCGCCGGACTGAATCTCCCGGGTTTCGGATACCTCTACATCCCCTTGGGCGCGTACACCAACACCATGACGCCGTGGGGGCTGTTTGACGCAAGCGGGGGCGGCCGGGAATGGACGGAAGAGACGTTGGAGGAGATTTACGGGCGTCGGTTCTGGCGCATCGCCGAAGGATCCTTTGCTGGTCCCGGCAGTTCGCCGGAGAGTGACTGGATCGTGAGCCTACCGACCGAGTTCCCGCTCGAGAGTTCGATCACCACTCTTCGGATCGCCACCGTGGTTCCAGCGCCGTCTGCGTTGGCGGCGTATGTGTTCGGGATCACTGCCCTCATACGCAGGAGGTCCCGCCCATGCTCTCTCGAACAGGCACCGCCCTCATCGTCTTGACGGTCGAAGCGATTGCGAGCGTTACCCAGGCCCGACCGACGGTCATCCAGGTTGACCACCTGGTCAACGGGTCATGGAATCAGCTTGGCAGCACTCACGACAACGGCTCCAGCTTCACCATCGCCGACGTGTAGCCCCGCACTCGGGGCACACCACATCGCCGGCCTGCACGCCCGCGCCCAGCCCTCGCAGGTCGTACCCGCAGGCGCGGCAACACCCGGGCCCCGGTCGCTTCCGCGCGACCCACCACGCGAGCGCCGTCGGTGCCGCGACTGAGCCCACGATGAACCACATCGGCGCGGCAAGGAGCAGCCGGCCTCGGGCCCGTTCGCACGCGAACCCCCAGCGCGTCGCTCCGTCCAACTCCATCCGGAACATCAAATCGCGGATCCCGCGCGGCGTGTCCTTCCAATCCTTCAAGTACCAAGGCGGTTTGACTTCACCCAAGCCGATCGACGCACGCATACCGCTGGGCCCTAACCACACCTGGCTCTCCCCCCACGTCACTCCGTGTGACTTGCCCGACCACCACGCGCACACCGCGCCCGCCACCACCAGCGCGGTCAACACCGCCCCCGCGTATCTCACCGCCCGAGCGAGCGCCTTTCGTGTTCGCACGCCGATCTCCGCAACCCCCGAGGGTCCCGCGACTCCAGCCTGACGATGGTCGATGCCGCGGGATTGCAGCGTGCGAGGGACGGGGCGGACCCATTTACATTTCTGTGACCCCGCCGCCAGTCGCCGCCGCTCCGCACTCGGGGCACACCCTATCCGCTCCCGCGTGCAGCCCTCGCAGGTCGTAGCCGCAGGCGCGGCAGCACCCGGGCCGCACCTGCCTGCGGCCGACCCACCATGCAACCCCCGTCGCTGGCGCGACGACTCCCACCAGGAACCAAAGAGGCACCGCAAGGAGTAGCGAGTCGCCCAGCCACTCGTACGCGAAGCCCGTCCGAGTTCGAAGGAGCCCCTTCTCGAACATCGCCTCCGCTACACCGTAACCGTGTTGCGTGCCGGGTGCGCCAGAGCCCGCGACGATCACCTGGATATCACGGTGGCCCAACGCCCAATAGGAGCGGCCCCATCGGCATTGATCCCACCTGCTGCCGCGCCAGATGACCGTCGCGAGCAAGAGGGTCGCCGAGAGCGCCAGCCCCCCGTACTTGGCTGCCCAGGTGATCCTTCTCGAGCCCCGCACACCCACCTCGCGTGCTCCCCCAGTCGCCCAGTCCGCCCCTCACCCCACGGGATTTCTTCGAGGGCATGCGTCGTCAATCACGGGCTGGGCCGCAGACCCAGTCGTTGTAGTATCCAGGCTCGCTGGGGATCGAATGTGAGCATGCCGAGTCGGAGTAGTACCGAATCAGGCAACGCGTGCCGAAGGTGTCCCAGCAGGTGCCGCCAAACGAGTACGCGCATGCGGTGGTATTCACCGTCGTAGCGTGGCGGTATGTCCCGCGGCCGAGCGACACGTAGTCTGTGGTGCAGCTGACTGCGTCGGTCGCGCAGGCGGCATCGGCCCAATACCGTTGATCTCCCTCGATCGGTTCCAGTCTGGAAGCGATTGCAGCGAGTTCCTCGGCGCTCACCACCGATACGGAGGAGGTCGCCTGGTTTACTCGCTTCATCGTTTCCGTGAGGGCTCCCTCCACAGCCCACGACCTGTACCGTGCCGGCGAGACGTATGCGAGGAGACTGCTTGTGCCCGCTGGTGTTGCGGTGGGGGCCTTCACCTTCAACTCTACCGGCGGCTGATGCGGCAAAGACGGCAGATACGTGTTGGCCCAGTTGCACCCGGCCAGCGCGACGGTCGCGAACGCCATCTGCACAGCCATCGCCGTATTCTTCACTCCACCACCTCCACCCGCGAGTACCTGTCCAGGTTCATCACGACCTGCTCGCCGTCGTCGCGCCGGATTTCCAGGCGGTCGAGCCAGAGCTTGTCGTCTTTGCCGTGGGCGTACCACGAGCCGGTCTTCTGCTGCTCGAACTTCACCACGGTCCCCTCGACCTGGATCGACATCGGGCCGCCGCCGTCGCCGCGGCGCGGGACCTGCTGGGTCACCCGCACCCGCTGACCCGGACTGTACATGGTGGACGAGTTGGGCATAGGGGCGGAGTATATGGGCGTGGTCGGGGTGGCTGTGATTCCGAGGGTGAAGGGGCAAGGGCGAGGGGCAGAGAAGCGGGGGGCGGAGGGCAGGGTGGTGTTGAGCGGCTACCCGATGGCGAGCGCGGCCTCTTCCAGCACGGCGACCGCTTCGGCTTCGGTCGGGGCTTCGGCGATCAGACGCATGATCGGCTCGGTGTTGCTCGCCCGGACGTGCAGCCAGGCGCGGCGGGCATCGAAATCCACGCGCACACCGTCCTGCCGGTCCACGCGCTCCTTGGCGAAGGCGCGGGCCACGGCCTCGACGGCGCGCTGGGCATCGGGCGCGGCCCGGAGCTGGACCTTGCGCTTCACGATCGCGTACGCCGGCATGGCCGCGACCAGCTCGCTTACCTTCTTGCCCGTGCGGGCCATGAGGGCCAGGACCAGGCCCATGGCGCTAAGGCTGTCGCGGATGTACGTGACCCGCGGCCAGATGACGCCGCCGTTGCCCTCGCCGCCGAGCAGGGCGCCTTCCTTCTTCATCGCCTCGACGACGTTGGCCTCGCCGACGGCGGTGCGGATGACGCGGGCGCCGTGGCGGGCGGCGACGTCCTCGAGCATGCGGCTGGTGGAGAGGTTGGTGACGAGGACCGGCTTCCCCCGGCCTCCCCCGCCCCCGCCGGCCCCTCCGTCGCTCCGTCGCTCCGTCGCTTCGTTGGTTCCCAGCACGGCCTCGGCCGCGAGGGCCAGGGTGTACTCCTCGCCGATGTAGAGGCCGCGTTCGTCGACGATGGCGAGGCGGTCGGCATCGGGGTCCTGGGCGAAGCCGATGTCGGCCCGCCTCTCCTGCACGAAGCGGCAGAGGAGGCCGAGGTTCTCCTTGGTCGGCTCGGGGGCGTGCGGGAAGAGGCCGTTGTCGCCGGCGCCCAGGTGGTGGATGATGCGGGCGCCCAGCAGCAGGCGGGCGCCGTTGCGGCCGGAGCAGTTCACCGAATCGACGACGGCCTTGATCGCCATGGAGCGGCGGTCGTCGGTGGCGCCGAGTGAGCCGAGGGCTTCCTTCACGAGGTCGACGTGGACGCGGTCGGCGCCCCAGTCGGCCGCGAGGGGTGAGGTGGCGGTGCCGGATGGGGCGGTCGCGGGGGGGCGCACTGTGCCGATGCTGGCGTAGCCGACGAAGCCCCCCCCTCCCGCTGCGCTGGTGGCGCCAGTTGCGCTGGCGGCGTTGAAGCGGCGGATGATCTCGTCGGCCATGGCCTTGCCGGGCGCGCAGGCTGAAACTCGCCCGTCGCGTTCATCGCGGGCCAGGACCTTGATGCCGTTCCATTCCTGGGGGTTGTGGCTGGCGGTGATGACCATGCCGGCGGCGCCGTTGCGGGCATCGGTCATGACGCCCACGGTCGGCGTCATCGCGACGCCCAGGTCGGTGACGTTGCAGCCGGCGCCGGCGAGGCCGGCGGCCGCGGCGAGGGAGAGGATTTCGCCGCCGGCGCGCCCGTCGCGGGCGAGGACGACTTCGGGGCGGGCGGCGGCTGCGCCTGTCGCGCCGCCTTTGGTGCTGCGCTCGCGCAGCCAGCCGCCGACGACGCCGCCGAAGCGGGCCGCGACTTCGGGGGTCATGGTGTGCCCCATGATGCCGCGGCAGCCGCTCACGCTGAGCATCAGCGGGGCATCGGGGGCATCGGGGGCCTGGGGGGGTTGGTCGGAGGGGGGCATCGGGGTCGTCACTCCGTGATCCCCAGGTCGGTCTTGGTGAAGAGGGACTCGAACCGCACGCCGGCGGCCTGCATGTTCTCGCGGGCGCCCTCTTCGCGGTCGATCGTGGCGATGACGAGGGCGACCTCGGCGCCGGCGTCCTGCAGGACCTTCACGGCTTCGAGGGCCTGGCCGCCGGTGGTGGCGACGTCTTCGACGAAGACGATGCGGTCGGCGCGCTGGAGCTTGCCTTCCATCTGCTTGGCGGTGCCGTACTCCTTCTTGGCGTTGCGGACGAAGAGGCAGGGGAGGCCGGTGGCCAGGCTCGCGGCCGTGACGAGGGGGATGCCGCCGAGCTCGGCGCCCGCGAGGCGCGCGACCTTCTTGCCGGTTTCCTGCTCGAGGGCGCGGACGCGCTGCGCGAAGAGCTCGCCGAGCTCGCGGAGGACTTCGGGGCGGGTGCTGAAGAGGTATTTGTCGAGGTAGTAGCTGCTTTTCCGGCCCGAACGCAGGGTGAACTCGCCGCGGAGAAGGGCGAGGTCGGCGATCGATTTGGCGAGCTGTTTTCTGTCCAACGCTGTGTATCCTCGCGAGAGACTCCCGGCCGGGGAGAACTTCGCCGAAGAATAGTCCCGCCGCGTGGGCCGCAATGCCGGCGAGCGTGCGCCGTTTGGCTCGCAGTCGCCCGAGCTCCTCTGGATTCCAGCACCCGCAGACCAGCATGATCAAGCACACACTCGCTCTCTCCGTCTTCCTTCTCGCCGCGCCGGCGCTCGCTCAGCCCAGCGGCGCGCCCGCGCCGGAGACCGCGCCCGTCCTCGCCGGCCCGAAGGTCTCGCCCGCCTCGAGCAAGCCGACGCTCGTGGAGCGCGGCTTCGACGGCAAGGTCAAGCGGCTGGACATCCCGCCCGCCGAGGCCGCGGTGAAGCTCGTGGATCTCGACGATGCGACGCGCCGGCGCGTGGACGACATCCTTCTTGAGCGCGCCATCGCGCTGGACAAGATCGTCCGCGAGAACCTCCTCACCATCGTCAACCTCTCCAACGCCTTCAAGGCCGGCAACAAGGCCGATGCCCAGGCCCTGCTGAAGGAGCTCGCCGACAAGTCCGAGGCCCTGCGCGCCCGCGGCAAGCTCATGGAGGAGTTTGCGGATGTTCTTCCCGCCGCGAAGCTCGCGGAGGCGAAGGGGCTCGTGCAGGAGTACTGGCAGGCGGTGGTGCAGGAGGTGCGGGATGGCGGGGATCGGGAGATGGACGCGACCGCGAAGGAGACCGGCGACGCCGGCAAGCCCGATCGCCCGGCCGCCCAGGACCGCGCCCCGGGAGCCATCCTCCGCGCCGAGGGCCTCGCGGTGATCGGGCGCGAGATCAAGCGCTCCTACGAGCGCGTCGTCACCGCCGGCGTCAAGGAGCTCGACGAGTTCATCAAGAGGCTCGACCTCGCCCCCGAGCAGGAGGCCCAGGTGCGCCGGCTGACGCAGGACTATTTCCAGAAGACCGCCGGCAAGCCCACCCAGGCCCAGCGCACCGAGCTCTTCCTCCAGGTCTACACGCTCCTGAACGACGATCAGCGCAAGGAACTGCTCAAGTCCGTCGAGCTGAAGCGCGCGAAGTAGCCGGCCGCCCGGCGCAACCCCAAACGCCCCGGATAAAACGACCAGCCGCACGAACCCGAAACTCGGGACCGCGCGGCTGGTACGCAACACAACGACCCTTTCCCCTTGCAAGCCCCGTGCCACCGCTCCTCCGCGCCCACGTCCGACCCGGGGCCCGCTCCGGCTCCATTTCGCGCCCGCCGCACGCACGCCCCGCCAGCCCCGGCCGCGCTGGCCAAGCCTCTGGCCAGCGTCGATCCCCCGGAAAAAAGGGGCGCGCCGGCCGCATGGATCGGCGCGCCCTGGTCATTCGCGGCGCGGTCCCACCCGCTCTGGTGTTAATGGCAGGCGAAGAACGCGTTCAGGAAGTCGAAGAAGTCCTGGCTGTTGACGTGCCCGTCGTGATTGAAGTCCGCCGTGCACGGGATCGTCGTCGTCGGCACCTCCACGATCGCGTAGAACAGGCGCCCGGGCCCGTCGGTGTTGTCGTTCCAGCGCCCGTCGGTGCGGAGCTGCCCCGCGTTCTCGCCGCCGTTGGCGTTGTTCGGCTCGCCGGCGCCCCAGTTGATGTACGTGACCGGCTCGCCGCTCGTCCAGACGAAGGTCCCCTCCGACGCCGCGTCGGTGAAGCCTATCCACCCGTCCTCACCGTTGATCCCGTCCGCGGTCGCGACGTTCGTGCGAATCCAGCCGTCCTCCGCGGCGTTGTTGATCGTCGCCAGGTGCCCTCCCAGCGACACCGCCTGCGCCTCGGCGTCGCTCCAGGTCGAGGGCGCCAGCAGGTAGTAGGTGTGTCCGGTCGTGGGGTTGATCACCGGCCCGCGCACGATCGCGCTCCCCAGCGAGAAGGCCCCCGGCGCGCCGGGCTCGAAGACGTAGGTCCCGATGCGCAGCAAGTACTGCTGGCCGGCGACGGCGCTGAACGTGACAGAGCTCTCGAAACCGCAGGCGTCGTCGTTGCACCCCAGGATCCCGCCCGCCTCCGGGCATGGCGTGCACCCCGCGTACACCGCGATCTTCGTGTCAATCGACGACAGGGTGCACGTCGCCAGCACCGTCGGCCCGCTTGCCGTCGCCGTCCAGCAGTACCAGAGATCGTTGGCGATGGAGCCGTCGCCCCCGTACTGATCGCACACGATGTTGTCCACGCCGTCGCTCGTCGCCAGCGTCCCGTCGTACGCGAAGACACCGAGACCGGCGATCGAATCAGGCGTCGCGCACGAGTCATTTGCCGGCTGCGCCCACGCCGCGGGGCACGCCGCCGCCATCAGAACGGCCACACTGATCAGGCTCCGAGTCATGTCGATCTCCTTATCCCGCCCCCCGCATCGTCGGATACAGCCTCCCTCTCCTAGAAGATCCACTCGGTTCGCCAGAGTCAACCCAAACGTATATCCGGATCCGCGATCCGCCATGCGATCGCCCGCCTAACGCGGGGGTGGGCGGGGGGGCGGTGGGGGGGCGCGCGACAAGGGCGGGCGTCGCACCCGCCCTCGCGATCTCGAGAGTGAAGGCGATTCAGCCGGTTCAGCCACCGGCAAAGAACGCGTTGACGAAGTCAAAGAAATCCTGCGAGTTCACCGTCCCGTCGGCGTTGAAGTCGGCGCCGGGCGCCGCCGCGAAGAACGCG
>JBGPJM010000209.1:0-8711 GCA_041485385.1 Phycisphaerae bacterium | reverse complement strand
TTCGCCTGCCTCGTCCTCGCCGCCCGCGCCGACCAACGCTTCGGACCCCTCTTCTTCGCCGCCGTCGCCCTCATCGCCGTCCTCCTCATCACCGAGCACGCCGTCCTGGCCATCTGCGGCCAGGCGGGCCTCAACATCGCCTTCCTCACCATCAACGGCGTCGTCAGCTGCGTCCTCGGCGCCGCCGGCGTCGCCAGCCTCCTCATGTAGGCCGCGCCGCCGCGCCCATCGCCGATCACGTCCCCTCGATCGCCCGCCTCAGCCGCCCCACGAGCATCTGTGCACGCGCCGCATCGACGCCCGCTTCCAGCTCTCCGCGCGGGCGCGTCCACACCGTCGCCGCCGGCTCGATGTCGCTCGCCCCTCCTCGCGGGATCACGTGCCAGTGCACGTGCGCCATCACGTTCCCCAGGCACGCATAGTTCATCCGCGCCGCCCCCACCTCCCGCCGCACCGCTCCCGCCACCCTCGCCACATTCTCGAACAGCCGCGCCTGCCGCTCCACCGGCAGATCCGCCAGGTGCTCCACGTGCTCCTTCAGCACCAGCACGCACCACCCCTCCCAGTGCTGGTGCTCATGCAGCAGCACATACGACTCACCAAGCTCAGCAACAAACAGCGGATGCTCCCCACGCCGGATCCGCGCGATCCCCTCGCACGCCGCGCAACCCATCGCATCACCACTCGCGCCCATTCTCGATCCACATCCACAATCTCCCCGTCTCCATCAGAAACCGCGCCGCACCGGATTCACCACCCAGTTATCCCTCCCCAGCACCAGTACATCGGCGATCTCCACCGCCTCGCGGAAGCTCTCCTGGGCGCCCAGCACATCCGCGGCCCCGTTCATCACCATCCCCTTCTCCAGATGCTCCACCGTCGCGATCGCGTCCCCGCACACCAGCGTCGTCCCCATCCCCACCCCCGATGCCGGCCCGCCGATCAGCACGCCGCACATCCCTGGCGTCACCCCGGGCAACGGGAATACATCCACCCGCTCCCCCAGCCGCTCCGGCGCCGGCTCGCACCGCTTCAGGATCGCCACGTCCAGCTCCAGCATCTGCTTGAGCTCCACCTCCCCCTGCTCCGCGGCCTCCTGCAAGCGTCTCACCAGCGGGATCCCCACGCCCTCGCGCTCCCCCTCGCTCACCCACCACGTCGCCTTGTCGAACGCCATGATCCCGCGCCGCGTCTCCGGCCTGAACGACGTCAGAAACACGTGCGTCACATCGCCGGCGCTGATCCCCGCCCGCTCCCCCAGCCGCGCCGCCACCACCTGCGCCGGCAACCCGGGGTCCACCAGGATCACCCGCTTCCCCGTCCTGATCAGCGTCGTCGTCGAATGCCCGCCGCGCACCCCCGACCCCGCCTTCTCCCCCCACAAAGGGTTCGCCGCCATCGCCCCGATGCTGATCACCCGTACATCCATTGTCACAGCGTAGGTTCGCAGGCCACGCCCCTGATTGGGCGCGGGTTCGGCGAGGTTTTTTGAGGTTCGATGGGGGTTTTTTGAGGTTCGGGGTGGGTTTTTTGAGGTTCGGCGAGGTTTTTTGAGGTTTTTGGGGGTTTTTTGAGGTTCTTTTTTGGGGCATTCCTGATGTAAGTGCTGATGGCGTATGGAGTTGTGTTGGTTAGTGACTGCTTGGTTGGGGTGGGACTTGAAATGCGTCTCTCGCAGGGAAGAAGTAAGCAGTGAGCAGTAAGCAGCGAGCAGAAGAGAAGATGGGGGAGAGAGGGCGTCGGGGACAGGGGTCGAGAAGGGTCGAGAGTTTTTGAGAAAAGCAGAGAAAGGCGGGGAATGGTCGAGAAAAACAGGGCGTGTTTTTTGCGTAAGTGCTTGTGATATCGAGAGTTGTGATTTTTGACGGAGTGTTTTTCGCGGCGAGCGGGGGGGATTTTCTCGGTGTTTTTGGGTGAATTTTGAGAGTCGGCGCGGCGGTGGCGTCGCTGCAAGTTGCTTTCTGCAAAGCACTTGCGTTGATGAGTGGGTGGTTGGTCGCGGGTCTGAAATTCGGGTGCTCCGGGAAGGCGTGAGGCGTTGAGGCGTGGAGTGGCGGGCGCGCGGACGGGGCGCTCGGGTGTGACGGCACTGACCTCGGAGGAACCGAGGCCAGTGGCGCGGGTGTGGCCCCTCTACCTATGGGCCATCGGTCCTGTTTGCGCGCCCAAAACGGGAAATAGCGGAGGGCGAAAAGACGTAAGTGCTTGTGGGGACTGGAGATAAAAATCTTGAGGCGGGCGCTTTTGCGCGCGCCGGGCGTGCCTGTTCTGCGCGCGCAAGCGCGCTCCACCGTTCAGGGGAGTTGGTTGCCGCGGTGGCCGCGGGTTTGCTGGCCCGCGGGTTGGTGCCACCAGGCCAATATCAACGCCGCCGACCGGTCGCGCTCCAAGAAGCGAAAAGAGCGACTCCGCCAACGCGGAGTCGCTGCTGATGAAATCAGGCCTTGTCTGCGGGGTGAAGCGGCGCTGTCAAGTCAGCAGCCGGCGAAGAAGGCGGTGAGGAAGTCGAAGAAGTCCTGGCTGTTGATGAGGCCGTCGCGGTTGACGTCCGCGGTGGGCAGGAGGGCGAAGAAGGCGGTGAGGAAGTCGAAGAAGTCCTGGGAGTTGACGGCGCCGTCGGCGTTGAAGTCGGCGGCGCACTCCACGAAGACGCCCAGCCGAACCGCGGTGGGAAGGTACTGGATGTGCCAGACCCTTGGGGCCGGCAGCGGTGGCAGGGTGACCGTCAGGAATGTCCCGCTCCTGGTGCCCGCGGTCAGGATGTCGAAGGTGTTTCCCACGGAGGGGACGAAGCCGTTCACGAGCGTGGCGTTCAACGCCCCGTTCAGCGTCGCGGCGCCGGTGATCGACAGGCGGTCGTACTGCGTGCCCGCGATCGTCCCGCCGATCTCGATGTCGAGGGACCCGCCGGCGTTCTGTGCATAGGTGCTCCGCAACGTGAGGGTTCCCGCGGAGGCGCCCGGCGCGACCGAACCGCTGTTCTGCACCGGACCGGTGATCCGGCCCGTGCCGGCCAGCGCCGCGCCGCCGGCCACCGATACGATTCCCGTGCCGGTGGCCGATCCCGTTGAGTTGGAAACATGCAGGGTGCCGTTGCTGACGGCTGTCGGTCCGCCGTACGTATTGGCCGTGTTCAAGACGAGCGTTCCCGGGCCGGTCTTGGTCAGGCCGGCGCCGCTATTGATCTGCGCCACGTTCCTGAGCGTTCCGCCGCGGAAGTTGAGGATGTCGATCGGCGCCCCGGAGCCGATGGTGTGGTTCTGCATGTCCAGCGTGCCGCCGTCCAGGGTCAGGGTGCTGATCCCGGCGCCGCCGTCGGTGATGTTCCCGCCGAGCGTGACCGTGCCGCCCTCAATGTTCAGCGTGCTCGTCGCGCCGCTGGCGCTCATCTGGAAATCGAAAGCAATCGTCCAGCTCGAGTTCTGCCCGCGAATGGTCGCGACGGCATTGGAGCTACCTCCAGATCCATGCGAGACGAAGGCCGTGGACATGCTGCCGCCTTGATCCAGGAGGAGTGTTCCCGAACCGTTGAATCCGATCGAGATGGCACCGGAGATGTCCCAGGCCGATCCGACACCCGTCACAGTGGCCGTGCCCGTGCCGGAGGAGTTGCCGATGCTGCCGTTTGCGCAGGTCACGTGACCGCTGTTCTGCACGGTCAATGAGCCCGTTCCGCTCAGGTAGCCGACGGCGAGATTGTCGCTGGCCCAGGTGGAGCCCGCGCCGGTGACGGTGGCGGTCCCGCTCCCGCCGATGAACTCGCCGAGGGTTGCGAGATGATCGGAGACGCTGCCCCCGCCTGCGATCGTCAGCGAGCCCACGCCGCCATCGCCGACCGCGAGATCCCCATTGAGGGTCCAGTGCGAACCCGCGCCGTTGATCGTCGCCGCGCTGCCGTTCGCGGCGGGAGTGCCGCTGACCGAGCCGCCGGTGCTCGAGACGGCGCCGCCCGACTCGATGTCCAGGGTGCCCACGCCGCCGAACCCGACGTACAAACCGCGACTCGTGAGCGTCGAGCCGGCGCCGCTGACCATGGCCGCGCCGTCCGCCCCGGAGCTTGCGCCGATCATGCAATCGCCGGTGGTGGTGACGTTCCCGCCGGTCTCGACCATCAGCGTGGCCGTTCCGGAACTCGCAACCGTGAGAGCGCCACTGTTGGTCCAGGCCGAGCCACCCCCGCTGACCGTCACGGTGCCGTCGCCGTCGTCGAACCGGCCGATGAACGCCCCGACGTCGGTGACGCTCCCGCCCGCCGAGATCGTCATCGTGCCGACGCCGTGTTCACCGATGACGGGCGTGCCGGTGACGCTCCAGGTCGATCCGGTGCCGGTGATGTTGATCGTGCCGTCGGAGCCGGGGTCGGTGCCGACGAAGCTGCTGTTTGCGGAGACGCTGCCGCCGTCCTCGATATTCAGCGTGCCCGTGCCGGCGTAGCCGATCCCGAGGAAACCGCTGCTGGCCCACGTGCTGCCGGGACCGGTCACCGTCGCGACTCCCGTCGAACCCGGGAGACTGCCGATGTGCGCGATGGTGTTGGACACAGTGCCGCCGGCCTGGATCGAGAGCGTCCCCTGGTCCTGGTAGCCGACGCCGAAGCCGCCGGTCATCGTCCAGCTCGAGCCGACGCCGTTGATCGTCGCGGTTCCGCTGGAGGGGAGACCGGCGCCAAGGAAGCCGGTGGCGGTGGATACACCACCGCCGTTGACGGTCAGGACGCCTCCATCGAAGACGAGCTGGTGGGTTGCCCCGCTGAGCGAGGCGCCGGCGGTGGTCAGCGTGATGTTCCGCGACGTGGTGATGTCGGCGGTGATGGACAGGGCGCCGCCGTTGATGACGACATCGTGGCCGCCGAGCCGCGAGTCGGCATCGATGCTCAGCGCTCCCGCGTTGATCGTGATGCCGCCGAAGCTGTTGCCGTCACCGGTCAGGAAGAGCGTGCCGGAGCCATCTTTGATCAAGGGCGAGGAGAACCCGGTGAGCCGGTCGATTGTGGTGTCGAAGCCGCCGTCGATGGTCAGTGCATTGCCCAGTCCGTCCACGGTGCCGAACGCAAGGTTTCCGATCGCGGCCCTCCAGGTCTGCGCCGCCGTGGTGCGGATCCCGGCGGAGATGGTCTGCGCGCTGTTGTCGTTGTTGGTGACGCCGCCGGCGCCGATCTCGAGATGGGTGTGAAAGACCCCGACATTGACGTCGAACGGGCCGGCCGGGCTGTTGAACGTGATCGAGCGGACGCGTTCGATCGTGCTGAGGACCGGCGTCAGGCGGACGGACCCTCTGAAGATGATGTCCGCGGTGCCGTCGTTGGGGGGCAATCCGTTGGGGTTCCAGTTGTTGGCCGTGGTCCAGTTGTTGTCGGCACCACCGCCGTCCCACGTCTGGGCCCGGGCCTTGCTCGAGAGCGCGGCCCCGGCGATCGCCGCGAGCATCGAAGGGATTCGGGTTCTCATGGTGTTCCTCCGGTACGTGGGAGCTGGTTGCCGGCATGGTACCCGACCCCTGTTCCAACCCTGAGCAGCCGGCGAAGAAGGCGTTCAGGAAGGCGAAGAAGCCCCGTGAGTTGATCGCGGCGTCGTGGTTGAGGTCGGCCGCGGGTGCGGCGGCGAGCAACGTGGCGGATGGCAGTGGAACTTCATGGCCGGGTCTCCGATTCGATGTGCGGCTGAGCGCGGAGTCTGCATCGCTATTCCTGGAGCGTCACAGGAACAAGCCACTGGTGCGCATCGGACGCCTCTCCGTCGCGAGTGGTGACGGCGACGGCGGTGGCCTCACCAGCTTCGAGGGTTGCGCTGGCGCGGGCGCTTGCGTGGACTTGCCACTGCTGCAGGTTGGGGGACCCCAGGCGGATGGCGTATCCCTCGGCAATGGCGCCGGTGGTTCGCTGTGTCACCGTCACGCGGAGGGCGACCCATTCGACCTGGGTGCAGGAGAACGGGCCGGTGAGGATGACGCGGCTTCCGCCTTCGTCGAGGGTGGCGACGGGGTTGATCGTGTTGCCCACGAGCCTTCGTGCGAGCCCGGCCTGCACGGCGAACACGGCGGCGAGGACGAGGGCGGCGGGGGCGAGACGTCGGAGGGTTGGATGCATGGGTCAGCTCTTCACAACGGGGATGAAGCGCATCGTGGCGATGCGCACCTGAGACTTGCGGCGCCGCACCGCGCGACTAGGGTCCGATTGCGAAGAACGTGAACGCACCCTCCAGCTGCGCACCGGATAGGTCCGTCACGATGAAGGTCGCATGACTCGAAGACTGTCCGCTCACGCGCACGAGACGAGAGGCGGACTGCGGCGTCGCGATCGGGGTTGGCTCAGCACTAAAGGGGCTAGGGTTGAAGGTCACCATATACACGCCGGTACCCGCCGTATGCGTGACAAGGAATCCCCCGCCGCCGGCGATCCCGCCGGTGGCTGAAACACGCCCGTGGAGGATGCGATCGTCGGAGAATGATTTCATCGCGTAGAACTCGCCCTGAGCACCGAGCCGGATGTTGCCGCGCACGTCGAGTTTCGCCCCGGCCCTGGGCGACTCCGTGCCGATGCCGACGTTGCCGCTGCCCGTTCCCAGCGTCGTAAATGAGAAGCCGGCAATGGGGTCAACAAAGAACTGAGAGTAGTTGTTGAGATCGCCCGACTTTGAAGTCTGCAGTCTGATCTTGCTCGTCGCGGACGAGTTCCCCTTCTGTTCGAGGAACAACCCGGACGCGTCTTCTCCGGAATATGCAAGATTTGTGGTTGCGCCGCCCCAAAGAAGGCTGCCGTTCACATGAAGCAATGCTTGTGGATTCGTCGTGCCGATGCCGACGTTGCCGTCGTTGTCCACGATGACGGCGTTGGCGGGCGAGCCGTCCGCGGCGGCGAGCGAGAACGCGGTCTTGGCGTGGCTGGCGATGGGGGCGGCGGTCAGAGGCTGACGTGGCGCAAGGGGGACGAGCCCGGCGGGGTTGGCGCAGGTGAGTCCGGTGTCCGCGCGGACCTCGATCTGGAGGAACCGCGTTTCCGTCGTCACGAACTGCTGCCCGAAGTCGATTGTGGCGGTGAAGAGGCCCTCCGTCACGAGTATGTTGTCCACGCACTGGGGCGGGGCCAGCTGCACACCCCCGGACGCCACGTTGAAGAGCGTGAAGCGGAAGTCGTGGAGCCCGGCGGCGGGCTGGGCGCCGTTCTTGAGGCGGCCCTGGTAGGTGAAGGCCGTGGGTTGGGCCGCGGCAACGGTGGTGAGGATGGCGGGGATCAGCGCTGAGAGGAAGGCGAGCTTCATAATGGGTAACCTCCTGTGGCGGCGAGCGTCCTCGCCCGGACACCAAGCGGAGGGTGCGCCGCGCGAGCGCCAAGAAAAGGCGGAGTGCTGCGCTGCGAAAGGGGGCGGGCCTTCCGCGCCCATCCGCTGCCACCGGGCCGGTATCAACGCCGCCAACCGGTCGCGCTCCAAGAAACGAAAAGAGCGACGCCACCAACGCGGAGTCGCTCCTGATGAAATCAGGCCTTGCCTGCGGGGTGAAGCGGCGTTGTCAGGTCAGCAGCCGGCGAAGAAGGCGGTGAGGAAGTCGAAGAAGTCCTGGGAGTTGATCGCGGCGTCGTGGTTGAAGTCCGCGCTGGGCGCGCTGGCGAAGAACGCCGTGAGGAAGTCGAAGAAGTCTTGGGAGTTCACGGCGCCGTCGCAGTTGAAATCGCCGGGGCAGACCCCGGCGCAGGAGTTGGTGACGACGAAGTTGTCGAAGAAGAAGCCGAGGTTGTTGTTCCCCGCCGTATCCGACCCGGCCGCGAACTCAAACCGGACCGTCCGGCCCGCCCAGTCAGCAGGGACCACCAGGTTCGCAAGGTGCCGGATCACGGGGCTGTTGGTTGGAATGTTCGTGATGAGAAAGGTGAGCGGACTCCCTGTGTCAACGATCTCGAGCGTGTTGCTCTGTTCAGCAGGGTTCGTATCCATGGACCGCATGTAATCAAACGACACAAGGAACGGCGGTGTCCCCGCCATGAGCAGCGGCGGCGACCGCATCCGCCCGGTGTTGACCCCTCCCGTGTTGTACGTACAGGTGCCCGGCCCCCGGTTGTACGCCGCCATGCGCGTGATCGAGCCGCACTCGGCCGCGTTGGCGACGTGCCACAGGATGATTGGGGTGCCCGTCCTGGTCCACCCCGGCGCGCCGTTCTCGAAGTCCTCCGAGAGGAGCACCTGCTGGCCCGCCGCCCCCGCGGTCCAGCCCATGACGATGGCCAGCACCAACAGGACCCAGCCGCCGCCGGCGCGCCTCCGCATCCTGAACCCTTCCCCCAATGGCAGGCGGTACCGGGAGAGATCCCATCGGGCCACCGACGCGGGCGGGGGTGGGGCGGGGTGGGTCAGGGTCCCGGGGGCAGCGGTCGGTGGCCCGGGTGGCATGGTTTGATACGCGGGTCGATCACTCATCATCCTGCTCGCCGTGGTCATGGGATTCTCCTCAGAGGTCATGGCTCGGTCGTTCCGAGTCGTGCGTTCGTCGGTCCGGTCATGCCTTTGGCGGTTGGCATGCTTGTGGCTTGGCACAAGCATGCGCTTCGCTCACAGGGCGGAACGCAGAGAACGCAGGGGTTATGGAGGAACGCGGAGGGCGGAGGGGGGGATGAACCGCTTAGCACCCCGCGAAGAACGCCGCCAGGAAGTCGAAGAAGTCCTGGGAGTTGATCACGGCGTCGTGGTTGAAATCGGCCGCGGGTGCCGCGGCGAAGAACG
>JBGPJM010000208.1:0-8745 GCA_041485385.1 Phycisphaerae bacterium | reverse complement strand
GCTGGTGCTGAACACCACGCGGGTGCTGCCGGCGCGGTTCGCGGGCGAGCGCGAGGACTCGCACGGGGGCGTGCAGGGGCTGTACCTGGGGGAGCGCGGGGCGGCTGGCGAGTGCTGGGCGGTGATGATCAAATCGAGGCGCCAGGCGCCGGGGGTGCGGATCGCCCTGAGGGACCGGCACGGGGGGCCGAGCGGGGTGGTGCTGGAGCTCGTCGAGCGCGATGAGGAGCCTGGCGCGTGGGTTGCGCGGGTGCACCGCGCGGGTGACGGGGACGTGCTGGAGCGGGTGGGTCTGACGCCGCTGCCGCCGTACATCCTGCAGGCCAGGAAGCACGCCGGGCTTGCCGGGGATGATGAGGTGGACCGGTTGGCGTATCAGACGGTGTATGCGGAGGGGGAGGATCGGCACGGGCAAGATGCCCGTGCGACTCACGGGCTGGAAGCCCGTGCCACTGGATCCGTGGCCGCGCCGACGGCGGGGCTGCACTTCACACCGGAGCTGCTCGCGGGCCTTGGCGCGGCCGGCGTGCGGCGGGCCGATGTCGTGCTGCACGTGGGGACGGGGACGTTCAAGCCGGTGGAGACCGAATACGTCGAACAGCACCCGATGCACGCGGAGTGGTGCACGCTGCCGGGCGCGACGGGGCGCGCCGTGGTCGAGGCGCGTGCTCGGGGCGGGCGGGTGGTGGCCGTGGGCACGACGGCGGCGCGGACGCTGGAATCGTTCGAGGCGGCGGGGCTCGGGGCGGGCGGGAGCAGGGAGACGCGGCTGCTGATCACACCGGGGTACGCGTGGAAGCACGTGGACGTGCTGATGACGAACTCCCATTTGCCGCGGAGCACGCTCTTGGCCTTGGTCGCGGGGGGGCTGGGCGGGGACGGGGCGGCGGTGGAACGGTTGAAATCGCTGTACGAGCTGGCGATGGAGAGCGGGTACCGGTTCTACTCCTTCGGGGACGCGATGCTGGTGTTGCCGTGAGGTCAAGTGAAAAGTGAGGAGTGAAAAGTGAAAAGAAGAAGTGCGGCTTCTCCGCTTCTCACTTCTCCGCTTTTCACTTCTCACTTTTCACTTCTCACTTTTCACTTGTGATCCGCGAGAGCTGCTCGAGGATGTCCACCACGCCTTTCGCCTCGGGGTGCGGGGACACGTAGTCGGCGAGCTTCTTGATTTCCTCCTGGGCGTTCGCGGGGCAGGCGAACCAGGCGACTCGCTCGCGGATCGGCACGTCGCTGGTGGTATCGCCGATCCCGGCCGCGCGGGCGCGGGTGAGGCCGGTGAGGGCGAAGAGGCGGTCGAGGCCGGTGCCCTTGGTGATGTGCGCGAGGTCGCAGTTGATGTAGAGCCAGGTCATGGAGACGCGGAAGGGCCACCCGCGGCGCTGGAACTCCGCGGCGATGCCGGGCGCGAGCGTGCGCAGAAACGGGGTCTCAGGGTGGTAGAGGGAAACGGACGCGGCCTTGCCGGGCTGCTGGGTGACGCCGCGCGGGCCGTAGGTCGCCTCCAGCCACGCCGCGGCCTCGCGCACGGCGGCGCGGTGCTCGGGCGTGATCGCCGGGTCCATCATGTACTCGTTCGTGCCGGCGTGGTAGAGCCACACGCCGTTCTCGCTCACCCCGGGCAGGGTCATGTTCCCGACCAGCCGAAGCATCCCCTCGGCGAACGGCTGCGGGCGGCCGGAGCAGACGGTAAGGACCGGCCGGTCGTGCTTCTCCTGCGCCAGGCGGTTGTGCTCGGCGACGCGGGACAGGCTCGCCAGGTCCAGGGCCTCGGCGCCCTCGGAGCCAAGGCAGCCGTCGATATCGGAAATGACAACGTCAAAGCGGGGGTGGGACGTGCGGATGGGCATGGAGGGCGAGTGTAGACTCATGGCGATGATCCGCGCCGTCACCACCGCCCGATGTTGGCGCTGTGGTGGAGAGGTTTCGTCGGGGGGGGAAGCCGATCTGCCAGGGTTGCGGCGCGCCGGTCGCGGCGGGCCATGAGGTCGCGCACCTGAGGTTCGCGCTGCAGAGCCGTCTGGCGCGCCGGCGCTGCTGCGTGTGCCGGAGGGTGCTCACCGACCCGGCCGGCGAGCGTTGCCCGGTGTGCAGCTCCCGGTACGCCACGCCGCCGACAACGGTGTGAGCGGGCGGCGGGCGGTATCCTTGCAGCATGCCGATGCTCTCGTACCAGACCGCGGGGGAATCGCACGGGCCGGCGCTCGTCACGATCGTGACCGGCCTGCCGGCGGGGGTGCCGCTGGATGTGGAGTTCATCAACGGCGAGCTGGCCCGTCGCCAGGGCGGATACGGACGCGGGGCGCGGCAGCGGATCGAGCGCGACGAGGTCGAGGTGCTGTCGGGCGTCCGCCGGGGGAAGACGATCGGCTCGCCGCTGGCGCTTGTGATCCGCAACAAGGACTCGCGCCTGGATGACCCGGCGAAGACGCCGCCGGTGCACACGCCGCGGCCGGGGCACGCGGACCTTGCCGGGAGCGTGAAGTACCTGACGACGGATTGCCGCGAGACGCTGGAGCGGGCGAGCGCGCGGGAGACGGCGGCGCGGGTGGCGGCGGGGGCGGCGGCGCGGTGCCTGCTGCGGCTGCTGCGTGACGAGGGGCCGGGGGGCAGGCTTGGCGAGGGGATCGAGGTGTTCGGGTTCGTGCGGTCGATCCTGGACGGCGCGACGGACGTGGAGGTGACGGAGGCGAACTGGCGGTCGCTGGTGGCGGCGCGGGACGCGAGCGAGACGTACTGCCCGGACGCGGCGGCGACCGAGCGGCAGTGCGCGATCATCCGCCAGGCGAAGATCGACAAGGACACGGTGGGCGGGCTGGTGGAGGCGCACGTCTTCGGATGCCCGCCGGGGCTGGGGTCGACGATGGACCGGCGCGACCGGCTGGATGCGCGGCTGGCGGGCGAGGTGATGGGGATCCAGGCGTTCAAGGCGGTGGAGATCGGGCTGGGGATGGAGTGCGCCTCGCGCCCGGGCTCGCGCGTGCACGACCCGATCCGGTTCGACCCGGCGAGGATGAACTCGCCGTCGCTGGGGTTCGTGCGCGACACCAACAACGCCGGCGGGCTGGAGGGCGGGATGACCAACGGGGCGCCGGTGGTGGTGCGGGGGACGATGAAGCCGATCTCGACGCTGCTGCGCGGGATGCCGAGCGTGAACCTGAACACCAAGCGGCCGGAGACGAGCGCGTACGAACGGAGCGACATCTGCGCGGTCTCCGCGGCGAGCGTGGTGATGGAGAACGTGGTGGCCTTCGAGATCGCGCGGGCGGCGCTGGAGAAGTTCGGGGGGGACAGCGTGGATGAGACGGTGGGGAACTTCAGGCGGTACCTGAAGATGGCCCGTACGATGCCGCTGGGGCCGCCGGTGGCGACGATCGCGGGTGCAACGCCGGCGAAGGAAGAAGAGGTGCGGGAATGAGCGCTCTTGCCCAACCAGTGCCGGTGACGGACCCAGGTCGGAAGCGCACGGGCTCGAAGACGGCGGGTGGCGTGCTCACGATCATCGGGCTCGTGCTGTGGTCGCTCGTGCTCATCGTGCTCTGCGCGATCGTGCCGAAGTTCGAGCAGATCTTCCGGGATTTCGGGGTGGAGCTGTCGCTGATGACTCGCGCGAGCCTTGGCGCTTCTCGCTGGCTCATGGGGCGGAATACCGGCCAGATGTTCCCGGGGATCATCATCGCCGCGCCCGTGTTGCTGGGGGTGGCGTTCGGTTTCTACTGCGCACGGCGGTACTGGGTGCTGGCGTTGCTCTTCATGCTGGCCGGGATGCAGGTGATCGGCACGCTCGTCGTCGCGAACTTCCTGCCGCTGGTAGCGATGGTCGAGTCGCTGCAGAAGGGCAAGCCGTAGCCGCGAATAGCACGCTACGCCTTGCGCGGGAGGGTCTTCATCACGTCGCTGATGTACTTCTGGAAGTCGTCGTGCAGGATCTTCATGGAGGGGTTCTCGATCATCTTCCGGAACGACTCCTCCTGCTCGATGACCCGCATGCGATCGACCCAGCTCTGGAAGTAGTCGTCGGGGAGCTGGTGGTTCTTGTGCATGAACCAGACGATCTCGAAGACCGAGAGCTGCATGAGGTTGAAGAAGTACTCGCGGATCTCCTGGTCGGTGGAGAGGTTGCGGACGTCGTCCTTGTAGACGGCCGCGAGAGAGGGGTCGTCGACGCGCATCTTGCGGAGCGACATCTGCAGCTCGACGAGCTTGGAAAAGTTGGCGACGTGCGCGGCCCTGCGCCAGTACCAGAACTGGACGGCGGTGAACAGCAGGCCGCCGGCAATGGCGAACGAGGAGAGCGTCTGCAGGACGACCTTGATGACTTCGAGATCCATGCGCGATCATTGGCGCCCCCCTTCCCTAAGACCCCCCTCCCAAGACCCCCCTCCTCGAATCCCCTCACCGCCCCTCCATGACACCTGGAGGTGCGGCAACGCCTGCGGAATCGGGGTAACCCATCTGCTCTCCCTTGGATTTGAGGTGGTTTACGACGAGCCGGATCTGGTCGTAGGTGACCTCGCCTGCGAGCTTCTCGAAGACCGTCCTGAAGCGCCGATCGACCGCGGTGCTCGCCGCGTCCCTCACACGCTTGTAGGTTGCCTCGTCGACCCAGGGCGCGATGGACTTCGGACGCTCCCGCATGATGTACTCGACCAGGTACTGCGTCACGGTGCTGCGCGCCCGGTCGAGCTTGAGCGCGGCGTCCTCAATCGATACACCGGCAGCAAACAGCTTCGCTGCCGCCAGGCGGCTTGCGGTGAGCGGGCGCGCCTCCGAGGAGGCGCGTTTCGCTGATCTTGGGCGCGAACCGCGGACGGCGTCGAGGGCGAGGTTGTTGGCCGCGCAGTACTCGCGGATGTGGGCGAGGAAGCGGTCGCCGAACTCGGCGAGCTTGGCGGTGCCTATGCCGCGGACGTTGATGAGCGTGTCGCGCGAGCCGGGGCGGACGCGGGCGAGCTCTTCGAGCGTGGCATCGCCGAAGACGACGAAGGGGGGCACACCGAGGGACTCGGCGACCTGGCGCCGGAGACCCCGCAGCGACTCGAAGAGGCGGGCTTCCTCGGGTGTGAGCGGCGTGGCGGCGGCTTGGTCATACCCGATGCCGGCACCCCCACTCCCTGATGCGCCCTCGTCGATGCGCTTGGGGCGGACGAGGGTGACGGGGAGCTGGTTGCGGAGGACCTGGGCGGAGGCGGCGTTGAGCCGGAGGACGGGGAACTCGCCGGGGGCGCGATCGAGGACGCCGGCGTCGAGGAGCTGGTTGATGTAGCTGAGGACGGCCTCGCGGGACTTGTCCTTGAGCAGGCCGAACGTGGAGAGCTGGTCGTGCTTCCAGTCGAGGATCTTCTTCTGGGTGCTGCCGCGGAGGACATCGGCGATGTGCGCGGCCCCGAAGGACTCCTTGGCGCGGGCGACGCAGGAGATGATCTTGCGGGCGATGTCCATGGAGTCGGGGACGGTGTCGAGCTCGGAGAGGCAGACATCGCAGGCGCGGCAGCCGCGGGGGCCGGTGGTGGCGCCGGCGGCGCCGTTCTGCGCGGCGCCGGCGGGCAGCGGAGGCGGCTCGTACTGCTGGCCGAAGTACTCGGAGAGGGCCTTGTGGCGGCAGCGCGTGCTGGAGCAGAGGCGCTGCACGTGGTTGAGCAGCTCGAGCTGGGCCTGGAAGACCTCTTCGGTGGTCTGGTTCTCCTGGATGCCGAACTCGAGGATCTGCTTCCACTTCATGAAGTCGGCGCCGGAGTAGAGGAGCAGGCACTCCGAGGGCAGGCCGTCGCGCCCGGCGCGGCCGGTTTCCTGCTGGTAGTGCTCGACGCTCTTGGGCATGGAGGCGTGGACAACGCAGCGGACGTCGCCGCGGTCGATGCCCATGCCGAAGGCGACGGTGGCGACGACGACGGAGAGGCGCTCGGTGCGGAAGTCGTCGGAGACCTTGTTGCGTGCGGCGGCGTCGAGGCCGGCGTGGTAGGCGCGGGCGTCGATGCCGCGGGTGCGCAGGGTGGTTGCGACGAACTCGGTGTCCTTGCGGGTGATGCAGTAGACGATGGCGGCGCGGTCCTTGTGGCGGCCGAGGGCGTCGGCGACCTGGTCGACCATGTCGAGGCGCGGGAGGATGCGGTAGGTGAGGTTGGGGCGATCGAAGCGGCCGACGAGGACGGCGGGGTCGTGGAGGTGGAGCTGCTTGACGATGTCTTCGCGGACGCGGGGCGTGGCGGTGGCGGTGTAGGCGTGGAGGGCGACGCCGGGGAAGTGCTCGCGGAGCTCGGCGAGGCGGCGGTACTCGGGGCGGAAGTCGTGCCCCCACTGGCTGATGCAGTGGGCCTCGTCGATGGCGAAGGAGCCGACGCCGATCTTCTTGAGCCAGGTGAGCAGGCTCCCTCCCTCGGAGAGGAGACGCTCGGGGGCGACGAGAAGAAGGCGGCCGCCGGGGCTGTTGACCAGGTCGCGGGCCTTGGCGGACTCGGCGGCGGAGAGGTTGCTGTGGAGGGCCGCGGCGGGGTAGCCGGCGACGCGGAGGGCATCGACCTGATCCTTCATCAGGGCGATGAGTGGAGAGACGACAACGCAGAGGTCGCCGGTGATGAGTGGCGGGACCTGGTAGCAGAGGGACTTGCCGCCGCCGGTGGGCATGACGACGAGGGAATCGCGGCGGTCGAGTGTGGCCTGGATGGCCTCGGCCTGGAGAGGGCGGAGGGTGTCGAAGCCCCAGTAGCGGCGGGTGATGTCGAGGAGTTTGTTGTCGAGGGGAGGGGGCATTGGATGTGGGATGTGGGATGTGGGATGTGGAGGCGTTCAGGCGTGGAGGCGTTCAGGCGTTGGGGCGTTCAGGCGTGGAGTGGATTGGGGTAGTGGGTGGGTGGGTGAGAAAAGGGAATGTGGGACATAAGGAGCAGCGAACGGTGGTGGCCAGGGTTCGGGGAGGTTTTTTGAGGTTCGGGGTGGGTTTTTTGAGGTTCGATGGGGGTTTTTGGAGGTTCGGCGAGGTTTTTTGAGGTTTTCGGGGGTTTTTTGAGGTTCTTTTCTGGGGTGTTTTTGATGTAAGTTGTTGTGGCGTGTGGAGTTGGGTTGGTTAGTGGCTGCTCTGTTGGGGTGGGACCTGAAAATGCATTTCTCGCAGGGAAGAAGTAAGCAGTGAGCAGAAAGCAGCGAGCAGAAGAGAAGAGGGGTGGTGTGGGGGACAGGGGACGAGAAGGGTCGAGAGATTTTGAGAAGGATCGAGAGTTTTTGAGAAAAGCAGAGAAGGGCGGGGAAGGATCGAGAAAAACAGGGCAGGTTTTTTGTGTAAGTGCTTGTGATATCAAGAGTTGCGCTTTTTGACGGGATGTTTTTCGCGGCGAGAGGGGGGGTGGGGCGTACCCAAAGGGATGAGGTTTTGGTGCGGGATTGGTGGGAGGTGCGCAAGGGGTTGGGGTTTCGGCGCGAAAAAAAGTGGAAAGCGGAAAATGGAAAGTGAATGAGGTGGCCCCCCTCTCCGCGCCTCTCCCCCGCGCGTGTGGCGGCGTCTGACCGATCGCCGCGGCGGGGTGGGAAGGCGGCTCCCTGGATGGTGTGGATCCCCCTTGCCAAGCGTGGCCCCCCTGTTCTCGCCGATGGCGCGAACCATGGTTAGACGCGTGAGGGGGTGGAAAGTTCCCCAAAAGCGGACGAGTGCCCAGGGCTTCTCTGCCCATCCCCCGGTCCTCCCGGAACTCTTCGGTGCCGACCGCGAATCCTTGATGTGGACTTCGATGGGGGGCGGCGCTCGGGGTGGCGCGGGCGTCGATCTGGTGTCCTCGTGGGAGCAGGCAATGTTCGATCACGCATCGATGCGGCGCGGGATCACGCCGGCGGCGGGCGCGCTGGCCGCGGTGCTCGTGTGCTGCGCGGCGGGCCCCGTCGCGGCACAGAACCACCTCTGCTTCGCCCCGCGCGTCACGCACGCGGTCGGCCCGCACCCGTACGGCGTGGCTGCCGGCGATTTCGACCACGACGGCCACATGGACCTCGCGGTCTCGAACGCCGGCGGCACCTTCTACAACGACGGAAACGGCTTCGTCACCGTGCTGTTCCGCGACGCAGGCGGCTTCGCCGGCGAGGCGTCGTACCTCCTCGGCACCAACCCCGGGTGGATCGGCGTCGCTGATTTCAACCTCGATGGCCATCCGGACATCGCGGTCATCAACTATCCCGACTACGAGGTCACCATCCTGCAGAACGACGGGACAGGGGTGTTCACCCCGCAAGGGCCCTTCGGGGTCGGGCCGGCGCCGAACCAAGCGGCCATCGGCGATTTCGACAGGGATGGCCGGCCCGATCTGGCCGTGGTGAATACCGGGCCTAACGGCGTCTCGGTTCTCCGCAACACCGGCGCCGGCTTCGCGGAGCGCGTGTTCTACCCCGTCGCCGCGGGCGAGCCGAAGTCGATCGACGCCGGCGACCTGGACGGGGACGGGGATATCGACCTGGCGGTCGGTGTGTTCATCTCCGCCAACTCCGGGGCTGTTCTCCTCCTCCGGAATCTGGGAGGTAACTTCGACGCGCCGACGCTCATCACGAACACGACCGGCGCCGGCTCCCCCGCGATCGCCGATCTCGACGGCGACGGCAACCTGGACCTTGCCGTCACGAACTACAACCCGCGCGGACTCGGCTTTGTCTCCATATTGATCAACGGACCCCCGGGCCAGTTCGTCCTCCGCGGAACGTACACGGTCGGGAGCCTTCCCACCCGCCCCTACATCGCCGATCTGGACCGAGACGGCGATGCGGACATTG
>JBGPJM010000207.1:0-8764 GCA_041485385.1 Phycisphaerae bacterium | reverse complement strand
TGCGACGGCGCCGTCAACTCGCAGGACTTCTTCGACTTCCTCAACGCCTTCTTCGCGAGCGACCCGATCGCCGACTTCAACCACGACGAGTCCATCAACTCCCAGGACTTCTTCGACTTCCTCAACGCGTTCTTCGCGGGCTGCCCGTGACGATCGCGGATCCCTGAGGATCGCGCCTTTCCACGCGAACGTAGCGCGCACGGTTTGCGGCCGAACGCGCGCCGGGAGCTGCCGTGGCTCACCGCCCCGTCATTGCCCGCAACTTCCCCGCGACGTCCCCCGCGTCCGGCACGCCGCCCGGGTACACGCGACACCCCGCAGAACGGTGCGGTCGGAACCGCCAAGCCGTAGAGGTCACGCCCGTCCACCGGGACGGTCGGGGACGGGTATCCGCGCCGGACGTCGCCCACCGGGAGATTCTCCTGGTTCACCTCGGCAAACGCCCACCCGCCGGCGAGTGAGGGGAGCGCAGCCGACAGGTTGGCGCGCATCTTCGGCGTGTTCGGGCAGCCCGGGAAGTCCACGAGTTCGATCTTCGGGGGCGCGGGAATCGCACCGACCTTGTTCGTCGCGTCGGCCCCTTGCGGCGTTCGAGGCCACGGCCCACGCGGTCGCGGAGGCGGGCGACCGGGGGTTCACCCTCGGGGAACTCTGGGCGCCGGCGGAGATCCCCTGCACCCAGATCGCCACGGCGGTGGCGTTCCTGAAGGAGCGCGGCATCGTCGTGACGCGCGGCAAGCGGAACTACCCCGCCGGCGCGGGCGTGCACCTGGACGCAATGACCGAGTACTGGGCGCTGCTGGATGAGCCCAAGACGGCCTGAGCGCAGCAGCGCCGATCGCTCCCCTCCCTCGGCCTGTGCCGAGGGTTTCTGCTTGCGACCCGTCAGCACGCGTGGCGCGGCTGACGACGCGCAACACCTGCGTACGCGACGCAGCGGCGCGGCCTCGGTGCCCGTGGAAGAGGGAATTACTGATTGTGACCGGACGGTGGCCCGATGAATGTCTCGGCACGATGGTTCTCGGTCCCTTTTTTCAGGAGGCTGACCATGTTTACGAACCCCGTCACCGGCCCCGGCTCCACCCAACAGGCTCCGCTCCGCGCCGCCTCCCTGCCCGCAGTATCGTCCGCACAGGAAGAGGCCAGCGAGACCGCCACCACCACCCGCCAGGAGGCCGCACGAGGTGATCAGGTCGCCATCCGCAAGCTCGCGAAGATGCATCAGAAGGAGCTGCTCCTGAATCCGCCGCTGCCGGCGAAGGAGCCCGGCAAGGGCGGCTTCATCGACCGCTCGGTGTAAGCGCGAGACGGCACGGCGCACCCTCGCCCGCGCCCGGGCAGCATCGATCGCTCCTCCCCTCCCCCGGCGCTCGCCGGGGGTTTCTCGTGGCGGGCCGGGTATTCGCGAAGAAAAACCGTGCTACCGGGGCCGGGAGGCGTCATACTCCTCATCTTGGGGGATACCCCACGAGGAGGCATCATGACAGCCGTTCGCTGGTCCATCGTCGTCGGAACCGTTGCCGTCGCGGGCGCACTGGTTGCCCTGGCCGGGCCGCTGGACCCGCCGGCCGGCCCGGTCGCCCCGTCGTACAAGACCCTCACCGAGGTCGAGCCGCGGACCGCCATCAACGCGGCCAACACGCCCGGCGATGCCATCAGCCTCTTCAAGATCACCCAGCCCGGGTCGTACTACCTGACCGGCAACATCGCCGGTGTCGCGGGCAAGCACGGCATCGTGATCGCCGCCAACGGCGTCACGCTCGACCTGATGGGGTTCGACCTCCAGGGCGTGCCCAGCTCGCTCGACGGCGTCACCTGCACGCTCACCAACGCCAACGACCTGGCCGTGAGCAACGGCACGATCCGCAGCTGGGACCAAGACGGCCTCGACTTCCATACGTTCAGCGCGATCAACGGCACGCTCAGACTCCTTCGCGTCAGCGACAACGGCTTCGGCATCAGGGCGGGGTTCGGCTACACGGTCTCCGGTTGCTCGGCGTACACCAACGCCGGCAATGGCCTGCTCACCGGCGACAGTTGCACGATCAGCGACTGTACGGCGTATCTCAACCGCGGCGGCCCCGGGATCTCCACGGGCAGCGGCTGCACGGTCACCAACTGCTCGGCGTACCAGAACACCGGCAGCGGCATCGGTGTCAGCAGCGGCTCCACGGTCGCCGACTGTACCGCCCGACTCAACGCCTCCGACGGCATCGCGTGCTCTATCGTTTGCGTGATCCGCGGCAACGCCTGCTCGTTCAACGGCAACGGCGCCTTCGACGGCGCGGGCATCCACGCGACCGGCGGCAACAACCGCATCGAGGGCAACAACTGCACCAGCGCCGACCGAGGGATCGAGGTCAGTGCCGCCGGCAACATCATCATCAAGAACACCTGCGCGGGCAACACCGTCAACTGGGACATCGTGGCCGGGAACGTCTGCCTCGTCGTCCAGGGCGTCACCGGCGCGGCCATCCTGGGCAACACCGGCGGCGTGGCCCCCGGCTCCACCGACCCCAACGCCAACTTCACATACTGAGCCACCCGTCTGAGAGTCGCGTTCCGCGGAGAAGGCGTAGCGCTCATCCCTACCGCTGTTGGCAGGAGATTCGACGGCTGGAATGACCCCCGCCTTCATCCGCCGTAGGAATCTACTAAGATCCGCTCGCGCGGGACACCCAACACGGCGAGGGTGCGGAGTGACTCCTGCACCGTCTTGGTCGGCCCGGCCATGTACACATCGCGATCGGTGAGACGGTTCGTGCTCTTTGCCAGCGCGGCGTAGACCGTGCCCTCGGCGAATGTCGCACCCTGCGCCGGGACGAATCCCGGTTGCACCGTCCTGGCGGTGAGCGTGCAGCGGAAGTTGGGGTTGCCAGCAGTCCACCGCTCGATGAGGTCGAGCTGGTAGAAGTCCGACGTGTCCGTGACGCCCCAGTACAGGATGATGTCGCGTTTGGGATCGATGGTCAGCACCTGCTCGATCATGGCCTTGATCGGCGCGAAGCCGGTGCCGCGGGCGACGAACAGCAGAGGCGTCTCCAGGGCCGAGCGGAGCCGGAAGTGGCCGATCGGCCCGCGCGCGGTGATCACGTCGCCGACCATCGCCTGCTCGAAGGCCCACGTGCTGAACCGTCCACCGGCCATGCGGTGCAACTGGATCTCCAGGCTCCCGTCGGCGCGGGGGGCGTTCCCGATCGAGTACGCGCGGGAGAGCCACTTGGTCCCGGGCACCCAGATCTCCAGGTAGTCGCCGGCGGCGAACTGGCACATGCAGTCCTCCGGCAGCTTGACGCCGCGGCAGGTGAACACGCGGATGCGGTCGCCGTAGGGGACGATCTTGTCGATGACCAGGTGCACCATGCGGTCGGCGTGGGGAAGAACGTCGCGGAGCGAGAGTTCATCCGCTTTCGCCAGCAGTTTGTCCTCGACCAGGTGGTGCACCTCGGGCCGGGCCAGGACCGCCTGGACCGCGGAGGGATCGGGGAAGCTGATCGCGTGGGTTGGGCAGAGGTTGCCGCAGGTGGTGCAGCCGACCATGCAGTGCGTCGGGTTGATCACGACAGACTGCTTGTGCGCGAAGTCGAACCTGAACACTTGGCGGCCGCACGTCGTCACGCACGTCCCGCAGCCGATGCACGCGGAAGCGTTGATCGACGGATTCCAGGAGATCGACTCGCGCGGGACGCCGTACCAGGGCTTGGTGAAGTTTGGGGGGGACGGGGGCGCGGCGGTGGGCGAGGCGGGTTTGTTGGCGGGCTGTTCCATGGGCTGGGCTCTAAGGCGGTTGATGGCGGTCGAAATGGATCATGTGGTCGATCCCGTCGAGGCCGCTTCGGGGAAACTTGCGGCATTTGCCTTTGCTTGGGCCGGAGTCTTGAAACACCGCCGCCCCAACCACAACGACACGCTCACCAGCCCGATCAGCACCGGCACCTCCACCAGCGGGCCGATGACGGTGGCGAAGGCCGTGCCCGAGGCGATGCCGAACACCGCGATCGCCACCGCGATGGCCAGTTCGAAGTTGTTGCCGCTGGCGGTGAAGGCGAGCGTCGCCGTGCGCTCGTAGTCCGCTCCGGCCTTCCTCGCCATCCAGAAGCTCGACAGGAACATGATGACGAAATAGAGCACGAGCGGGATGGCGATCCGCAGGAGGTCCAGGGGCAGGCGGACGATCGCGTCGCCCTTGAGGCTGAACATCGCCACGATGGTCAGCAGGAGCGCGACCAGCGTGATCGGGGCAATCCGCGGGATGAGCACCTGCGAGTACCACGCCTCGCCCTTGATCGGCCGGAGCACGAGGCGAGTGAGCACGCCCGCGGCGAAGGGGACGCCCAGGTAGATCATCACGCTCCGGAAGATCTCCCCGATGGTGACGTGAACCACGGCGCCGTGGAGGCCGAGCAACGGCGGGAGCACGGTGATGAACAGCCACGCGTAGACGCTGAAGAAGAGCACCTGGAAGATGCTGTTGAACGCGACCAGCCCCGCGGCGTATTCGGCGCTGCCCTTGGCGAGGTCGTTCCAGACCAGCACCATCGCGATGCACCGGGCCAGGCCCACGAGGATCAGGCCCGTCATGTACTCGGGCTTGTCGGACAGCAGGAGCGTCGCCAGCGCGAACATGAGCAGCGGGCCGACCAGCCAGTTCAGCAGCAGCGAGATACCGAGAATCCTCCAGTCGCGGAAGACCTCGGGGAGCCTCTCGAACCGCACCTTCGCCAGCGGCGGGTACATCATGAGGATCAGCCCGACGGCGATGGGGATGTTCGTCGTGCCCACGCTCGCGCTGTCGAGCAGCGCGCTTGCGCCGGGGACGAGTCGCCCGATCGCCACGCCAAGGCCCATGGCCAGGAAGATCCACAGCGTGAGGTAGCGGTCCAAGAACGAGAGGCGTGCCGCGCGACACGGTTTGCACGCGGCGGGCACAGCGGAGCGCTCGGCAACGACATGAACGGAGGAGTTCATGCGGAATCCATTTCATCTGCGCGGGCGGCCAGCGGCACAGGCAACGACTCGACGAAGCGCCGGATCTCGTCGCGGACTCGGCGGTAATGGGGCATCGCCTCGTCGTCGGTCGCCGCGTCCTTGGCGAGGCGCGGCGGGTCGTCGAATGCGGCGTGCACGACCCGAGCGCCCGGCCACACCGGGCAGGCCCCGTGCGCCGAGTCGCAGACCGTTACGACAACGTCAAAGGTGACGCCGATGTCCTGCGGCCTCTTGGAGGTTTGGCCCATGATGTCCACGCCCGCCTCGGCCATCGCGCGGACGGCGAGCGGATCCAGCCCCCGCGGTTCGGTCCCAGCGGAGTACGCCTCGATGGGGCCGCCTCTCAACGCCCTGGCCCAGCCCTCGGCCATCTGGCTGCGGCAGGAGTTGGCGGTGCAGAGAAACAGGACCCGGAGCTTGCTGTCATCTCCTGGCACCGCACCCTCCCCGGCACGCGGCCGCGTTTTCGGCCGGGCAGCACTGCTCGATGGCGTCGGCCAGACCCCGAAGCGTCCGGCAGAGGTGCCGGTGCTGAACAGCGTAGAAGACGGTCCTGCCCTCCTTGGTGCATTCGAGGACGCCCGCGCGCTCCAGAAGTTGGAGGTGCCGGGAAACCACGGAGAAATCGACCGAGCACGATTCGGCGACCTCGGTAACCGAGCACGCCCGGCCGCACTTGATCAGGCACCCGAGCAGCTTGGCACGAGTCGGATCGCAGAGAGCCTTGAACAGTCTCGGGTCGAGCAGGTCGTCGATCGGGCCGCAGCACGCGGAAGCCTGCTTGGGCGACGCCGGCCGGCGTTTGCGTGCTTGCGTCATCATGCCAGTGTAGGTGGCTCGCGGCACGCACGCGCCGGTACTGAGAGCGCCGTCTTTCCACGCGAGCGGCCCTCTCAGCGCCGCTTGATGCTGCCGAGGCGGAGGGTTACGCGCCCGGCCCGCGGCCCTGCGCGAGCGCCGCCTCCAGCGCGGGATCCCTGAGCGAGAAATAATCGGCCGACGTCGCCGCCACCGCGATGTCGGGCTCAAGGGATGGCCGGTCGCCGGGCTCGGTGCGCCAGAATCTCGTCGAATAGCGGACCGAGATCCGCGAGTGCGGCAGCACGAACCGGCGGACCTCGCCGTAGGCGTTGGGCTTCTGGCCCGTCGGCTCACCGATCAGGGTCGCCCCGAGTGTCGCTTTCATGTCCACGGCGTGCATGTGCGCCGATGAGAAGGTCGAGCGCCCGATCAGCACGAGCATGCCGCCGGGGTGGTTCACCGCCGGCCGGCGCCGCAGCCCGTCTACGAACCGGGCGAGCAGGCCCGAGTTCCCGCCGCCGTTGCCTCGCAGGTCAACGACCACGCGCTCCACGCCGCCGGAATCGATGGCCGCGAGCGCCTCTCCGGAGAGCTGAGCGACGGTTTGGCCGGGCTCGTCGGCGCACGTGTCGTAGCGAAAGTACAGCGCCCTGTCCTCCGGAAGAACCTGGAACCAGTTCTTGTGCGGCCGGGCCTGCCGGGCCAAGGGCAGCGACGCGCCAGCCGGCGCCGTCGCTGTCAGCTTCTCTCCGGCGGCGAGGGGCGTGAGCTCCGCCGCGCGCTCATGCCCCTGGGCGTCGCGCACGACGATCGTGGCCCGCTCGGTCGTCGGGATCAGGCCCGCGGTCTGGGCGAGTTCGGCAATGCAGAGCAACCGTGGGGCCAAGTCTGTGAAGGTTGCCTCGTTCTCGTAGGCCGCGCCCGCCGTCACCCGGCGGAACGCCTCTTCGGCCGGCACGCCGCCGAAGCTCACGAGCGAACAACCGACCAGGTCGATCTGCGACCCGCGCGCCGCCACGATCACCGGCCCGTCGGCGAAGACGTACAGCCTCAGCGGGAATGAGTGGAAGGCGGGCGTGAGCTCCCCGGCGCTGATCCCGGTGTGGGCGTCGCCGATCATCGCCGCCAGCTTCATCAACCCGACAACAACCTCGTGGTCCCCGAGGTCCGGGACCGCCCCGCGCAGCCGGGCGGCCGCGGCCTCGAACTCCCCGCGGCTGCACTTGAAGAAGGCATTCTTGTGGCGCCTCGGGAGCTCCGTGGTCAGGGCGTCGATGTCCTCCTGCCAGTCATTGATTCGCGTCGCCGGGTCCAGCGCCCAGTTGCTCGGCAGGACAGGCCCGGCGCCACCCGGCCGACCGAACCAGCACGCAGCGGCAGCCGCGGCCGCGATGAACGACACCGCCAGCATCACGCGATGCGCCGGGTTCCGGCGCGCCGCTCCGGACCGAGCCCGGCGCGCGAGGAAGGCAGGACGAGGAATCCGGCGCATCGGGTTCATGCGAGCCTTGGCCGCAACACCCGCCCCGCGACTGATTCGGTTTTCGTCGCCGGTGATTTCCGGCGGAGGAGCAACGGCCACCTCCAGGTCACTTCGCCGTGTACCTCCCCCGCTCCACCCGCTTGAACTTGCCGCTCTGCGTCAGCGCGAAGCCCACCACGGCGCCGAACCTCCGCGCGTTGGTCTTGTACCCGGCCCTCCGCACCGCCGCGCCCGCCTCCGCCACGGACATCGTCCGGCCCTTCAGGAGGGCGGCCAGGGCGTCGGGGAGCTTCACCTTATTCTTGGGCATCCGCCGCCCGCGCGGGGCGCCGGGGCCGCGACGGCGGCCGCCACGCCCGCCCGCTCGGGGCCCGGCGCCGTCGAGCGAGCCGAGGGCCTCCAGGTCGGCGCGGAGGGCGTCCACCTCTCCGGCCAGCTGGTCGTGGCGGCGCTGGAGGGCCCCGGCCTGGGCGCGCCGGCGCGCCAGCTCGGCGTTGATGTCCGCCACCGAGATCCGTGCCAGCCGTCCGCCGCGACGCCGTTTTCGCTTTGCCATGCGCGGATGTTACCGCGCATCGCCCGGCTCGGATGCGTCAGAAGCAGGCCCGCGGCCACGCCCGCGAGGTCGAATGGATACGTGGATCGGAGGCCCAGCAACCGCCCGCCACGCGGGCCAGGGAGTCCCTTGCCCTTGTTCGGTCATAACCGCACCCCCCAGATTGCAGAAGAGCCAATCCCATCTCTGGAGGCCTCTTGACATCGGGCACCTTCTCATGGATGTCGGGCGAAGGCCGGTGGCCCGGACCCACCCGCCGCGGCCAAGATGCTTCCAGGTGTTGAGCCGAATTGGGACCATCACCGCGAGCGTCTACACCATGCTCGACGAGATCGACCGTTTGCAAGGCCCTCGAGCACGCCATCGACCACGGTCGGCCCAAGAAGTGAAGTGCCGCGCCCCCGCCGCCCTACCGCCGATAGTCCCGATCATCCCAGTTGGCCAGCGTCGTCACCACCGCCGAGTTCACCGTGGCGGCGTGCCCGTCGAACCATGCCGCGTTCGTCGTCGAGCCTCCGTGGCGGGCCGGCGCGGTGCGCTGGGCGCGGCTGGGGTCGGTCACCGGCCCGGCCGCGGCGCCCCGCACGTTGGTCTCGCACCACATGTCGTACCACTGCGAGATGTACAGCGTGCTGGAGGAGTCGCTGAACCAGCTGCTCGAGCGGAACCCGTCGTCGTCGTCGGTGAAACAGGTGAGGTAGAGCGTCTGCGCGGGCAGCTGCACCAGGTCCATCGGGCTCGGCGGCTTGGTCCCGCTCGCCAGCACGCCCGGGGAGGCAAAGCGCAGGCCGTTGTTGACGTAGTGGACGTTGTGCGCATCCTTGGGGCGCGCCGGGTCGTGGTAGTACGGGGCGAGCGCGAACCTTTTTTAGGATAGGGCGACGTTCTTGTTCTACTTGCTAAGGATCTCTTTTTGGTTAGTGGTCTGTTTTAAG
>JBGPJM010000206.1:0-8794 GCA_041485385.1 Phycisphaerae bacterium | reverse complement strand
GCTTGTGGAAGACGTGCTCGGGGGAGAGGGTCACCGCGGGCCACGCGGGCGGACAAGGTGTCGAGACAACGGTGTGGATGAGCACGTGCGACGACTTACCGCTGCTGACGACGTACCGATGCTCCACGATCGCCATAGGTCGTCCGTCCGCCTCGCCGTGCGCAGACCATTTCACGCCGCGGTGGCCGTGACGGAGGGCCTTCAGATGGGACACCGGCTCGAATGCCTCCTGGCGGGCCGGGTCGTCGGGCTTGAACTGACCGGCCAGACCAAGGTCGTGGCAGGCCGCCCGCAGCCCGTCTCGCCGGCGCACCTCCGCCTGCCACGCCAGCACGGCGATCAGCACGATCGCGGCGAGCACGCCGAGGGGGAGGAGGAGCTGTGCGTTCGGGGCGCCCCGTGACGACGCGACATACAGCGCGACCCCCGCGAGAACAAGCAGCAAGGCGGCGCCCGCCACCGTCGCGCCCGTCGAGAGCCTCACTCGTCGCGGGAATCGCTCGTCCCCCTCCGGAATAGGCGACCATTCGGTCACGCCATGGCCTTCCTGATCCCTGCGACGGACTTGAGCAGCGAGGGCATCTCGTCCAGCCGAAGCATCGTCGCCGCGTCGGAGAGGGCCTCGCCCGGCTCCGGATGGCACTCCACGAAGAGGGCGTGCACCCCCGCGGCGGTCGCGGCCCGCGCCAGCATGGGGGCCATTCCCTTGGCGCCCCCCGTCACCCTTCCGGCGCCGGGGCGCTGGGTGGAGTGCGTGCAGTCGAAGCAGACCGGGGGCGGCCCGCCCGGGACCTCCAGGGCCATGAGCTCCGCCACGCCGATGAAGTCGTTGACCAGGCGCCCGTAGCCGAAGAACGTCCCGCGCTCGGTCGCGAGCACATTCCGGCACCCGACTTCGGCGAGCTTCTCCACCGGCCCGGCCATCTCGCCCGGCGAGAGGAACTGGCCCTTCTTGACGTTCACCCCTCGCTTGTGCGCCGCCGCGGCCGTTCCCGCCGCGAAGAGAAGGTCGGTCTGGCGGCAGAGGAACGCGGGGATCTGCAGCAGATCGATCGCCCGCGCCACGGGCCCGCACTGGCCGGGCTCGTGTACGTCGGTCGTCACCGGCACGCCAAGGTCGTGCCCGATCTGCGAGAGCCACGCCAGCCCGCGCTCGAGCCCCGGGCCGCGCGGCGAATCCACGCGTGTCCGGTTCGCCTTGTCGAACGACGCCTTGAAGATGTACGACAACCCCAGCTGGCGGCACGAGTCCCGGGCGGCTCGCCCGACCTGCATCCCGAGCTCGAGAGACTCCAGCACGCACGGCCCGGCGATGATCGCCAGGGGCCGGCCGGGGCCGATCTCGACGCTTCCCGCTCGGCAGATTCGAGTCATGGCCTCAGCGTAGCAGGCAGCCCCGCTCGACGCCCGCGCTCACTTGCCCGGTCCGGTCTTGCCCGACGCGTCGCGCAGCCGCTTGGCTTGGAGCTCCTGGGCCTTCTGGAGCCACACCGATGCCTCAGGACCGTGCCCCGCGGCTCTGAGCATCTCCGCCACATGCGCCGCCACGTCGGGGTCGTCCGGGGCCGACCGTGCGGCGGACTTCATCTCGTCGATCGCCCGATCCTGCTGGCCCGTGGAGTACAGGGCCTTGGCCAGGTCCCAGCGTGCGCCCGGCAGGTCCGCGTTCATCGCGAGGGCCTTTTGGATCGCCGCGAGCGCGCGGTCGGGCCGCTGAACAACCAGGTACGCGCGCCCGATCTGCAGCATCGTTTCGGCGCTGCGCCGGACGGTCATGCCGCGCTGGCCGCCGGCGATGCGCTCGGCCTCGGCCAGCAGCGCCAGTCCACGCTCGGTCTGTCCGAGTTGCACGAGCAGCATCCCGGCATCCTTCCTGGTCACGGCGTCGCCCGGGCGAGAAGTGATGGCGTCGTCGTACGTCCGGATCGCTTCGGCGGGGCGGTTGTTCCGCACGTAGAACGTGGCCAGCGTCGCGCGAAGGCCGGTGAGGTGCGGTTGTTGACGGAGCACACGCTCGAATGTGGCCAGCACGTCCTCGTCGCTGGCCCCGCGGAGTTTCATCACCTGTCCGAGCTGGGGGATGAGCGTGTCCGTGGGGCGTCCGCGGTCCATGATCTCCAGCAGCGTCCGCTCGGTGTCGGCGGTCCGGCCGCACACCAGCTCCAGGTAGGCGATGCTCTGCAGGTCGTCGGGGCGGAGCGCCCAGCCCCAGCCGCCGCCCCGCGCCGGTCCGCTCCGTACATAGTGCGCCAGGGCCCTTTGGGCATACTCGCGCATCGAACGACGCTGCTCGGCCGGGGTAGTGCTCAGCCAGTTCGAGAACGGCGTCTGGTTGCCGGCCTGGTCCAGGAATGCACCGGCGTCCGCGTCCAACCAGCCGCCCCCGGCCATCTTCCGATCGACCAGCACGATCTCGGTCGGGACGGCGACTTTCCAGACCAGCATCCCGCCCCACCAACGGTGGTACCTGATCACACCCGCGTAGGCGCCGGTGGCCAGGAACAGCACCGCCAGCGGCGCGAACACCCATCCCGCCCGCTTGAGCCTGCCCCGGTACTTGAGCTGCAGGCTCTGCAACCGGACGTGCGGGTCGCGCAGGATGCACAGCAGTTTCCACGCCAGGAAGGCACTCATCCCCGCCAGGCCGATCGCCATCAGCATCGGCACCTGGTTCAGGAAGCCGCGCCAGGCCACGAACGAGCCCGCGAACACCACACCGACCAGCAGTTCCTCCGGCCAGGAAAGGTCCCAGTTGCGGCGCTTGGCCGCGCGCCGGGCCGCGGCCTGCTGGTTCCGCGGCCTCGCCAGGACGGTGGGCGTTCCCAGCCCGAAGTACAGCGCGTCGTTGGGGCAGACGCTGATGCAGTCCATGCACTTCATGCACCCCGGGTCGACGACCATCCCGAAGTCGCGGACCTCCTCGTGCACCCGGACGTTGGAGGTGCAGACCGCCGTGCAGTGCCCGCACCCCTCGCAGGCATCGGTCACGCGGATTTTCCCCGGCGACAGCAGGTCCGCAGGGCCAAAGAAACCTCCGTAAGGGCATCCGTACGTGCAGAACCCCTTGCTGCCGAGGAAGTACACCAGCGCGAACCCACACACGAGCAGGAACGGGATCGCGACGTACCAGGGCGCGAAGGTCTTCCAGAAATCCTCGACAATCAGGCCGGCGGACCAAGGCTTGAAGTCGGCGGTCTCCCCCACCCATGGCCTGAGGCGGTCCCAGAGGTCCGCGGGGTTCTTCGGGTTGTCCAGCAGCAGCTTGAGCCCGCGCCGCGCCATCGGCCAGACGAACATGTACAGGCCGAAGTACACCGGCGCCCACACCAGCACCCGCGACCGGAACGGACGCGGCTTCACCCGGATCCGGGTCATGATCCACGAGCACAGGTCCTGCAGCGCCACGACGTGGCACCCCCAGCCGCAGAAGAACCGCCCGAGGATCAGCGTGGAAAGGACCGCCGCGGCGAAGAATATGAACCCGGCGTTGACGACACCGGTCTCGAGCGTGTACATCGACTCGGAGGGCTCGACGGGAGAGATGGTCTCGCGCACGCCGTCGCGCATCCCCGAGACGACCCACATGAGGATGTGCAGCGCGAGGAGCACGTTGACGGTGATGAGCACCGCTGCCCGCCAGCGCGAGGTTCCTGAACGCTTCACGTGCCGCTTCTCGGGGGGGATGACCGGGAGCGAGAGCGTCACCGCCGCGGCCCTCCGCTCGCGGGCGCCGCATCCGGACAGCGTCGGACTGGGGGCTTCGCTCATTCGGGAGAGTTATAGCGCGGCCGGGGGAGGGGGGTCATCCCGGCCCGCGGGTCGCCTCGCCGTAGTCCCCGCCGATGTTGGCGCGGAGAATCCAGAGCTCGGGAAAGAACCGGCGATCGACGGTGGCCATGAGGTATTTCGCGCCCGATGACCCGCCGGTGCCGGTCTTGGAGCCGATCATCCGCTCGACCATCTTCACGTGGTGGAACCGCCACAGCGCGAACCGCTCGTCGAACTCCAGGTACTGCTCGCACAGCCGGAACTGCGGGTAATGCACCTCCGGGTTGTGGTAGACCGGAAGGATCGCCCGGGCCAGCTCCTCGCTGGGCTCGTGCGGCAGTGACGTGTCGCGCCCGAGGACCACCCGTGGGATCGCCAGACCGCCCCCCGCCGGGCGCGACAGGAATCGCAGCAGGTGGTCGTACACCGTCGGCTCGCACAGCGCCGAGTCGAGCTCGGCCCGGATGCGGTCGTCGTCGCCGGCGAGGTTGATCATCTTGGGGTTCTTGGTGCCGCACAGGAACTCGATCTTCCGGAACTGCACCGACTGGAACCCGCTGGCGGGCCGGAGGTTGTCGCGGAACTTGGCGAACTCGACGGCGAACATGGTCTCGAGCACGGGGATCTGCTCGATGAGCAGGTGCTGGATGCGGTGCAGGCGCTCGAAGATCTGCGCGGCCCGGAGCGGTTCGTCGTGGTCCACCAGCTCGCACACGGTCCTGAGCTCGTGGATCATCTGCTTGAACCACAACTCGTAGACCTGGTGGCTGGTGATGAAGAGCAGCTCGTCGTGGTGGGCCGGCCGGGAGAGCTCCTTCTGCAGGCTCAGCAACTGCTCGATCTTGAGGTAGCTCCCGTAGGTGAGCTTCTCGTTGTGGTAGATCGGTTCGGGCATGGCCGATGGTATGGGCGGTAGGGGGAGTGAGCAGTGAGCAGGGGATCAGCAGAAGAGCGGCGAACAGCCCGTAGAGTCAGGCGAATCCGACATCACCAAGGGGCTCCTCTGCCCACTGCTCACTTCCTCCCGGCTCACTTCCTCCCGGCTTACCCTACCGCCATGGACACCTCCCTTCTCGGCCGGCGTGCGCTCGTGTGCGGTTCCACCCAGGGCATCGGCCTCGCGGCGGCCGTGGAGATCGCGTCGCTGGGGGCCGGCGTCACGCTGCTGGCGCGGAACATCGAGCGGCTCAAGGCCGTCGCCGCCGAGCTCCCGCGCCCGGCCCCGGGCACCCAGCACCACCACTGGATCGCGGCCGACTTCTCCGATCCGTCCAGCGTCCGCGAGGCCGTCCGCTCCGAGATCCAGACCGATCGGCCCTACCACATCCTGGTGAACAACACCGGTGGTCCCCCGGCAGGTCTGGCGATCGACGCCACGCTCGAGCAGTTTTTTGCGGCCTTCAACAACCACCTCATCTGCAACCAGCTTCTGGTGCAGGCAGTCGTGCCCGGGTTCAAGGCCGAGAAGTACGGCCGGATCATCAACGTCATCTCGACCTCGGTGAAGCAGCCGATCCCCGGGCTGGGCGTCTCCAACACCATCCGCGGCGCCGTGGCGAGCTGGGCCAAGACCCTCGCCGGCGAGCTGGGGCCCTTCGGCATCACTGTCAACAACGTCCTTCCGGGCTTCACCAGCACCGAGCGACTGGGCTCGCTGATCGCGGGCCGGGCGAAGAGGCAGTGGATCACCGAGCCGCAGGTCGAGGAAGAGATGCGGGCGTCGATCCCGCTGGGCCGTTTCGCCGAGCCCCGCGAGATCGGGGCGGCGGTCGCGTTCTTGGCGAGCCCCGCCGCGGCGTACATCAACGGGATCAACCTCCCCGTGGACGGCGGGAGGCTGGGGACGCTGTGAGCATCGGGGGAGGGAGCGGCGCGACGCTGGCGCGTGGAACGAGCAACGCCCGGGCCTTGCGGGCGCCCGGGCGCTGGTGTTGAACTTCCATCGGGCCGGACGCGCGGCGCGCTCGGCCGGGACCAGAAGAATCAGTCGCCGTCGTTCCAGTCGGGGAGGCAGGCGACGTTGAGCAGCTGCATACTCGTCTCGAGGCGGAGCTGCGAGGACTGACCCGTGCGGTTGGCGAAGAACACGTGCAGGCTGTGCGTGCGGTCCTCGGCCAGCCAGGCCAGGCGGTCCAGGTGGATGCGCTGCTGGCCCATCATCGACGCCCCGCCGAAGGACTGGGCGAAGCCGCCCATCCCCGTGAGCTGGCCGTTGTTGGAGAACCGGGCGGAGTGGGCGGTCACCGTCCCGAAGACCGTCGAGCTGTTGCCGATGTCGACCGGGCCGATCGGGCAGGCCAGGTGCGCGTACACGTCGGTGTTCTGGTCCACGAAGATGCCGCCCGTGCCGAGGCAGGCGATCATGACGTTGTTGGGGTCGCCGGTGATCTGGTTCACGGTGACGGTGTTGTTGATGCTGACGGTGCCGCGGGCATACAGCTCCAGGTGCGCCCCGGCCTGCATCCGGATCTCGCTGGACTGGGTGATGGTCAACGCGCCGTCGCAGAGCACGCGGCAGCTGCCGCTCACCGTGACGATGCTTCCATTGCGGATGGTCAGGGCGTCGTAGTGCAGGTCGCCGGTCCAGGTCACGTTCGTGCTCTTGATCAAGCGGTTGCCGGTCGAAGGGGGCATCCCGGTCGGATCGGAGACCACGGCGATCGGCACGCGGGCGCCGAGCGACCCGGTGACGCCCGTGATGGAATCAGGACGGGCCGTGATGATGCCGGTGGCGGGGTCGCCGCCTGGGCCAACGAGCACGTCGCCAGCGATCTCGCCGCTGTTCTGAACCTGGATCGCGCCGGCGGCGCCGGAGTTGGTCGACACCGCCGAGGAGCTTGAATCGGAGAAGCCGACAACGAAGGAGTTCTCGACCAGGATGGTGTCGTCGACCGCCAGCGCCGGGCGAGCGCCCAGGCCGCCGGCGTTGTCGATCACGAGCCGGTTGTCCACGAACACCAGCGCATCGCCGCTGGTCCGCACCGACACCCACCAGTCGTGGCCGTTCTCGTAGATGAAGGGGATGTCGGCCTCGAAAGAGTAGGAATAGTCGGGCGAGCCGGCGCCGCGGAAGTTGTCCAGTGTTCCGTCGTAGACGTAGGACTGCGAGCCCGCGTTGTAGTTCAGCGTCAGGCCCGTCTGCGACGCGACGTTCACGCCCGCGGCGGTGCGGAACCACTGCGCGAAGGCGGCCGCGGAGGTGATCGTCATGCCCTCGGTCGGGGCGGTCGAGCCCGCCACGTCGCCGGCGCGGGCCTGGATGTAGGTCTTGGTCGGGATGATGTTCCGGGCCGCGCCGTCGCGCCAGTTCGTGTGGATCTTGAACCCGTGTGTGTTGTACACGGGCTTGCCCTCGTTGTCGAGGTTCGGCGCGGCCATCTGCACGTACCGCCCCACGCCGCTGGAGGCCAGCCGGCCGAAGTCCGGGTGCCCGCCGGAGGAATCGGAGGCGGTGAAGTTTCGGGCCGTGCCGCCGATCGAGATCGTGGCCCGCGTCCTGTACTCGTCGTATGCCCCCGAGCCGCCGATCTGCGCCTCAACGGCCTGCGCTGTCAGGGAGGCGCCGATGAGCGCGCCGGCGATGGGGAGGAGTCGTTGCAGTGTCCGGTTCATCACGGGGTCTCCTGGGCGGGCGGCCGGGGTGTGTGTGCGGCCGCCTCCCGAGCCTCGCGGAGCCGGACGGCATGTCGGCTCCCCGTCCCAACATCGGGCGGGCACGCGCGCGATTCCAGCACTTGATCGAGCGGCGGGGTTATCGCCCCGGAAGGCGTGGCGCGCGTGCGGCGCGGCGGCAGTGTGAGGGCGATGGCATCCTGCCCGTTACAGGCCGCGCTGGCGCTGCCGCTCCCCGGCCGACTGGGCGTCCCGGGGGTGGTATTCCCGTTAGGCAAGAACGCTCCGGACCGGGAGGGCCGCGGTCCGGGGCGAACGTGATGGCAGGAGCGGGACGATCCGGTAAGGGGGGCGGCGATGACGGTGTCAGTCGTTCTCGGCCCAATGGAGAAGGGCGGCGACGTTCAGCAGGTCGACGTTGCTCCGCACGCGGAGCCGCGAGGCCTGGTCGAGCCGGTTGGCGAAGAAGAGGCGGAGCCGGTGCGTCCGGTTCTCGGTCAGCCACGCTAGGCGGTCCAGATCGATCCTCTGGCTGCCGGAGAGGGTGACCCCGCCCAGAGACTGGCCGAACGCGCCGCTGGCGGTGAACTGCGACGAGTTGTGCATGATCGCGGCACGGGCGGTGATCGAGCCGATCAGCGACGAACTCTGCCCCAGGTCGATTTCGCCCAGGCGCGCGACCAGGTTGCCGCACACGCTCACAGTGTTGCCGAGCGAGATGCTGCCGTTCCCAAGGACGGCAAGGAGGACATTGTCGGGGTTGCCGGAGGTCGGGGCGGGGTTGACACTCGCGCTGTTCGTCAGGGCGATCGAGCCCTGGCCGTACAGCTCCAGGCGGGCGCCCGGGCTCAGGAGAATCCGGCTGCCGCCGTCGATATTCACGCCGCCGTCCACGAGGATGCGGGTCGTGCCCTGGATCGTCACCGTCGAGTTGACGCGGATGGTGAGGCTGCTGTAGTGGAGGTCGCCGGTCAGGGTGCGGGTCGTGTTGCTGATGAGCATGCTGCCCGAGAAGGCGGGCATGCCAGCCGGGGCCGAAACGATCGCGACCGGGATCGGCGCGCCCAGCGTTCCGGTGACGCCGGTGATCGAGTCCGGTCGGGAGGTCACGATGCCGGTGGTCGAGTCGCCGCCGGGCCCGACCATGACGTCTCCGGTGACGCTGGCGGAGTTCAGGACCTGGATGGTGCCGGAAGAGGTGGAGTTGGTCGAGATCGAGAGCGTACCCGTGGGGACGGTGATCGCCGCGGAGTTGTCGATCAGGAAGCTGTCCTGCACGACGATCGCCGGCCGGCTGGCCATGCCGGCGCCGTTGTCGATCACCAGCTTGTCATCGACGTAGACCCAGGCGTCGCCGTTGGTGGCGACGTCCAGGAAGAGGCCGCGGTTGCGCTCGAAGACGAACGGGGTTTCG
>JBGPJM010000205.1:0-8916 GCA_041485385.1 Phycisphaerae bacterium | reverse complement strand
CTCCTCCATCGTGGCGTGCGCTTCGACGTGCATACGAGCCTCCTTGCTCAATGAGCACAGGCAGTCTCGCATGCCGGCCGGCTTCGCGCAACCTAACGGAAGCGCAACGGCGCGCGGGGATTAGGTGGGACCCGTATCACTCCTTATCCTTACTGCTCACGCTTCCGGCAGGGCATACCCCTCGCGCCGCTGGTAGTCCATCCACCCGTTGGCCTCGCGGTCGTTCCCGAAGTTCCAGTTCTTCGGGTCCCACTTCAGCGCCCGGTTGTTCCAGTACACCAGGTTCCCCAGGTGGCAGACGGTGACGCTCCGCGCGCCCACCTCCACGTCGCAGATGCACCGCTGGCGCGACTTCACGCACTCCAGCCAGTTCGCGTGGTGATCGCTGAACTTCGGCAGGTGCACGTCGTTGTCCCCCAGCGGCTCCTTCAGGATTCCTTCGGGGATGCTCACGAGCTTGTCGCGGTCGACCTGGATCATCCCCTTGGTGCCGATGAACGTCGTGCCGGAGGGCCCGCCGTGGGTCATCTCAACCCCGTTTGCGTAGACGTAGCGGACGCCGACGGTGCGGTCGCCGTCGAGCGCCGGGCGCACCTCGACGGGGCCGGAGGTGTCCATGTCCAGCCCCCACTGCGCGATATCGAAGTGGTGCGCGCCCATGTCGGTCATGGTGCCGCCGGAGTATTCGCGGTAGTTCCGCCACAGCGGGTAGTGGTTGTGCACGCCGCGCGGCGAGAGGATCGAGTTGTACGGCCTCATGGGCGCCGGGCCGAGCCAGCGGTCCCAGTCCAGATTCGGCTCCATGGATTCCTCGGGCAGGTCGCACCATTTGCTGGGGCCGCCGACGCCGACGTGCACGGTCAGGACCTTGCCGATCCTGCCGGAGCGGACGTACTCGCAGGCGGTGCGGAACTTGCCGTCATACTCGGTCCGCTGCTGGGAGCCGGTCTGGAAAACGCGGTCATGCTTGCGCACGGCGTCGATCATCGCCTTGGCCTCGTGGATCTTCAGCGAGAGTGGCTTTTCGCAGTAGATGTCCTTCTTGGCCTTGCACGCCTCGATGACGATGATGGCGTGCCAGTGGTCGGGCGTGGCGATGGCGACAGCGTCGATGTCCTTGCGTTCCAGCAGCCCGCGGTAGTCGTTGTAGGCCGCGCACCCGGCGGCGGCGGCGGCGGCGGAGTACTTGTCGTCCACCATCTTCTTGGCGGCCTCGCGGCGCGTGGTGTCGACGTCGCAGACGGCCTGCACCTGCACCTCCGGGATATCCAGGAACCGGTGCAGGTGGTCGCGGTTCATGACACCGATGCCGATGAATCCGAGGTTGAGCCGGCCGCTGGGCCGGGGCCTGCGCACGCCGGCGGCGCCCCAGGAAACGGAGGGGATGATCAGCGGCGAGGCCATAGCGGCGGCGGCGGTGGTGGCCACGAACTGGCGGCGGGTGATAGGGGAGGGGGACGGCATGGACTGGCCTCCTTTGGGGCTATCAGCCTACCGAGAACGCGCCCCGGATGGGAGGCTCTCCTTCGGAACAAGAGTGTTGTGGGGCCGGGCGAACGGACGACGTTTGAAGGGCGGCGCGGGGCTGATTGCGTGGGGCTGGGCCGGAGATCCGCGGCGATGCGCGAGCGGTGGAACAGGTTGTGCGAGCGTGTGGCAGCGACGGGACCGGGGCTGTCGGAGGAGGAGAACCTCACGTACGAGATGATCCTCACTCTGTATTCGCACCCTGTGCGGGCGTACCACAACCTCGAGCACATCCGGCAGTGCCTGGAGGCGTTCGACTTGGTGCGGCTGCTGGCGGAGGAGAAGGACTGCGTGGAGTACGCGATCTGGCTGCACGATTGCGTATTCATCGCCGAGCGCCCGGACAACGAGGTGCGGAGCGCGGACACGGCGGGAGCGGTGGCGGCGCTCCTGGGGTGCCGCGCCGAGTTCATGCATCGCGCGCGCGAGCTCATCATGGTGACGCGGCACGACCGGGCGCCCGCGACGGGGGACGAATCGCTAGTCGCGGACATCGACCTGTCGATCCTTGGGTCGGGCGCGGCGGAGTACGCGGCGTACCGGAGGGCGATCAGAAAGGAGTTCCGCTTCGCCGACGACGGGATGTTCCGGGCCGGGCGGTGCGCGTTCCTGCGGCGGATGCTGGAGCGCGAAGCGATCTATTCGACGGTGTGGTTCAAGCGGGAACTGGAGGGGAGAGCGAGAGGAAATATGGAGCGGGAGCTGGAGGAGATCGAGGGCGCAAAGACATGAGGGCGCAGACGCGGGCCTGCGAAGAGGAGCTCGCGCCGGGGACACCACGTGGACTGTTGATGCCGTCTCACCGGCCGGCGATCGGCCAGAGGGCGAGGTCCTGGGCCACGTGAACGTGGGGCGGCGCGGCGGGAAGCGGCGCGGGCTCGGCGGCGTGGGCGGCCCCGTCGACGGCGCTCCGAACCGACCGGTACCCTCCGGGGACGCCCAGCGGCGAGAGAACCATCTGCCAAAGCTGGAACTTGCGGGATCGGAATGCCGCGGCGCAGTGGAGGAGGTAGTAGCGCCAGACCCGGTGGAACCTCTCGTCGTAGCGGTCCTTCAGAAGCGGCCAGTTGCGCTCGAAGTTGTCGTGCCAGGCCATGAGGGTGGGGTCGTAGTCGGTGCCAAAGTTGTGAAGATCCTCCATGACGAACAGGCCGTCGAGGGCGGCGCCGATCTGCTTGAGGGAAGGGACAAGCATGCCGGGGAAGATGTTGCGCTCGACCCACACGGGCTCGGGGTCGTGCGTGGATGGATAGGAGCGCCGAGCGGCGAAGGAGTGGAGCAGGAACAGGCCCCCGGGCTTCAGGCACCGGGCGGCCACCTGCATGTACCGGCGGTGGTTCTTCTGGCCGACGTGCTCGAACATGCCTATGGAGGCGATGTGGTCGAACGGCTCGTTGAGCTCGCGGTAGTCCTGCAGACGGATCTCCACAGGGAGGCCGCGGCAGCACTCCTGCGCGATGCGCTGCTGGTCGCTGGAGACCGTGATGCCGACGACCGAGGCCCCGTGCCGCTCCGCGGCGTAGCGGGCGAATCCGCCCCAGCCGCAACCGATGTCGAGGATGCGCTGGCCGGGCCCGCCCGCTTTGAGGCCGAGCTTGCGGCAGACGAGCTCGAGCTTGTGCTCCTGGGCCTGGTCGAGGTCGCGGGCGTCCTGCCAGTAGGCGCAGGAATACACCATGCGGCGGTCGAGCATGAGGCGGAAGAGATCGTCGCCGAGGTTGTAGTGGCGCTCGCAGTTGCTGCGTGCGGCGGGGCGAAGCTGGAGATTGAACAGGAGCTGTTTGATGTAGTCGATGAAGACCGGGCGCGTGTAGCGGAGGCGGTCGGTAAGCCCCGCGCGGATGCAGCGGTCGAAGAACTCGTCCAGGCGAGGGCAGTCCCACCAGCCGTCCGCGTACGCGTCGCCGAGCCCCACCAGTCCATCGCGCTTCACGCGGTCGAAGAGCCGATCATCGTGGATGGCGATGTCCTGCGGGCGGCCCTCGTCGATTTCAATGCCCGCCTTCTCGAGGGCCGCAGCAAACCGGTACCGGAACCGATGCGTTGCCATGGCTTGAAGAGCGTATCCCTCAGGGCACGGTGCGCCTAGGGCCAAGTGCTCAAATCGCATTTGTACGCGTTCGCATCGTGTTTGCGGCACGTCAGCGGCGCAGGATCGTCAGGCCTCGATGCGTGCCCAGTCGATGCGCGTGTGGTCGATGCGGGGGAGTGGGGTGTCGATGACCTCGAGATACTTCTGCGCGGCGCCGGTGTTGAACACAACGATCTGCTCGTCGCGTTTGACGAGCCCGTCGATAAGCGCGCGCTCGAGGGCGCCGATGCACGCGGCGGATTCAGGGCAGAGGGAGATCCCTTCGTTCTGGCAGGCCAGGCGCATCCAGTGAACCAGCCGGCTCTCTTCGGCGTCCAGGGCGTGGCCGCCGGACTCGCGGATGGCGTCGAGGATCATGAAGTCGCCGACGGCGCGCGGGACGCGGAGGCCAGAGGCGATGGTCCTGGGGTCGGCCGGGGGCTGGGCGAAGCGCTCGCCTTTCTTGAAGGCGTCTGCGATGGGTGAGCAGCCGGTGGACTGGCAGCTGAACATGCGGGGCAGCTCACCTCCGCCGCGAAGCCAGCCGAGCGTGGTGAGCTCGGCAAAGGCCTTCCACATGCCGATGAGGCCGGTGCCGCCGCCGGTGGGGTAGAAGATAGCGTCCGGGAGCGTCCAGCCGAGCTGCTCGGCGAGCTCGAGGCCCATGGTCTTCTTGCCTTCCAGGCGGTAGGGCTCCTTGAGCGTGGAGAAATCGAACCAGCCGAGCCTCGGCGCGCCCTCGCGGACGACGGCGGCGCAGTCGGTGATGAGGCCGTTGACGAGGAAGACCTTGGCGCCGAAGAGCGCGCACTCGGCGCGGTTGACAATCGGGGTGTCCTCGGGCATGAAGACGTAGCACGGCATGCCGGCCCTGGCGGCGTAGGCGGCCAGGGCGCCGCCGGCGTTGCCGGCCGTCGGGATCGCCACGCGCGTCACCCCGAGTTCCCTGGCGAGGGAGACAGCCATGGCCAGGCCGCGCGACTTGAACGAGCCGGTCGGGAGCTGCGACTCGTCCTTGATGAGCAGGCGTTCGAGTCCGAGGGCGCGGGCGAGGCGGGGGCAGTTGAGGAGCGGGGTCATCCCCTCGCCGAGGCTGACCTTGTTGAGGTCGTCCTCCAGCGGCAGGAGCTCGCGGTACCGCCACATCGTGGGCTCTCGCCGGGCTACGCCCTCCGGGCGGACGGCGCCGCGGACGGCGTCGAGGTCGTAGCGGACCCAGAGCGGGCGCCCGGCATGGACCGTCTGCAGAGTGCGAGCCGGCAGACGGGTGCCGTCGATGGCGGATTCGAGGTGGGTGACGAAGGACATCGCAGGGCTGCCTTGTGTGGGAGAGTTATTTCGCGAGCGGCTTTCACAGGCCGATCACGTTGCCTTCGGGGTCGGCCATCCAAGCGAACTGGCCCCTCCCCGGGACCTGCGTCGGGGCACGATCGTCCGCCCGCCCAGGCGAGCGGCCTTGTCCAGGTGCGCCGGAAGGTTGTCGACCTGCGCGTAGATGGTGATGTAGGTGTGCGGCTCGTGGCTGAGCGAGTTGACGTGGCCGCCGATACCTCCCTCGCCGGTCTTGGCGAACATGACGGCGGGCCCGTACGGCTCGCCCTTCCAGCCGAAGAGCTCGGCGTAGAACGCGCTCGTCCTGGCGGGATCGCGGCATCCGATCTCGAAATGCACGACGGGGCTGCTCATGGGGTTCTCCTGAATCGATCCGGGATGGTGGTGGGCATGCGTGCCGGCGGGCGGGGCGATTGACGTCCGGGATCATGCGGGATGCCGCGCGTGCCCGGTGCACGCGCGCCACCGATGGTGCGCGGCAGGTCCGGTGCGCCCTCCGCGTGGACGAGGACCGGGTCGGCCGGCGCGGCGGAGGTGCCGGCGGATGGGGAGCGCGGCGGGGTGCTCATTGGAGCGTCTGCGCCAGAAGCCTGTGGAAATGGTGGACGCCCTGCTCGCGAGTCGGGGAGTAGCGTCCGCGGTCGTAGAAGCGGGAACGCACGCCGCGCTGCACGGATTCGACGATGGCCTCGTCCTCGCGCTCGACGCGGTCCAGGGCGCCCACGGCGCCGGCGCCGCGCTCGAGCTTCTCAGGCCGCCAGACGTAGGAGAGGAAGGAGACGCGCGTGCGGTCGACCGCGAGCGGGCGCACGATGTTGACCGAGCAGCCCCAGGGGTAGAAGTTGAGCATGGTGTTCGGAAAGAGCCACCAGTAATACGCGGCCACGCGCTTGCCGTGGTCGGGGGAGGATGCCGGCAGGTCGAAGGCCTCCTCGCCGCCCGCGGCGAGGCCGAGCTGGAGGCTGGACCAGCGGAACAGCTCGGTGGTGTACGAGCCGTATTCGATCGCCTGGCTGAGCCCTGCATGAACATACGGGAGGTGGAACCCCTCGAGATAGTTGTCGCAGTACAGGGCCCAGTTGGCGTGCACGAGGTAGTCGCGCGAGCGGGCCGGGTCGGGCGTGAACTGCTTGAGCGGGAGCCAGGCCAGGCGAGCCTTCACGCCCTCCAGCAGCTCATCCAGCGGCATGAGGGGGTTGGCGGCGGCGAAGATGAACCTTCCGAATGTGCCGAAGGGCACCTTGGAGAGGTTGTCACGCTCGGACGGGAAGTCGCGGGTCTGTTCGAACTCGGGCATCGAGCGGAAGGCGCCGGTGAGATCGAAGCGGCGGCCGTGGTAGCGGCAGACCAGGTGCCGCTCCACCCCGGCGTGCTCGCAGAGGATCGTGCCACGGTGTGTGCAGACGTTGGAGAGGCAGTGCAGGCGGTCTTCGTAGTCGCGTGTGAGCAGCAGCGGCTCGTCGAGCAGCCCCTCCGAGAGCATGATCGGCCGTGTCTGGCCGGGGATGCGGACCGAGTCGGTATCGGCAACGAGCTGCCAGGAGCCAGCAAGGATGCGCTGGGCGCAGAGGGCCAGCACCTCGGGGTCGGAGTAGAACCGCGCCGGGAGTGTCGAGGCCTCGCGGATGTCGGGATGGATCTGGAACTCGAGGGGGGCCATGGGCCAAGCATACCGCGCCGCCGCGGCGCCGAGCCTCAGTTGTGGGCCGGCTGCTGCACCGAAGCGCCGACGACGACCCAGGGCTTGGCCGGGATGTCGCGGAGCATGGGGCGCATCCAGTTGTTGCGCTGGCCGCGCCCGTTGAGGTACTCCTTCGCGTCGAAGGCGCTGCCGTCGGGAAAGCCCATGCGGGCCCAGAGTGTCAGGTTCCTGGCCATGTCGGCGGTGGTGACCTTGGCGTTGGTCGCCCCGCCGCAGGAGAAGTTGCGCTGGGGGTCCTGATCGCTGCGCCCGCAGAGGGTCGAGCCGCTCGCACCGGATGCGCCGGTGCGCGCATTGACGGTGTCGCCGAGGAAGGCCATGCCGAGCCCGGCGTCGACCTTGCCCTTGTTGTCGGCCATGACCCTGGCCCAGCGCTCGTGCCGGACTTCGCAGTCGTCCTCCTTCGGGTCGTAGTCCGGGCACTCCTCGGCGGCGAGCTTGGGGTCCTCGGGGTAGTTGGCGCCGACGTAGTACCCGTCGCTAGTGCGATGGAAGACGACGTTCCTGAGGCCTAGCTCGAGCTTGCCGATCTCGCCGGTTGAGATGTCGCCGACGAGCCAGGTGTTGGCGTAGCCGCCGTTGTTGCCGGTGCACATGATGTGGTAGAAGTCGTCGAGGGATTCGGCGTACTGCGCGGCCCTGCGGGCCCGGACGAACTCCGGGGTCGCGTGCTCGTCGAAGCCCATGAAGTCGGAGATGGTGGTCTCCGTGTAGACGATGCCGGCATCGTTGATGACGAAGTCGGTGCCGGAGTGGATCATGCCGGGCATCGTGTCCATGACAATGCGGTGGCCGTGCCGGGGCGTGATGTCGACGATGACGTTGATGCGCTCGCCGGTGAGGTAACCGTCCCACATGTTGTGCCCCATGACGATGCGCCCGTCGGCCGTCTGCGAGCCGGTCGCGATGAAGGCCGAGCAGCGCTCGGGGGCGCCCGAGACGGGGGCGGCGCCCGCGCCGGGGCTCCCGGTTGGGGGGGTGGGGGGCGTCTGGCGGGCCTTCACGGCCGGCGCGTAGTAGCCGGTGAGCTCGAGGTAGGCGTTGAAGGCGATGAGGTCGATGGCGTCGTAGTCGAAGCCGCGGGAGCGCACGCCGCGCGCGAGGCCGTTCAGTTCCTCCATGCACTCGCCGTCAATCCGCGTGAGCATGAATCGCTGGACGGCGTCGCGGTAGAAGGCCCAGTCGTAGCCGAGGTCGTGGTCGTTGTCGATGGCGAGCTTGACCGACCGAATGGCGTCGTCGATCTCAGGCCCGAGGGTGGAGCCGTGCTGGAAGCCGATCTGGTCGGGCGAGCCCGAGAGGTGGAGGACGATCCACCCGCCGAGGTCCTGCCGGAGGGGCGGCCCGGCCGGCGCCGGGTGCGAGGACGTACTGGGCGCAACCAGCCTCTCGCCCTGGCAGCCGGGGGCGATGGCGATCGCGAGCGTGCCGAGGGCGCCGCGGACCAGGTGTGCCGCGATGGCGCGGCGGGGGGTGCGGATCATGGGTCACTTCTCCTGGGCGCTCGGTACGATGCGCATGATGCGATCGTCGGTCGAGGCGGGTTGCCCGCGACCGTCCTTGTTGGAGGTCGAGAAGTAGATGAACCCGTCGGGCCCGACCTCAACGGCGCGGATGCGCCCGTACGTGGTGGCGAGGAACTCCTGCGAGACGTACTTGCGCCCGTCGAGAACGATGCGGATCACGCCGGGCGTCGGGTTCGCGTGCAGGCCGCCGAGCGCGCCGACCAGGAGGTTCCCCCTCCATTGCGGGAACTTGTCGGCGTTGTAGAACGCGCCGCTGGCGGGGGCGATGGAGGGCGTCCATTCGACGAGAGGGGATTCGAGCCCCTCCTTGGTCTGCCGGTGGTGGATGATGGGCCAGCCGTAGTTCTTGCCCTTCTCAACGATGTTGACCTCGTCGCCGTCGGTCCCCGCCTCGCCGGAGGGGCCGTGCTCAGACTGGAACATGAGGCCGCTGCCGGGCTGCCAGTCCATGCCCTGGGAGTTGCGGTGGCCGAACGTCCAGATCTCCGGGCGGACCTTGTCCTTCCCGACAAACGGGTTGTCAGCCGGGATCGTGCCGTCGTCGTTCAGCCGGAGCGTCTTGCCGCCCAGCGACATCATGTTCTGGGCGAGATCCTTCTGGAACTTCTCGCCGGTGGTGATGTAGAGCTTCTTGTCGGGGCCGAACTTGATGCAGCAGCCCGCGTGGTTCACGGAGGCCGGGAACCCCTTGATGATGATGGTCGGATCGGTGAGCGCCGAGCCGGCGTCCTTGTAACGGACGACGCGGACATCGCCGT
>JBGPJM010000204.1:0-8932 GCA_041485385.1 Phycisphaerae bacterium | reverse complement strand
GTGGTACGCGCCCCCCATCCCCGCGCACTGCGCCGCCGTGAGCACCTGGCACTGGATGGCCCCGTTGATCATCAGGCAGCACGCGCCCCGCGGCGGCTGCGGGCAGGGCGCCTCGCAGTTGGTCCCGTCGCCGCGGTACGTCCCGCCGTGGGTCGCGCAGTTCAGCTGCGTCGTGATCGCGCAGTGACCGTCAGGGAAGCAGCAGCCGCCGGTGGGGGGCGGCGGTGCGCAGGTGTCGGCCCCGCAGACGCTCCCGTCGCCGTGGTACGTCCCGTTCGCGGCCGCGCACTGGGCGCTGGTCGCCACGATGCAGTGAATCACCCCAGATGGGTCGGTCACGCAGCAGGCGCCGGTGGGCGTCTGGTTCGGGCAGGGCGTGCTGCAGTTGGTCCCGTCTCCCCGGTAGGTTCCGCCCTCCCGCATGCAGGCGTCATGGGTAAGGATGAAGCAGGCGCCGTTCGGGAAGCAGCACCCGCCGGTCGTCTGCGCGCCAGCCGTGCCTGTCAGGGCCAGCGTGCACAGCGCGGCGAGACAACAACAGATGCACGACCACACGTGCGGTAGACGTTTCATCTCGGAGTCTCCTTTTCTTTTTTTCCGTCTCGTTCTCGCCCGGCGCGCTCGCGGCTGCCGGGGTGGGCGGCGAACATGTCTCCAGCAACAGATCTCGATCGCCGTTCTCGGTCCTTCTATCTTGGACCACACCGCGCCGAACGCAAACGATTTCTCGCCCGATCGACCGGCCGGTCAGGCGGCTTCGCACGGCGGAATCGAAACACGGGCCGAACAAACCGCGGCCAGGTTCGGAAACGGTACGCTTGTGTCCGTGCTCCGCGCGACCACGTGACGGTCCGCGAACGGCAAATCGCTCACGGTGCGATGCCGGCTGCCCGGTCCTGCCTCCCTCCCACGGCGTTCAAGTCGCCCAGTCCCAGCGAGTGATCCGGGATCATGAAGTACCCCCCGGCGATTTTGCACCCCCCTTCCACCGTGATCGCCGGGGCGTTGCAGTCCCCCTTCCACTGCGCCTTGGCGCCGATGCGCACCAGCCCGCCGCTCACCACGTTGGCCTCCAGGATCCCCTCCACCTCCACGCCCCCGTGCGCCTCCACCAGCTGCGCGATCACGTGCCCCTTCTTCTGGATGACGATCTTGCCGCACGTCTGAATCTTCCGCACCGCCTCGAGCGTCTTCACCACCACGTCTTCCACCAGCAGCGGCTTGCTGCACTTCGGGCACGACGTGGTCATCGTCCTCCCGCCGACCTCGAAGCGGTGGCGGCAGTGGTAACACTGAACCGTGCGTGGCGATGTGGACTTGGCCATGACAAGCTGGCCCGGCTCGCGGAGCCGGGTCGTGGACTATTCAGCGGGCCGCGCGCCCCATTATGCTCCAGGCGACGCGGACCGGCCGCGCCGCCGCGGGCTCCCTTCGCTACCGGCGCCCGGCCCCCTCCCGGAGGTCGGTCTTCACCACCACCGGGCCCGGGCTCTTTCCGTCGGTCATTCCGAGACCGGAATCGTGCGCGTGCGCGGCCGCCGGCCGGACGCCCTTCCCGGCGTCCTGTCCCACCGTCACGTGCCCGATGAAGCTCGCCCCCTCCGCCACCACCAGGCGCGGCGCCACCAGGTCCCCCTTGATCCGCGCCTTGGCCGTCAGTTCCACCCGCTCGCGGGCCGAGATGTTCCCGTCCACCGTCCCGTCCACCATGATCTTCCCGGCGTCCACCGACGCCTTGCACGTCGCCCCCTCCGCGATCTGCAGCTCCCCCTTGGCCGTGATGCTCCCCTCGAACGTCCCCAAGATCCGCGCCGTGTGGTCGAAGCTCATCTCCCCCTTGATGTGCGTGTCGGCGCCGATGATCGTCGTGTTTGTGCTGCTTGGCTCGGGCATGGGATGCTCCCTCTTGGAAAACAAAGCTCCCCATCACCCGGCCTGCGCTCCGTGCGCACGCCGACGCGGGGACCGTGGAGTGTAGTCGAAGCTCCGTTCCCACCCCATGACACCGGAAACGGGGGCAATGTTCCCGCCCTTCCCGGGGCGCTTTGCCGCCGGAGACAAGACAAAGCGGCCCGGCCGATGGGGTCAGCCGGGCCGCGTGATCGGCGGCACTTCGCGTGCCGCCGGGTGGGGGCGGGGGGAGGAGGGGCGGTGGATGTGGACACAGACACCGCGCGACTCCGCAGGGGGTCGGTCAAGGCCTGCGCGGCACCGCGGCCGCACACATGATCGCCGGAAGCGCGCAGGGCCACAGCGTCGTCGCCCGCACGACACTCTTCTCGTCGCTCTCCGGTCTCTTCGCCGGTCATCGCTCTCCAGGGACGACTCGGCACAATGACCCACCGCGCCCGCGGCGGAGGCGATGCCGCGGCTATACGCGAGCGCTCGACGGCGAGCATCGCTTCCTGCGCGCCGCGTGTCAAGTCAATTCCCTCACTCCCTCAGAATCCTCCGCAAAACGAGGCCGATCTCGCACCGAAGCGGGACCGGGGATCCCGAAGGTGGATTCCGAGGGAGGGGGCTCTGAGAGCGGTCCGCGTGAGTTAGAATGGCGGGTTCCTCTCGACCCGCACCCCACCCGGAACCACCGATGACCACGACCACGCAGTTGCGAACCTCGACCGATCGCCCCTTCGATCAGCGCACCGACGACATCCTCCAGACGCTGCACAAGGGCGGCCAGTACAAGCACCTGCAGATGCTCGAGAGCCCCATGGACGCCACGGTCCGGGTCCGCGGCTACGGCGAGTGCGCCTGCTTCTGCTCCAACAACTACCTCGGCCTGGCCAACCACCCCGAGGTCGTCGAGGCCGGCATCAAGGGCCTGCGGGGTTTCGGCGCCGGGACGGCCAGCGTGCGCTTTATCTGCGGCACCTTCTCGCCGCACGAATCCGTCGAGAAGACCATCGCCCGGTACATGGGCACCGAGGCCGCCTACACCTTCGTCTCCTGCTGGAACGCCAACGAGGCGGTCTTCCCCACGCTCTGCGAGCCCGGGGACATGATCATCTCCGACGAGCTCAACCACGCCTCGATCATCGACTCCATCCGCCTTGCCGGCACCATCAAGAAGGGCATCCTCCGCACCGTCTACAAGCACAACGACGTCGCGGCCCTCACCGCCAGACTGGAGGAGGCCAGGGGCAACCCGGAGGTGAAGGGCCAGCTTTGGGCCGTCACCGACGGCGTCTTCTCGATGGAGGGCGATATCGCCGACCTCGCCGCGATGCGGAAAGCCTGCGATCGTTTCGGCGCCATCCTCGTCGTCGACGACAGCCACGGCCACGGCGTCATGGGCAAGACCGGCCGCGGCACCCACGAGCACTGGGGGCTCACCGGTTCAGCCGCGGGGCAGGTCGATATCTTCACCGGCACGCTCGGCAAGGCCCTCGGCGGCGCCGCCGGCGGGTTCGTCGCCGGGCCCGCGCGCGTGATCGAGCTCCTCGTCCAGCGCGGCCGCCCCACGCTCTTCTCCAACGCCCTCCCTGTCTCCGTCGCCTGCTCCGCACAGAAGGCCATCGAGATCCTCACGCGCGAGCCGCAACGGGTCCAGAAGCTCCGCGACAACTCCGCCTACGCCCGCCAGCAGATCCGTGCCGCCGGCTTCACGGTCGTCGAGTCTCCCACCGCCATCTGCCCCATCATCGTGCACGACACCGCCAAGGCCATCGCCATGAGCAAGCGCCTGCTCGAGCTCGGCGTCTTTGTCATCGGCTTCGGCTACCCCGTCGTCCCCGAGGGGCACGCCCGGCTGCGCGTCCAGATCTCCGCGGCCCACGAGCGCTCGCACATCGATGCGCTCGTCGCGGCGCTCAAGAAGCTGTAGCATCTCGCATGTCGGATCTTGTCGCGAACCCGGGCGCCCCGCCAACGAAACGCCGACTTATCTGGCCTTGGTTCGCGATCGTCGCCTTGGTGCTCCTGATCGGGGGCGTCGCGTGGTTCGCAGTGTGTTTCAGGCGGGCAGTCCACGACATGCTGGCCGCTGAGGACCGCCTCCAGGCGATGATCCTCGTCTGCGATCTCGTCGGAGAGTCAGTGGAGCGAAGCGGGTTCCGATCGTGGCCCGCAGGCTGGGAGGAGCTGGAACGCCTGCCGCCACGCGAGTGGTCGCATTTCTCGTGGCCGCGGGACTCCCGGGAGGTCCAGCAGCTCGTGACCGTGGACTTCGACGCCGATCTCGCGACGGTTCGGCATCAGACCGAGAGCGAGTTCACGGCGATCCGGCCCATCGCCGGTCGTGCGCAGTTTCCTTCGGGCGCCTACGTCTCGGGCCTTCTGAAGCGCATCGTCGCGCCTGAGGAGTCGGCAGACGAACGGCGCCGACGTGCGCGGGACTTGCGCGGCACCAGATGAGTGCCGCGCCGACTGATTCTCGTCAGGACGCGGCGAACCCGGCGTGCATTTCATTCGCCCATAGGAGACGCTCCATGCACATTCGAGCACTCGCCCTGGGTTCTGCTCTGCTGATCGCCGCCGCCCTCACCGTGGGCACCGGCGGCAGCGCGCCGGCCCCCGCCCCCGCCGCCACCTCCGCCGACCCCAACTATCTCTGGATCCCCCCCGGCACCTACACCGCCATCGTCGTCTGCTCCTCCGGCCAGCAGCGCCGGTGGGTCGTCTCCCTCGATTCCGGCGGCCAATCCCTCCCCATCGCCGTCGGGCCGCACGAGACCGTGGTGATCCCCTTCGCCGAGGGCTGGGCGGTGGACGCCGCCGACAACGCCAAGCTGACCGCCCGCGGCGTGATCTGGGGCATCGACACGTCGACCTCGGCCCTGCTCGACGAAGCCAACCTGCGCCTGGACGCCTGGGGCATCACCAAGACCGGCCCGGTGAAGTTCGTAGCGAGATAGGCGCGCGCGAGATAGGCGCGCCCCCCGCGCCCGCGCCCTACCGCCTCGGGTTCCTCGCCGGATTCGGCTTCCTCATCGGCGGCTTCGGCGGGAACGGTCCCGGCCGATGCGAAGGCTCGGGCGCCGAGACGGCCCCCGGCGCGCCAATCCCCGCCGCGTTGCCCGCCCTGTGCTCGCCTGGTTCCGCATGCTCGCCGCCGACCTGATCGGGCGCACCCGGCTGGCCGTTCGCCCCGGGCGGCAGCCCGCTCGGGGCGCCCGCGAGCGCCACGGGTGGAGGGGGTGGAGGGGTGGCGCCGGCATCATCTCTCTCGCGCGACCCGCCCGCCGGCTCATGCCGCGCCTCGTGCGCGTGCCCCGCATCATCCGCCAGCTTCGCGAAGATCAGTCGCCCCGCCGAGGTCTGCAGCGTGCTGGTGACCATCACCGTCGCGTCGTCGCCGATCAGGTGCGCCGCGCTCTCGCACACCACCATCGTCCCGTCGTCCAGGTATCCGACCCCCTGCCCGGCCTGCTCCCCCTGCTTGATCAGCCGCAGCGTGAGCTGCTCACCGGGGATGAGCGCCGGCTTGAGCGAGTTGGCCACGTCGTTGAGATTCAGCACGCTCACCCCCTGGATCTGCGCCACCCGGGCCAGGCCGGTGTCGGTGGTGACGATCGTCCCGGGCATCTGCCGCGCCAGCTCGATAAGCATCTGGTCCACCGCCTTCCCCGGCACGGGCGTCTCGTCGATGGTCACGTCCAGCAGCGATCGCTGCAGGCGCGTCGTCACGTCCAGGCCACGCCGCCCGCGGGCCCGCTTCAGCCTGTCCGACGAATCGGCCAGCAGCTGCAGCTCGGCGATGACGAACCGCGGGATGACGATCGGCGCCTGGATGATCCCGGTCGCGCCGACGTCGGCGATGCGGGCGTCGATCAGCGTGGACGTATCCAGCACCAGCGGCTTGGGGCCGCGGATCTGCTTGGAGAACTCCACGTACGGGATCACCAGCCGGAAATCGTCCTGCGTCTGCAGCACCGTGGTGATCCCCAGGTAGCACAGCGTGATCCCCAGCAGCACCTTCAGCGTGCCGATGAACGGCTTGAGCCGATTGAGCGCGTCCTGGTCCTCCACCGCAATGTGGATGAGCAGGTCCATGATCACCCCCAGCGCCACCGTCGCCAGCATCCCCGCCAGAATCCCCAGGAACACGCTGGAGATCGCCGAGATCTTCTTGTTCGGCGTGAACAGATCCACCACCAGCGCCACCGCGAACAGCACCGCCGCGATCCCCACCGGCACCCACCACGCGATCGCCAGGTTCACCGTGCTCTCGATCGCCGAGTTCAGCACCGCCACCGTGATCAGCAGCACCGCAAACGCCATCCGCACCACGCGCAGCATCAGCAGCCGCTGCCTCTTCGCCGCGTCGATCGGGTGCAGGGTCGCTTCGTCGGCCATGACCAAACTGTAGGGGCCGACCCCCGGTCGTCGGTGCGCACGAAAAAGGCCCCCGCCGCGCGGCGGGGGCCCAAGGCCGGATCCTCTGGGCCAGACAACGACGGCGGGCGTCGCTCAGCCGCAGCTCGGCGGCGGGTTGAAGAAGCAGTTCAGGAAGTCGAAGAAGTCCTGGCTGTTCACCGTGCCGCTGTGGTTGAAGTCCGCGTCGGTGCAGCCCGGGTTGAAGAAGCAGTTCAGGAAGTCGAAAAAGTCCTGGCTGTTGATCCCGCCGCTGTGGTTGAAGTCGCACGGGCAGCTGGTGCAGGGGTTGGGCAGAACCGTGTTGGTGATCGTCTGGCACATGCCCTGCGTGCCCACCGGGATGTTCACTCCGATGGTCCCGTCGGCGTTCTCGATCCCGATCGTCGGCGTATCGCTCGCGTTCGTCACGCCGTACCGGAACTCGATGGTGTTCGAGCCCTCGGTCAGGATCGCCTCGAACGTGGCGCTCGGGTCCACGCCGGGGAAATGCTGCACCGCGTCCCACATCGCCACGAACACCCGGTTGGGGGCCGCCCCCAGCGTCTGGTAGTACACGTCGCCGGAGATGATCGTGTACCAGTCATCCCAGTACGGCGCGATCAGGTCATTGGGAACACCCGTGCTCGGGATGACGCCGTTGGTGAACACGCCCACGTCAGGCCCGAACGTCAGGTAGCCGTTGGAGCAGACGTTGATCTGCGTGTGCTGCACGCCGAAGAACTCGAACGTGAACCCCAGCGGAACCAGGTCCCCGCAGTCGTCGCAGTTCGAGGCGTTCGGCGCCAGCGTCCCGAACGACGAAATGTCCGCGAACGCGTTGCCGCACGCCGCCGCGGCGTACACCTGCCCGCCGCAGCCCGTGCCGTCCCCCTGGTACGCCCCGCCCGCGGCCGTGCAGTCGCTCCGCCTCTCCACCGTGCAGCCCCCCGCGGCGCAGCACGCGCCCGTCGCGCACGAAACGCCCGTCAGCGTCGCCATGTACCGGCTGCCGCAGCCGATCGGCGTCGTGAACTGCGGCGCCACGAACATCGAGTACGTCCCGGGCTGCAGACACACCACCGACGACACCGGCGTGCACGCCGCCGCCTGGCCCAGCGACCCGGTGATGAAACTGAACTGCGGGCACGGCGAGCCCAGCATGCCGATCACCACCGGGAAGTCCGCCGAGACCGTCCATGTCAGCTCCGTCGGTGAGGTCAGCGTGATCCCCCACCAGTCTGTATCCCGCGTCGTGCCGTCGAACGCCGCCGTCCCGCACACCGTCTGGCCGATCGCAATCGGCGAGTACACATCCGGCGTGGAGTTGCACCCGCCGTTCACGCTGTCGGCCGGCAGCCCGCAGTTGCCCTCGTTCTCAGCGACCCCGCCCGCCGGGCACGTAATACACGAGACCGGCAGGTTCCAGGACAGCACGCCCGTGCCCGTGTTCGAGCTGAAGCCCGCAACGCGGATCCTGTAGTTGATGCCGCTGAAGACGGCGAAGCTGATCTGCGAGTGCAGCCCGCAGAAATCGTCGTTGCACGCGATCTGCGCGCCCCCGCACCCCGCGTACGCCGCCAGCACCGAGTCGTAGCTGGCGCACCCCCCCGCCGGGCAGAACTTGAAGACCACCGTCCCGTTGGCCGGCGGGGTGTACGAGAACCATCGGTCCACGCTCGCCGGGAAGCACGCCCCCGCCGGCAGATCGCCGGGGGTGTTGCTCGCGAAGATGTTGCCGGTGAAGGCCGTCCCCGGGCCCGAGATGAACGTCCCCGAAGCGCAGTCGTCCGTTCCGCTCAGCGCCGCCGAGGCGAGCACCCCCCAGCCCAGCGTGCCCGAGCCCGTGGCGCCGGCGAATCCCGAAACGCGAATTTTGTACGTGGTGGCGGGGGCGATCGGGAACGTGATCGACGAATGCAGCGCGCAGAAGTCGTCGTTGCACGCCAGGCGCAGGCCGCCGGCGCTCGGGCAATCCGAGTACGCCTCCAGCACGCTGTCGTAGCTCGCGCCCCCGCCCTGGGCGGGGCAGAAGCTGAACGTGATGACGCCGCAATCGATCGCTGAATACGTAAACCACACATCTGGGGAGCTCCCTGAGCCGCCGCAGGCGCCGGCCAGGACGTCCGCGGCGGTGTTGGTCGCCCCGACGTTGCTCGCCGGCGATGTGCCGTTTGTGCCGGAGATCGACGTGCCGGGGTTGCAGCCGTCGGTGCCGTCGCCGCCGCCGCGGGGCATCGGCTCGGGCTCAGCCGGCAGCCCGAGGTACGCCCGTGCCTCCGCCAGCGAGCTGAACGGGGTCTCGTTTACCTGGTTTTCCTGCACCGGAACCGTCTTTGACGGCGGGCGGGAGTCCTGCGCACTGGCCGCGCCGGGGACCAGCGCGATCGCTCCGACGACCATCAAGACCCTTGTACACACGCGTCTGCTCATGTCGCACCTCGTTCCCAACCGCACCCCGCCGGCCGGCCTCCACTCCTTCTCAAGCGCGGAAGTCGCCTGGAAGCGGCCACGCATTCCGGGTGTGCGTTTACTCCCCTAGAACAGGGGAATGTCCATCCTGCGCGCCCAAACGGGGAAATAACACCCCAAAACGGCGCGTTTTCAGCGACGTTCGGTGGACTAACCACGATGTTCC
>JBGPJM010000203.1:0-8960 GCA_041485385.1 Phycisphaerae bacterium | reverse complement strand
TCGCGGTCCGTGCGTATCCGAGTCTCGCCGTGCCTGGCGATAACCCGATGCCGCTGCGTGCCGGAGCTCCCTGACAGGAAAGCGGTGGCTACCGCCGGAACAAGGCCCGGCGTGGCGTCGATCGGCGTGTCGCGACTGTGGCGCGACATGCGGCCTGCCCCTACTATCCCCGCCTATGACCCAGCCGATGAAACCCGGTTCGTCTACGCGCGGCGCTGTGCACACGTGGCGGCACACGCTGATCCCCACGGCGCGCGAGGCGCCGGCGGACGCCGAGACGCCCAGCCATGTCCTGCTGAGTCGCGCCGGCTTCATCCGCAAGGTCGCCGCGGGCGTGTACGACTACCTGCCCCTGGCGTGGCGGACGCTGCAGAAGATCAGCCAGATCGTGCGCGAGGAGATGGACGGCGCGGGCGCCCGCGAGCTGTTCATGCCGGTGATCGTGCCGATCGAGCTCTATGCGCAGACCAAGCGCGACGTGGCGTACGGCGACCTGCTGTTCAAGCTGACGGACCGCAAGGGGAACGTCGCGGCTCTGGGCCCGACGCACGAGGAGACGATCACCGAGATGGTGAAGGGCTCGGTGAACAGCTACAAGCAACTGCCGCTGAACCTGTACCAGATCCAGACCAAGTTCCGCGACGAGGCCAGGCCGCGGGCCGGGCTGCTGCGCTGCCGCGAGTTCATCATGAAGGACGCGTACTCGTTCCACATCAATGTGGAGGGCCCCGGCGGGCTCAGCGAGGCGTACGACGCGATGTACCGCGCCTACAGCAACATCTTCACGCGCTGCGGGCTGGACTACACCATCGTCGAGGCCGAATCGGGCCCCATCGGCGGCAGCGCCTCCCACGAGTTCATGGTCAACTGCGCCAGCGGCGAGGACACGATCCTCAGGTGCCCGGTCAGCGGCTACGCGGCCAACGTCGAGAAGTGCGAGATCGGGCCGCGCGAGGGGACGCTGGACGCAGCCCCCACCGGCGAGCTGACCGAGGTGCACACGCCCAACCTCCCGGGGATTGATGAGGTCGGCAAGTTCATGAAGGTCAAGCCCGACCGCATGCTCAAGACACTGGTCTTCCAGGTGCTGGAGGACAAGGAGGGGCACGGGCTGAAGTGGGTGCTGGTCACGGTGCGCGGCAACCACGACGTGAACGAGGGGAAGGTGAAGACGGCGAGCGGGTGCACGGTGGCGCTCGCCGATGAGAAGGCGGCGCGGGCCGCAGGGTTCGTGATCGGGTACGTCAGCCCGAAGATGGTCGGGCAGGTGAAGGGCACGCTGCTGCTGGTGGACTTCGACGCCGCGCAGGGGGGGTTCTGGGCGACCGGCGCGGACAAGGCCGACTACCACGTGAAGCACTTCAACTGGGCGCGGGAGCTGGGGGAGATCCGCGGCGTCTCGCGTTATGTAAAACTCGCGAACATCCGGAACGCCGTGGAGGGCGACCCCTCGCCGCGGGCGCCGGGAGCGAAGCTGGTGACCGGGCGCGGGATCGAGGTCGGGCACATCTTCAAGCTCGGGTCGAAGTACTCCGACGCGATGGGGTTCACCATCCTCGACGAGAAGCAGGAGCGGCGCTCGGTGATCATGGGGTGCTACGGGATCGGGGTGAGCCGGACGATGGCCGCGTGCGTGGAGATGAGCCACGACGAGAACGGCATCATCTGGCCACACGCGATCGCGCCGTACAACGTGCTGATCACGCTGATGAGGCCGGAGGCGGCGGACCAGCAGGCGTGCGCTCAGCGCCTGGGCGCGGAGCTGAGTGCCGCGGGTCTGGACGTGCTGATCGACGATCGGGACGAGCGACCGGGTGTGAAGTTCAAGGATGCGGACCTGATCGGGATCCCGATCAGGCTGACGATCGGGGAGAAGGCGCTGGCGGAGGGTGGGGTGGAGTTCAAGCTGCGGCGCGATGCGGGGAAGGGGGAGGTGGTGCCGACCGCACAGGTTGCCGCGAAGTGTGCGGCGGCGCTGGAGGGCTGAGAATTGCACACGGGCGGACCGCGCCGCTCACTCCCATTCGCTCCTCTTGTCCCCGATCGAGAGCAATCCCCAGAGCATGCTGCCGACACCCACCACCCATCCCCAGGGCCAGATGATTGCCCTGAACCAGAGCACCGTGGAGGCGCCGATCATCAGCACCCCCAGGCCCATTTTCCCAGAATGTCCGTGTGAACCCAGCGTCGCGCCATGCCGAGAATCTACGGGATCCCGCTCGAGTTCGCAAGCGCGCCGGGTTGTACACTCCGCCCATGAGACACTCGCTTGCGGCTGCCCTTGCGCTCGCTCTCGGCACGCCTCTCCTGGCCCAGCCCGACGCCGTCCCTCTTGCCCGGCCTACGCCAGAGCAGGCCGCGTGGCACGACCTCGAGATCGGGATGTTCATCCACATCGCCCCGCAGACGTGGCAGGACTCGGAGTCCGACAACCTCTCGACGCCGCTGGAGACGATCAACCCCGACAAGCTCGACACCGACCAATGGGTCGCCGTGGCGGAATCGATGGGCGCCAGGTACATCGTCTTCGTCGCCAAGCACGAGGGCGGGTTCTGCTGGTGGCAGACCGACACGACGGATTTCTCCGTGAAGAACACTCCGTGGCGGGGCGGGATGGGGGATGTCCTGGCGGATCTCTCCAAGTCGTGCAATGCCCGAGGCCTGAAACTGGGCGTGTACCTCTCGCCGCAGGACCGCAAGCACGGCGTTGGCGTCGGCGGGCAGGCCGGCGACGCCGCGAAGCAGGCCGACTACGAGAAGCTCTTCCGCACACAGCTCACCGAGGTGCTGTCACGCTATGGGGAGATGGTCGAGGTGTGGTTCGACGGGAGCCTGGTATTCGACGTGGGGGACATCCTGAAGGAACACGCGCCGCACGCGGTTGTGTTCCAGGGCCCGCAAGCGAGTATCCGGTGGGTCGGGAACGAGGACGGCATCGCGCCCTACCCGGCCTGGAACGCGGTGAAGGCCGGCAAGAAGAAGTGGGGGGACTACACGTCAGAGGACGGCAACTCAGCGGGTGATCGCTGGCTACCCAACGAATGTGATGCGCGCATCCGCTCCACCTGGTTCTGGAAGACCGGCAACCAGGGGACGCTGAAGACCGTCGAGAAGCTGATGGACATGTACGAGCAGTCCGTCGGGCACGGCGCGGTGCTGCTGCTGAACAACACGCCGGACACCTCGGGGCGGATCCCCGCGCCCGACGCCGAGCGATCCGCCGAGTTCGGCGCGGCGATCAAGCGCCGCTACGGCGTCGCCGTGGCGGACACGAGCGGGGCCGGCAACGAACTCGTCGTGACCCTCAGCACTCCGGCGATCATCGACCGCGTCGTCACGATGGAGGACATCTCCCAGGGCGAGCGGGTACGAACATACGTGATCGAAGGAATGGTGGCCGGCCAATGGAAGCGGCTCGCGGCCGGCACCGCCGTCGGCCACAAGAGGATCGACCGATTCCTTCCGGTCGGGGTCACGCAGGTGCGGCTCCTCGTCCTGGAGTCGGTCGGGAAGCCGCAGATCCGCAAGCTGTCGGTCTATCGCGCCCCCGGCGACCGGTGATCACAGCCCCCACGGTGTGTAGTCGATGAACGTCACCGCGTCGGCCGCGCGATCGGGAAGGGACGCCCGCTGCTCCGGAGTGAGGATCGCGTCGAGCTTATTCCTAGCGGCCTTGTCCAACTCGAACCGCTCTCTGCGAAGCCTCGCAAGCGGATGATCGGCGGATAGGCCGTAGGCGCGGAAGCCATCGTCGGCGTCTGGTGGCAACACGCCCAGCGCCTTGTCCAACCGGACCGGCAGCTGCGTGAACTGCTGCTCCCGGATCGTCTCCGCGGTCCGGTGCAACATCGCGAGCCGGTCGTTCTCGTAGGCGTCGACGATGCCCTTCACAAGCTCTTCCTGCTCGGCCGTCAGCGACTTGAGGTCCTTCGCGCCCTTGATGTACCGCTCGCCGCGCGACGGCTTGCTCAGCATCGGGAAGCTGATCTTGAAGACGTCCATATCGAGCTTCTGGCCGAGGTCAGAGGGGAGTTCGGCGCCGATAAGGCGGGCGTAGCGCAGATTCACGTCGCACAGGGCCCGCCGGACCTTGATCGCCGACTCGTACATACTCCTCGCGGCCTGCGGGTCGGAGGTGAGCAAGTCGCCGAACTTCTCCGAGTTCTTGTCGATGACGTCGGCCCGGGCCAGGAGGGCCCTGTCAAGGTCCTGGCTGTAGCGGTCCAGGAGATCGCCCAGGGCCGGAGAGGTCTTGGCGTCGGCGGGCATCTCGGCGACAAGGTGGATGAGGTCGACATCCTCCCCGGCCAGTCGTCCACTGTTTATCCACTTCATCCGGCGGAGTTCACGCTCCACGATCGGCCAGCGCCCCTCCTGTTCCCTGGTGAGCAGCGCCTTGAGGTCCTCGATGAAGGACTTCTTGAGCTGCTCCGACCGTTTCTCCCATTCCCCGAGCCGTTTCTGCGCCGGTGCGAGCAGTCGGATGTCTTCCATCAGCTCCGATTCTTCCATGATGTCGGAAACGTACTTGCGGACCTCGCCGCCCTCGGCCTTCAACGTGTTGCAGTACGCCCCGTAGAGGTCCTCCATCGCCCGCTGCTCCTCGGGCTTCATGGAGAGCACGCGGGTGAAGACGTCCAGGTCGGCGTGGGAGAGCGCCGGCGCAAAGGTCGTCTCGTCGTTGAAGATCGACGTCGACATGGACGAGTGCTGAGCCTGGACGGGCCGGATCGTGCCCAAAACGGCGAGCAGGATGACCGCGACCAGCATTCGTGTGTGGCTCATCGTCGACGTCCCTTTGACTGACAGCGTATCTGGAGGCGGGACCCCGTTGATACGAGACGCCGTGGACGCTCAGATCAGTCCCTTGGCGCGACCAAAGTCATCCCCAGACATTCAATTTTACATAACATGTATTATGGGACGTCATGGTGGGGGGCTTCCGCCGGGATCGACCCCGCCCGTTTCACCGGAACCGTGCGATCCACCCACTCGGCCACCCACGCGGCTTCCGCAGGCAGTCGCCAGAACAGGCCGCGGTGACCCAGGGTGAAGCTCACCCGCTCCGGCCGGCCCAGACGCTCGTACAGGAGTTCGCCCGCCGAGGCGGGCACGATGTTGTCCAGCATCGCATGCAGCATCAGCACCGGCACGTCGTTCAGAAGGGGGGCCGTCTTATAGGGGTCCAGCGCAACGCGGGACAGGTACGAGTCGTACAGCCGCTGCCTGGCTTGGTCGGTCGGCCTCGTTCCACGCGGCCAATCCAGCACGATGCCGCCGTTGGTCAGCGTGCTCCGCTGGGATATGTCAAGCACGTTCGCCCCACCGCCGGTCAACACGACCGCCTCCACGCGGTCCTTGATCAGCGCCGCCACCGCCGGGGCGGCCAAGGCGCCGGCGCTGTACCCCATCACCACGACGGGCTGACGTGCTCCCTGCGGCCGTGTCTCGTCGAGGTACGCGAGGGTCGCCTCGACGGCGTAGGCGATCTCAGCGATCCGGTTGTCTACGGTTCGCGCCAGGGCCGCTCCCGAGTCAGCCATGTCTGAGTCGGGGTCGATCTCGAACGGTTCCTCGTCGCGCCTCGCCGTCGAGGCGTTCACCCGCAGCACCGCCCAGCCGCGTGCCAGCAGCCGGTTGATGACCGCCTGCTCATAAGCAAGCCCGCCTAGGCTGCTCAGGTGCACCACAAGCCCACGCCGGAGAGGCCCCGCGGGCTCCATGATGCGCATGAGGGTCCCGTGCGTGGCCAGAACCCAGGTGTCGCTGCTCCCGGGCCGAAAGCCCAGTCGCCGGTAGATCAACCTCCGATGCCATCTCTGCGCCTGGTCGCTCTCGAGGTCAAAGTCGCTCGGCGGCCCCGGATCGGGCCTGTACGAAACGAACTGCAGGCCCGAGTACATCCGACCGACCGGGTCGTTCTCGTCAACGGCTGTTCCCGCCAGCGACGGCGCGAACTCACGGACGATTCCCCGGCCATACACCCCCGCGTGCACCACCCGCATCACCGGCGTTGTCACGTTTTCCTGCACAACCCGACCGTCCTCCACGCGGCTCTGCGGCACCCGCATGGTCAGCACCTCGGGCGTCAGCGAGATCAACTCCTGGAGCTGATCGGTGGCCCGCGCCGGCCACGCCGACGACGGAATCCCCGGCGCATCGCCGGTCCATACACCAGTGAGGTTGTGCCCCCTTCCCGGCCACGCGTTGGAGTGGAATGAGCACCCCGGCGCGCCGATCGCGAGGAATCCGAGCAACAACGCGGTGAGCAATCGCATGTGGCGGTCCACCTCCGGTCCGTTCGATTCGGCCGTGAAAGCGCCCGCACCGGGCGATCGGCACCCTGACACCATACCACGACCCCCCCCCACTCCCCCCGCTACGTGGGCACATCTTCTACGCTACTCGACTGCTGCGGGTTGCCCGTGCACGCCCGGGACGGGACACTTCCGCCATGCCCGCCCCCCCCGTCCCCCCTGCCTCCCCTTCGGCCGATTCGCCGCTGCCGCTGACCGGCCGGCCTCTGACGTTCGCCGACGTCGAATCGGTCGCCCGCACCCACCGGCGCGTCTTGCTCGATCCTGGCGCCGCCGAGCGCATGTCCTCTTGCCGCGGCGCCTTGGAATCGCTCGCCCGCGACGGCGAGCCGCACTACGGCATCAATACCGGCTTCGGCTCGTTTTCGCGGCAACGCATCTCGGAGGCGGACCTCCGCGACCTCCAGCGCAACCTCGTCCGTTCCCATGCCGCGGGCGTCGGCCCGCCGCTCCCCGATGACGTCGTGCGCGCGATGATGCTCATCCTCGCGGCCTCTCTCGCCCGCGCCCTCTCCGGCGTTCGACCCGCGGTCGCCGAGACCATCATCGCCCTTCTCAATGCCGGCATCACGCCGATGGTCCCCGAAACCGGGTCCGTTGGCGCCTCTGGCGATCTCGCCCCGCTGGCCCATCTTGCGCTCGTCCTCATCGGCGAGGGGCACGCGGTCGTCAACGGCAAGGCAGTGCCCGGCGGCGCCGCCCTGTCGCATGCGGGCATCGCACCCCTGGCGCTCGAAGCCAAGGAGGGCCTGGCGCTCATCAACGGCACCCACCTCATGGCCGGCCAGGGCGCCCTGCTGGCCCGTGACTTCGACCGCCTCGCCGATGCCGCCGTCATCGCCGCCGCCATGTCGATCGACGCCTGCCGGGCCACCGACATGTTCCTCGACGACCGCGTCTACCAGGCCCGCAACCAGCCCGGCCCGCGCCGCGTCGCCGCACGTCTCCGCGATCTCCTCGCCGGCAGCCAGATTCTCCCGTCCCACCGTCTCAATGACCCGCGCGTGCAGGATCCCTATTCCCTCCGCTGCGCCTCGCCCGTCCTCGGTGCGGCCATCGACGCCGCAGAGTTCTTCAAGCAACGCCTGGCCGACGAGCTCGGCGCGGTGACCGACAATCCGCTCATCTTCGCCGGGGGGGGCCCCCCCACTTCCGACATCGCCCCGGTCATCGTCTCGGCGGGCAACTTCCATGGCATGCCGATCGCGATCCCCCTGGACTTGCTGGCGATCTCACTTTCCCACATCGCGGGAATCGCCGAACGTCGCGTCTACCACATGCTCTCGGGCTTTGATCCGGATACCGGTCTTCCCCCGTTCCTCTCCCCCAGGCCCGGCCTGCACTCGGGCCTGATGATTGCCCAGTACACTGCCGCCGCGTGCTGCAACGAGATCATCGGCCTGGCAAACCCGGCCAGCGTCGCCAACCTCTCCACCAGCGCGGGCATGGAGGACTACAACTCGTTCGGTCCGCGGGCCGCCGCCAAAGCAAGGCGGGCCCTGGACCTGGCGACGAGCGTCGTCGCGATCGAGTTGCTCTGCGCCGGAGAAGCGATCGGTTACCATCGCCCGCTCGGTTCGAGCGAACCGATCGAACTTGCGCTGGCCACAATCCGCCACGTCGTGCCGCCGCTCACGCACGATCGACCGCCGAGCCCGGACATCAACGCCATCGCCGAACTCATCCGTACTGACAAGTTCTCGATTTGAGTGCGCGCTGCGCGCATCGCACCGCGTATCGCCATGCCGACGTTCGCTTTGCGTTTGCCGAGCACGATTACAGGATTCGCAACATCGCTGCGCTCATGAAGAAAAAACGCAGGTGGACCGGAGGAAACCAGCGAATCAGGTACTCTCCCGCGCTCCGCTCCGGGGCGACGGCAGACGGAGTTTTTCGCTTGTGTTGCCGCGACAGCGGGTGTACGGTAATGACGGGGCGTGTGCGCGAAGAAGGGCTCTCCACGTGCACGTCCGCGCCACACCTCAAAGAGAGACGCGCCATGTCGACCGCCACGAGACCTGTCCGCTCCGACCGGCGTCGATCCAGTGCACGATCCAGCGGCGCCATGCCCGGTGCCCGCGTGGTTCGCGCCCCGCGAGGCAACGAGCGCGTCTGTTCCACCTGGCAGGCCGAGGCGGCCATGCGGATGCTCATGAATAACCTCGACCCTGACGTCGCGGAGAGACCGGAGGCCCTGGTTGTGTACGGCGGGCGCGGCCAGGCGGCCCGCTCATGGGAGGCCTACGACGCCATTATCGACTCCCTCCGGCGCCTCAAGCCCGACGAGACGCTGCTGGTCCAATCCGGCAAGCCCGTCGGTATCGTCCAGACTCACGAAGACGCGCCGCGCGTCCTTATCGCCAACTCCAACCTCGTCCCCCATTGGGCTACCCAGGAGCACTTTGATCAGCTCGCCCGCAAGGGCCTGATCATGTACGGCCAGATGACCGCCGGATCCTGGATCTACATCGGCACGCAGGGCATCTTGCAGGGCACCTACGAGACCTTCGCCGAATGCGCCCGCCAGCACTTTGGGGGGGGCGGCGGCACGCTCGCCGGGCGCCTGTGCGTCACCGCCGGCTGCGGCGGCATGGGGGGCGCCCAGCCCCTGGCCATCACCATGAACGGGGGCACGTGCCTGAT
>JBGPJM010000202.1:0-9043 GCA_041485385.1 Phycisphaerae bacterium | reverse complement strand
GGTCCAGGTGAGCGCCATCGCGCCGTCCTTTACCGACACGAACGTCGAGGAGGGCGCGACCTACTGGTACGTCGTCCGGTCGGTCGACACCTCGTTCAACCGGTCGGGGAACTCCGGGTCCGTCGCCGCGACCGCCGAGCTCCGGACCGTGACGCTCGTCTTCAACGTGACGGTCCCGGCCACGACGGACGGGACCGGCCGGGACGTCAACATCGCGGGCTTCCTCGACCGGCTCGACGGCGGTTACCCGCAATGGGATCCGGGCGGGGTCGTCCTCACCCGGAGCGACGCGACCCACTGGACGATCGCGTTCACCGGCAAGGAGTCGACCCAGATCGCCTACAAGTACACCCTGGGCGACTGGGAGCACGTGGAGAAAGACACGGCCTGCGGCGAGATCGCGGACCGGCAGCTCACGCTGAGCTATGGGACGACCGGCAGCCAGACGGTCGCCGACATCGTCGGCAACTGGCGAAACGTGGCGCCCTGCGGGAACTGAGAACCCCGATCCCGCTCGCCCGAGGCGACACCCGGGTCGCGACCGGGTAGGGGGCCCGCGAGCCCCACGGGTTGCGTCTTTCCGACCGCTCCCGACCCCTCCCGACCTTTCCCGACCCCGTGCCGATCGGAGACCGATGGCGGCCGACAGCGACAACACCACACCGATCTGCGAGGCCCGCGATGTCTCCGTCTCATTCAAGGCCGGACCGAGCGGGCTCGTGCTGGATGGCGTCTCGCTGACGGTCAGCAGCGGCGAGGTGGTGGCCATCCTCGGCCCCAGCGGGTGCGGCAAGAGCACGCTCCTGCGGGCGCTGGTGGGGCTGCTCAGGCCCACCTCTGGACAGGTGCTGGCGCACGGCCGGGCGCTGGTCGGCGTGCACCCGGGCGTGTCGCTGGTGTTCCAGAGCTTTGCGCTCTACCCCTGGCTGACGGTGCGCCAGAACGTGGCGCTGGCGCTCAACGGGCTGGATCTTTCCGGGCCTGATGGCGAGGCACGCGTCGGATCGTGCATCGAGCTGGTCGGTCTCCGCGGGTTCGAGGGCGCCTACCCCAAGGAGCTCTCCGGCGGGATGAAGCAGCGGGTGGGGATCGCGCGGGCGCTGGCGCGGGGCCCGGAGATCCTGTGCATGGACGAGCCGTTCAGCGCGCTGGACGTCCTTACCGCCGAGAGCCTCAGGAGCGAGGTCTACCGCCTGTGGACCGGCGCCGGCCCCGGCGGCGCCCAGCTGCCCCCGACGCTCCGGAGCATCCTCATGATCACGCACATCATCGAGGAAGCGGTGTTCCTGGCCGACCGCATCGTCATCATGACGTCGCGCCCCGGGCGGGTGCGCGAGGTCGTCCGCAACACCCTCACGCATCCCCGCGACTACCAGTCCCCCGAGTTCCTGAGGATGGTGGGGCGTCTGCACGAGCTGATCGTCTCCGACCAACTGCCGGAGGAGGCCCGCATTGTCCCCGGCGGGCCGCCGGTGCTCGAGCCCCTGCCGCGGGTCACCGTCGGCGAGATCCTCGGCCTGCTGGGGATCCTGCGGGCCAACAAGGGGCAGATGGACGTGTTCGCGATCGATCGCATCACGGAGTACGACTTCGGGCATACGCTGGCGGTCGTCAAGGCCGCGGAGATGCTCGACCTGCTGCAGACGCCGCGCAACCTGGTCGTCCTTACCGACCTGGGCTCGAAGATGCTGGACCTGGACGCCACCGGGCGCAAGCGGCTGCTGCGCGAGCGGCTCCTGGAGCTGGAGACGTTCCGCTTCGTGATCCGCATCCTGTCGGAGGCGCCCGACCGGACGCTGCACGAGGAGATCGTGCAGGAGGAGCTCGCGATGCAGCTGCCGACGCAGGACGTTGACGATCTCTGGCGGACGCTCATCGGCTGGGGCCGGCACGCCGAGCTCTTCGAGTACTCCCCCGAGAGCGGCTGCCTCGTTCTGAGCGGACCGGTCGGCGCGGAGCAGGGAGCGCCCGTGGGCGGCGCGTGAGGTTCGTGCCTCGCACGACAACGGCATCGCCGGGGAACACATGCCGGCTACGCGCTTGCTCGTTCCAGTTCCGCCACTGCGGTCCGCTCCATCTGCATGACATTCCCGAGCATGCCCGCGATCTGGCCGTAGAGGGCGGCGGCGGCCTCACGACTCAGCGTGCATGACTTCGCCACCGCCATCCGCTCCTGCCAGGCCTCTTCGAGCTGCTTGCTGACAGCGCCGTCCACCGAATCCAGGAGCTCCGACCGACGGTCGGAGAGGGCGCAGCCGCGCTCGACCTCTTTGTCGCCGCACGACGCGACAAGCTGCGAGATCGCCCGCCACTGCTCGCCCGCGCGCCGGTATGACTCCGCCGCGTTGAGCAGGCCGCTCTGTTTCGTGATCGCCGCGGCCTCGGTCAGGAAGTCGGCGTAGAGGGCCCGGCCGCCCGCGGGTGCGGTGTATTCGTGCTCGATGCCGTCGTAGACGCGGCGCAGGCCGAGGTAGGCCGCGGCGCCCTGCGTGAAGAGGGCGGGCCAGGCCTTCTTGTCCTTGGCATCGGTCAGGAGCTTGCGCCACTTTCCCATCCCGGCGAAGCCGAAGTTGCTGGCGAAGCCCTTGTACGGCGATTCAAAGTATCGCCGGGCCGTGGCCCGGATCGCCTCGCGCACGGCGTTTCCCAGGTCGTAGCCCTTCTTCGGTCCGTCGATGGTGATGAGCCGGTGCTTGCCCTTCTTGTAGGACGCCCGCTGCCTGGCGAACTGCGCCATCGACACGCGGCGCGGCTCGGGGGCGCGGTCGTCGAGCAGCACATCGTCGCCGTCGTGCCCCGCGACCGAGACAACGGTCGGGGCCATCCCCGACATCATCGCGGGCATGCCGCAGTAGGCCGCGCCCGCCAGATCGGTCACGCACAGGGCCGGCTTGCCGGCGGCGAGCGCCGCGTCGAGGGCCTTCCGCGCCGCGCTGGGGCTCGATGTTCCGCTGACTGACATCTCGACGCCCAGGCGCTTCAGGCCGCCCTGGATGAAGCTGTCGGACATCGTGTCGTGGCGCATCATGACGGAAAGCATGGGGGGCATGCCGCCGTACTCGAAGACCGCGTACAGGAAGCCGACGCCGCCGCACAGGCCGTTGATGAGCGCCTCGCTGAGCGGCTTGCCATCGTGCGTTGAGCGGATCCCCGCCTGACGGAGGGCGTTGCACACCGCCCCGGTGTCGCCGTTGATGCCGCCGAATGTGGTGTAGCCCGCGAGGAGCCCCTTGATCGCCGGGGCTGGGGCGGGGGGTGTGTTGGTGGCGGCGACGGAGAATGGGGCGGGATGCAGGATCTGGGCCCTGGCCGCGGCGTACCGCTCGCCGGTCTTGGCCATGCGCTCGCGAACCCGATACTTGAAATCACGCTGAGTGGTCACGGTGAGCTCCATTCGATGCGCCGGGACGTACAGCCCGCCCGCGGCACGCTCCAGCCGAATGGATCGAACACCAGACCGCCGATCCGGAAGGGTCGGGCCCTCCTTTGCTCCCGCAACGCGGCCCCGGGCGGGGAGCCGACGGGAGTTGGGCGACGGATCAGCCGCCCCAACCATCGTCTCGGAGGCTCGGGCCGTTGTCAAGGGCACGGATGGGGGGCCCGCGCCCCGCGTACGAGCCGTAGGCTGCGGGCCGGCGGTGGCCCGGCGCCCCGTGACGGCCCTTCCCGACCTTGAATCCCGACGCCAGGAGCGATGGGCACTCCTCCTCGCTGTTTTCAGGGTTTGTTTCCTGCCCGATTCGGATAGGCTGTGCACATGTCCGGTCCAGAGCGGCCCGCCGCCGGAGAGTCGATCACTTCACTGCTGTCGATGGCCCGAAACGGCGATCCTGCGGCCCTCGACAGGGTCTTCCGGTACACCTACGCCGAGCTTCACCGCGTGGCCAAGGGCCATCTTGGCGAAGGCCCTTCGGGGGCCACCCTTGGGGCGACCGCCCTCGTCAATGCCGCCTGCGAGCGGCTTCTCGGCGCCCAGCGCCTCGACGCCGAGAACCGCCGGCACTTCTTTTTCATCCTCAGCCGCGCCATGCACGACGTTGTGGTCGAGCACGCCCGGGCGCAGGGGGCCGCGAAGCGTGGCGGGGGCCATCAGCGCGCGCCCCTGGTTGAGATCGCCGCCGACGGCCGATCGCAGACCTTCGCCGCCGCCGACCTCCACGCCGCGCTGGACGCGCTCCACGACATCGACCCCGAGGCGGCTCAGGTCGTCATGCTCCGCTTCCTCTGTGGGCGCACCCTGGAGGAAGCCGCCGAGCTCATGGGATGCACGTTCGCCGTGGCCCGCCGCCACTGGGACTACGCCAAGGCCTGGCTGGGCGAGCGGCTCTCCGGCGGATCTGCCGCGCCGGCAACGTCGGTTGCGCCGTCCCCTGGGTAAGGCGCAAAGACGGCGACGCTTCGCGGCTGTTCAGAGAGACGAGCGTCCCCACGGGGTGTCCATGGCCGAGCAATGGAATGAAAAAGAGGTTTTTCTGGGCGCGGCCAACCTTCCGCCTGCCGAACGGGAAGCCTTCCTGCGCCGGTCCTGCCCCGACGATGCGGCGCGGGCCCGTATCGAGGCCCTGCTGCAGCACCATGCCCGGTCCACTGAGCTGTTCGCCTCGACCCCGCTCCCGGCCGCGCCCCCGACCACACTCGTCCATCCCGAGAAGATCGACGAGTTCCGCATCATCGCCCCGATCGGCGAGGGCGGCATGGGCGTCGTCTACCTGGCCGAGGACACGATCCTCGGGCGCAAGGTCGCTCTCAAGGTCATCGCCGGCCATCTCGTCGGCTCCGAGACGGCCTTGGCGCGGTTCCGCGAAGAGGCCCGCAGCGCCGCGGCCCTTCGCCATCCCGCCATCGTCCCGGTCTACAAGTTCGGCTTCGACGGCGCCCGGCATTACCTCGCCAGCGAGTACGTGGACGGGCCCACCCTCGCGGCCGTCATCGAGCAGGAGCGGCAGCGCCGACAGGCGGATCCATCCTCGACCACGCAGCACCGGGACTGGTTCCGGCGCTGCGCCGAGGTCGTCTCGGTCATCGCCGAGGCGCTCGACACGTCTCACAAAGCCGGCATCATCCACCGCGACGTCAAGCCCTCCAACATCCTCATCGACAGGGAGCGCGGCCCGCGCCTCACCGACTTCGGCATCGCCAAGCACCTCACCGAGGAGGCCCGGACCCAGTTCTCCGGCGCCTGGGGCAGCTGCCACTACATGAGCCCCGAGCAGGCCTCCATCGCCGGCGTCCGCGTCGATCAGCGCAGCGACATCTTCTCCCTCGGCGTCGTCCTTTACGAGATGCTCTCTCTCCGCCTCCCCTTCGACGGCGGCACCGTCTCCAAGGTCCTCGAGGCCGTCACCACCGCCGAACCGGCCCGCCTCCGCACGATCGACCGGAGCATCCCCCTGGACCTCGAGACCATCTGTCGCAAGGCCCTCGAGAAGGACCCCGCCAGGCGCTACCAGACCGCGGCCCACCTGGGCGCGGACCTGCGCTGCTGGCGCGAGGGCAGGCCCATCCTCGCCCGCCCGCCGGGGACCGGACGCCGTCTGCGACGGTGGGCCGTCACGCACCGCTTCCCCGCGGCGATCTCCACCGCCGCCGCCGCGCTGGTGCTCGTCGGCGTGCTGGCCTGGGCGCTTCGATACACCTGGAACGAGTCTCGCGCCTGGCTGACGGTGGAGTCGGAGGTGCCGGGCTGCACGGTGTATTACCAGCAGTTCGACGTCGGACTCATGGAGTTTCCGGCGGTGGCCACGCGCGCCGGCGGGACTCCCTCCTCGCTCAAGCTCGTCCCGGGCCACTACCGTGTCACGGTCGTTGCCGAGGATCGGAGGTTTGCCGAGGCCACGATGCCGCTTCTGGATCGGGGTCACGCGGGCCGAACGGTCCTCCGCGTGGACCGCACCCAACGCCGCAACGCCGCCGACAATGAGAGCGGAGGCGACGTCGAACCTCGGGTCAAGCACGCGACGCTCGTCTCGTCAGAGGTGGCGCGGGACGGCATGATCCGTATCGACGCCGGCGAGCACCTTGTCGGCCACGGGACGGACGACAACCCGCTCATCAACGAGCACACCGTCCGGCTGCCCGAGTTCCTCATCGACCGCGCCGAGGTCTCCAACGCCGAGTACAAGGACTTCGTGACCGCGACCGGCCACGCGCCGCCGGGCTACTGGACCCTGCCCGGCTACCAGCCGGAGCTCGAAGACCGCCCCGTCGTCGGCATCACCTTCGACGATGCCGAGGCGTACGCGCGGTGGCGCGGCAAGCGGCTCCCGACCTCGTTCGAGTGGGAGGCCGCGGCCCGCGCCCCCGACGGCCGCCTCTATACCTGGGGCGACCGATTCGAGGATGCGCCCGAAGGCGTGGGAACCGAGCCGGACCCGGACGACCTTCGGCGGGATCGATCCAGCAACCCGGCAGTGCTCTTCGCTCTCTACAAGGCCAGATCGGTGCGGGTGCAGCTCCCCGATCCGGCGGGCTGCCGAAACGGTCTCCTCCACGTTTGCAACAACGTCCTCGAGATGACCGAGAGTGTCTACCCGGCCGACCGCGCCTTCGTCATGAAGGGAAACTCGTGGGTGGACTTTCCCTGCCGAACTCTCGCCAACAACCTCACGTACACGTTTGACGCCAACTCGTTCAAGCTGGGCTTTCGTTGCGCCCGCAGTGTCGACCCGCCTCCATTCTCACCATGACAGACAAAGGAGCTCGAAATGTCCGAGTACAAGATCGAAGTCGCGAGAATCTTCCCGTCCAGCAAGCCCCTCAGCCAGGACAACAGCCAGGCGGCGTCCTACCCGCCGGGCGCCGAGCTCAGCAAGGCGTTCACCGGCCTCTGGACCGACTGCATGGGCACCGTGACCCCCGGCGACGTCGTCGGTTCGCTCGAGAACAAGCCGTTCGGCGCCACGTCGATCTCCGCCGCCAAGGTGCAGGCCCACAACCTGCTCGCCAATGCCCTTGCTGCGGGTCCCGACAGCCTGGTTGTCCCCTCCGACAGCACCCCGTTCTACAACCCCACTCCGCAGAACGGGCACGAGACCATCTCGAAGCTCTTCTATATGAGCGGCGAGGGCCTCCACGAGATGCGCTTCACCTACAACGGCGAGGACTGCTTCGTCTTCGCGTTCGTTCGTTTCATCGATTAGGCGACGAACGGAGGCCGGGCCTCCGGCCCGCAACGGAGTCCACCGCATGAAGCTCCCCGACAACATCGTTACCGCCCTTAGGCGTCAGTCACACCACTTCCAGTGCCACGCCGAGTGGCACCTGGCCCGCGTGCCCGAGTCGTCCGTCCGCGATCATTTCAGGGGTGCGTACGACCACGCATGCCGGTGCCTGACGGAGCCCCCCGGCGCACCGATACCGATCGACCGGCCCGGCAGCGGCGAACAGTTCCTGACGATGCACCACGGCATGCTCAAAGATTTCAGGTTGATCGTCACGGGCGTCGGCGCCGACCTCGCGGAGTACGCGCCGTGGACGAACGTGCCCAAGGACATCGCCGCGGCCCTCCACAAGCTGGCCGGCGACGACGGCTACCTCCAGGCCGCGCTGGACGAGATCGAACGGCTCGTGGAGAGCCCCAGCGCTGACGACCTCGGCAGCTTCATCGAGTCCACCGACACCGTCAGGCCCGGGCGACCCGGCTACGACCTGCACCAGCGGCTGCACGTGGTCATCGGCACCATGGAGAAGGAACTGCTCGACACCGAGTGGGACATGACCTACGCCGGCAACGCGCACCGGAACGCCCACTTCTACCGCCTGCACGGCTGGATCGACGGTTTCTACGCCCGCTGGCAGCAACTGCACCCCGTGCCCGTCGGCCCCGCCCCGGTGGTCGTCACTCCCGGCGCTCACTCGCTCACACCCGCGCACACCCACGGCGGCGGCGCGCCGGTCCGTTGAGCTCGAACGAACCGATCTGAGACGACGGTCATGGATCTGCGCACAACGCGCCGCCGCGCGGCCGCGCCCAGCCTCAGGCTCGGCGGTGCGATCTTCCAGCGCTCTCAGCCATCCGCGCAGGTCCATCGCCGGGCGCATCCGTGCCGGTTTGCCTGGGCGCGGACGCCGAGTGGGAGGAACGGGGTGGAACCGGTACACTCGGCGCCCGGTAACGGCGTCCGGGCGCGTTGGAGGATGGGCAAGGAGCGAGGATCATGCTGACGATCACCAAGGGCGCGGTGCTGCCGAGCACGGTGACGGGGTCGTGGCCGCGCCCGCGGTGGTTCGACGTGAGCATGTGGGGGCGACCGCTCGACACCTGCATGATGGATGTGCGGTTCCGCGAGAAGTTCCAGGATGCGCTGGCGGTGGTGCTCAGCGATCAGGAGCGCTCCGGGCTCGACATCCTCACCCACGGCGACCTGCACTGCGACGACGACATGGCGGGGCGGGCGTGGCACCACTACCCGCTGCAGCGGTGGGCGGGGCTTGAGGGGGACTATCTGCAATCGGAGGAGACGCGCTCTCCGTGGCTGAAGTATCCGCCGGGGACGCTGCTCAACGAGATCTATACGGGGTGGAGGTGGCCGCACGTTGTCGGGAAAATCGAGCACCGCCCGCTGCACTACGCGAAGATCTGGCGGATGGCGCAGGCCAAGTCGCGCAAGCCGGTGCGGTTCGGGACGTGCTGCTCGCAGGTGATGGGGCTGTTCCTGGATGTGCACACCGACCATTACAAGGACAAGCGCCAGGTCGTCTGGGACATGGCCGAGGCGATGAACAAGGAACTGCTCACGCTGCGCGACGCCGGGTGCCGGTGCATCCAGATCGAGGAGCCGACTCTGCACTTCATGGCCAACACCTACGGCGCCCAGAGCGAGCAGGTGAAGTTCATGGTCGAGTGCTACAACCGCGAGGTGCAGGGGCTCGATGATGTGGAGATCTGGATCCACACCTGCTGGGGCAACCCCAACATGCAGCGGGTGATGGACGACACGAGCTACGCGGCGTCGTTCGAGCTCTACATGGAGCGTTGCCGCGGCGATGTGTGGACGATCGAGACCAAGGACCGGGACTTCCGCGATATCGAGCTGTTCGGGCG
>JBGPJM010000201.1:0-9119 GCA_041485385.1 Phycisphaerae bacterium | reverse complement strand
AACCAAGCAGCCGCTAACCACCACAACTCCCCACGCCACAACCACTTACATCAAAAACACCCCGAAGAAGAACCTCAAAAAACCCCCGAAAACCTCAAAAAACCTCGCCGAACCTCAAAAAACCCCCATCGAACCTCAAAACACCTATGCCGAACCTCAAAAAACCTCACCGAACCGCCGCGAGCCTCGCCCGCTTCGCCGTCCCCACTCGCCCGTACACCAGCTCGAAGATCGGCGTCGCCATCAGCGTCGTGACGATCGCCATGATGACCATGATGGTGAACAGCCGCTGCGAGATGATCCCCAGCTCGTGCCCGATGTTCAGGATGATCAGCTCCATCAGCCCGCGGGCGTTCATCAGGGCCCCGATCGACACCGACTCGCGCGCTCCCTCGCCATTCAGCCTCGCCGCCGCGAAGCACGCAACCCCTTTTCCCAGGATCGCCGCCGCGAGGATCAGCGCGGCGATCGCCCACATCTCCGCCGTGTCCACAAGCCCGATCCTGGTGTTGAGCCCGGAATACACGAAGTACATCGGCAGCAGGAAAGCGCTGGTCAGCGGGCCGACCTTCTTGTGCAGATCCTCGGCGAAGGCGCCCCGCGGGATGGCCGTTCCCAGGATGAAGGCGCCGAAGACCGCGTAGATCCCGATGGAGTCCGTGAACCACGAGCACAGCATGGCCAGCATCAGAATGAAGATCAGCATCGGCTGGGAGATCCCGTCCTCGCGCTCCGCACGCGCCTTGAGTCGACCGAGCAGCGGGCGCACCAGGAAGATCACCGAGAGCGTGTACGCGACGCCGCCGCCGATGGCCGCCGCGGCGATCCTGCCGTCTCCCTGGAAGCTCGCCAGCACCACCGCCATCACGCACCACGCCGCGGCGTCGTCGATCGAGCCGGCCGCCAGCGCCAGCGTGCCCAGCGATGTGCCGGCCAGCCCCCGCTCCTGGATGATGCGCGCCAACATCGGGAACGCGGTGATCGACATCGCGGCCCCCAGGTACAGGATCGCCTCCCCCACGGCGACGCCGGGGCCGAACAGGTCGCCGCGGGAGTGCAGGAAGTACGCGATGCAGCCCCCCAGGACAAACGGCGCCACGATCCCCGCGATGGAGACCGACGCCGCGCTGCGGACGCGCGCCCGGATCAGGTCGGCGCGGAACTCGACACCGACCAGGAACATGTACAGCGCCAGGCCCACCTGGGAGACGGCGTAGATGATCGTCATCGACGCCTTGGGAAAGAGGTACTCCTGCCACCCGGGAATGAGCCATCCCAGGAGCGACGGGCCCAGCATCAGCCCCGCGATCATCTCGCCGACGGCCGCGGGCTGGCCGAGCAGGCGGAGGATCGCGCCGACCACGCGGCAGGTGCCCAGGATCACGACCAGCTGCAGGAAGAACCGGACGGACAGCTCGAAGTTCGACATCCCCGGTCAGCCTAGCGGGGAACGAGGAGGGGTGCGAGTGGACAGGTACGGTCAGCGAGTCTTCATCCGCGCTCAGACGGGCATATCCGTGCTGACGTCGAAGCGGGCGTACGCCCAGGCCACCGCCAGAACGATCGCCGCGGCGATCAGCGAGAGCGCTGCCCAGCCGGCCAGATACGTCGCCGGCATCGAGTGCGTTGCCGACCACACTCCCAGAGAGACCGCGCCCACCGGTCCGCCCCCGACCACGATCAGCCCCAGCCTCGCGAGCATCAGCAGCATCCGCCTTCCGCCGAAGACCATCCCGGCCTGCCCGTGCGCGAACTGGCGCGTCGGCACCATCAGGAACACGAAGTTCTCCAGCCCGATCATCCAGACGGCCAGCGGCGGCACGGCCATCGCCACCATCAGCAGGATGGACGGAGGCAGGCCAACGAACGCCGCCACGCCCCCGGCGATCGCCCATCCCAGCAGCGAGAGGATCACGGTGGGCACCGCGATCTCCGCCAGCGCCACCGTCCGCGCCCTGAGCGGCAGGGCCTTCAGATATTCGAGATGGTCAAGGTCGTTCCGGAAGTCGAACCGCAGCGTCTGCGGCAGCATCATCAGCAGGATCACCAGCGCCGGCATCATCCCCGCCAGCACGGGCGAGTCGGGCTTGTCGCCCATGATCCTCGAGATGAGGTAGCCGTACCCCAGCGCGAAGACCACCGCCAGCATCCACGCGCGCGAGCCGCGGAGGGCCGTGATGAGATGCCTCCGGACGATCGCCTGCGCGGGACCCAGGACCCCCAGGCCGCGCAGTTGCATCGAGCGCACGGGCTTGTCGGCGGCCGTGCCGACGCCCCTGACCATGCGCGTGATCCTGGTCTGCCGGCGCTGGCTTGCGGCCAGCGCTGCTTCCATGTAGCCCTTGTCCAGGGTCAGGACCAGGAGCAGCGCCCCGGCGATCATCGCCAGGCACGCCGCGACCCAGCCGGCGAACTCTCCGGGCGTTCCCGCCGCGAAGACGTGCGCGAAGACTCTCGCGGGCGCCAGCGCAATGCGCACGGGCGTCGAATCCGCCAGGTCCCTCATCTGCTGCGTCGTGGGCTTGTCCGATTGGCGCACGAGCCAGACGACGGCCACGACGGCGACGACCAGCAGAAGAGTCCCCAGCTTGCGGGCCAGCGCGTACGCTCGCTCCTCGATCATGTCGCGGATGAGCGCGACCACGGTTGTCGAGAAGTTGATGAAGATCAGCGCCAGCGCCGATCCGGCGACGCAGTACGCGAACCCACCGGCGTACCGGTGCAGCATGATCGAGAAGAAGACCGCGCCAGCTAGCGAGCCCGCGGCCATCTTGAGCATCTTGAAGAGCACCAGCTCCCGCCGGCCGAAGGGCCCCGGGAAGAGGAAGCCGATCTCGGCGGGGCTGAACGCGATCGCGCGATCGTCGTTGCCCAGCAGGATCGGCAGCAGACCCAGCAGGGTGAGATAGAACGGCAGCGTCGCCATGATCGCATCCGCGCCCCTCGGCGGCCGGGCGGAGGCGCCGATGAGGGTGCCCGCGAGCCACGCTGCCAGTAGGACGATCGAGAGCACGCTGAAGATGATCCGGCGGACCGACCCGCCGGTGAACTGCCTGCGGAGCCAGCCCTTGAGCTGCAATCTGATGAGCTTGAGCAGCGCGGGGTGCATGCTTATGCGGTCCCGCCGCCCGCGCCCGGCCCGTCCTGCGCCACGGCCTCGCTCTCGGTGGCGCGGAAGAACACCTCCTCGAGCGACGCGTCCGACGCGGCGCCCCCGACGAACTGCTGCCGCGCCTCGGCAAGGTCGCCGAAGAACAGGCACCGCCCGCGGTGCAGGATGAGCAGCCTCGTGCACAGGTCCTCGACGAGTTGCAGCAGGTGGGAGCTGATGATCACCGCGGCCCCGGCCCTGGCCTGCTCGGCAATGGTGTCCTTGATGGTGCGGATGCCCCGCGGGTCCAGGCCCGTCAGCGGCTCGTCGAGCATCACCAGCGAGGGCTCGTGCAGGTACGCGCAGCAGATCGCCGCCTTCTGGCGCATCCCGCGGGAGAGCTCAATCGCCGGCTTCCGCCGGTGCTCGGCCAGCTCGAACCGGGCCAGCAGCGACTCAGCCTTGGGTCGCCAGTCTTTCACGCGGTAGGCGCTCGCCGCGAACTCCAGGTGCTCGTCGACCGTCAACGCGTCGAACAGTTTCGGGTCGTCCGGGACATACGCCAGCCGGCTCTTGGCCTCGACGGGCTGACGCTGCACGTCGAACCCCGCGACAGTGATCCGGCCGGCGGTGGGGGGGATGATCCCCGCGATGCACCGCATGGTGGTCGTCTTGCCGGCGCCGTTGGGACCCACCAGCGCCAGCACGTCGCCAGCGTTCACGCTGCACGAGAGCGATTGCACCGCCACCGTGCCCTTGTACGACTTGGTGAAATCCTCGAGGATGAGCAACCGAAACACTCCGGACCCGCCCCCGCGCCGCCTGCCGCCCCTTGAGGGAAGCAGCATATCCCATTCTCGGATTCCCATCAGAATCACAAGGAAATCGCGGCACAAGGGCGCACGCATAGCGGGGCGCTCCCGCCCGATCGAATATACTGCGCGACGATGTTCCGCCGAAGTGCAGCCCTCGCCCTGATGTTCGTGGTTGGCTGCGAGAAGAAGGCAGAGCCGGTTGTCTCGTTGGCCTCGACCCGTGCGGGGTCCCCGGTCCAACGCGGCCCGATCGACTTCAGCCGCGACGTCCGGCCGATCCTCTCCGATCATTGCTTCCGCTGCCATGGCCCCGATCCCGGTGCGCGCAAGCGCGGGCTCCGGCTGGACCTCCAAGATGGTTCCAGGGCTGTGCTCGAGAGCGGCCGGCGCGCGATCGTCCCGAAGGACCCAGGCGCCAGCGAGGCGGTCCGCCGCATCACGTCGGGCGACCCCGACGAGGTCATGCCGCCGCCGCGGATGAAACATCCGCTGACGGACGCGGAGAAGCAGATCCTGCTTGAGTGGATACGGGCCGGTGCCGAGTACACGCCGCATTGGGCGTTCATGCCGCCCAAGGCGGCGCCGCCGCCGGTGGTGGGCGACGCGAGATGGTGCCGCGACGTGATCGACCGATTTGTCCTCGCCAAGGTGCGTGGCGCGGGTCTGACGCCCGCGTCCGAGGCCGACCGCGCGACGCTGCTCCGGCGCGCCTCGCTGACCCTGACGGGCTTGCCGCCGACGCCGGAGGAAACCGACGCGTTCATCGCCGACCCATCCCCGGGCGCCTACGAGACGCAGGTCGATCGCTTCCTCGCCTCGCCGCGCTTCGGGGAGCGGATGGCCGCGGACTGGCTCGACGTCGCCCGGTACGCCGACACCTTCGGCTACCAGTCGGACTGGGAATGCCGGACCTGGCCCTGGCGCGACTGGCTGATCGAGGCGTTCAACCGGAACCTGCCGTACGACCGGTTCGTCCGTGAGCAGATCGCCGGCGATCTGCTTCCCGGCGCGACGCGCGAGCAGCGGCTCGCCACCACCTTCAACCGGCTGCACCGCCAGACCAACGAGGGGGGCTCGATCGACGAGGAGTTCCGGCAGGAGTACATCTCCGACCGTGTGCACACGTTCGGCACGGCCGTCCTGGGTCTGACGCTCGAGTGCGCCCGTTGTCACGACCATAAGTACGACCCCATCCCGCAGACCGACTACTACAGCCTCGGCGCGTTCTTCGGCGCCATCGACGAGGCCGGCACGTACCCGTACTCCACCGGCGCGACTCCGCGCCCGGCCATGCGACTGCCAACGCCTGAGCAGGAGGCCGAGTTGGCCGTCCGGGCGCAGGCGGTCGTCTCGGCCGAGAGCGCGTACCACGCAGCGCTCGACACCGCCCGCGCCGCCTGCCGCGACTGGCTCGCCAACCCCGGCGACGTACACGCGGCCACGGCGGTCAAGCGGTACCCCCTCGAAGGCGCCATCGACGGACCGACCGGCAAGGCGACGGCGCTCGACGGCGACTCCGGGCCGTCGCCGGCGGATGCCCCCGCCTTCCGCCGGTGCGACCCGCACAGCCTCGTCTTCTGGATGCGCTGCCCCGATACCAAGGCCCGCGCCACCATCATCCATACCAGCACGTTCACCATCGAATCCGACGAGCAGGGGTACCAGGTGATGCTCAAGGAGGGGCGGCTGTGCTGGGAGGTCATCCACGACTGGCCCGGCTCGGCCGCCGCGATCAGGACGGCGGAGTCGTTCCCGCTCGACCGCTGGGTCCAGGTCGCGGCGACGTACGACGGATCCTCCCGTGCGGCCGGTCTGCGGATCTTTCTCGACGGCGAGCCCGTGAAGACCGAGGTCGTGCGCGACCATCTCGACGGACCGGCCACGGTGCGCTCGTTCCAGGTCGGCTTCCGCGACCGCGACCAAGGCTTCAAGGGCGGCGCCGTGTGCGATCTCCAGGTCTTCGACTGCGAGCTCTCCGCCCCTGAGGTCGCGGACCTGCACCGGCCCGGCGCGCTTGCGGAGATCATCTCCCGCGCCGCCAAGGACGGGCCCAGCGATGACGTTATCGAGTTCTTCATCCACACCATCGACCCCTCCTGCCAGGCCGCCGCCAGGGCGCTCCGCGACGCCCGTGCCTCGCACCAGGACCTGCTCGAGTCGATCCCCGAGGTGATGGTCATGGAGGAGACGGCGTACCCGCGCGATGCCTTCGTGCTCACACGCGGCCAGTACGACCAGCCCGACCGATCGCGCCGGGTGCGCCCGGACCGGGCCGTCGAAGCCCTGCTGTCGTTCGATCCGTCCTGGCCCAGAGATCGGCTGGGGCTGGCGGATTGGACGACCGACCCGCGAAACCCGCTGACGGCCCGCGTCGCGGTGAACCGGCTCTGGGCGATCTGCTTCGGTCGCGGCATCGTCGGCACGCTGGAGAACCTCGGCACGCAGGGGGAGCAGCCCACCGACCAGGCGCTCCTGGACACGCTCGCCGCGGACTTCGTGGCCGGCGGCTGGGACGTCAAGGCGACGCTGCGCCGCATCGTGCTCTCGGCGACGTTCCGGCAATCCTCGGATCTGACGCCCGACAAGATCGCCAGGGACCCGCAGAACCTGCTTCTCTCACGTGGGCCCTCGACGCGGCTGTCGGCCGAAGCGATGCGCGACCAGGCCCTCGCGGCCTCCGGGCTGCTGGCCGAAAAGCTCGGCGGCCCGAGCGTCAAGCCTTGGCAGCCCCCGGGGCTGTGGGAAGACGCGGGCGCGAGTATCCAGGGCGCGTACGTCCCGGATACCGGCGACAACGGGCACCGGCGCAGCCTGTATACATATAGGAAGCGCACGGCCCCTCCGCCGAACATGCTCGCCTTTGACGCCGGGAGCCGGGAGAAGTGCCTGGCGCGGCGGCAGCCGACCAACACGCCGCTGCAGCCGCTGGTGCTGATGAACGACCCGGTCTTCTTCGAGTGCGCGCGGGCGATGGCGCTCCGGGCCGCCAGGGACGCGGGCGAGGACCCGCGGGCGCGGATCGTCCGCGCGTTCCGTCTGCTGGTGTCGCGCCAGCCGCGGGCCGGCGAGCTGGCGCCGCTGCTCACGCTGTACCAGGACCAGGCCGCCGAGTTCGGCGCCGACCCAGCCGCGGCGAAGGCCGTGCTCGCGTCGGAGAACTCCGACCCCGGCCTCGCCGCGATGACGCTGGTGTGCTCAACCATGCTCGCCTCGGACGCGGCGGTCACCAGCCGATAGAGAAACCCATGACCCCCGACTACGACCAACTGATGCGAATGACCCGCCGCCACTTCCTCGGCGCCTCCGCGCTGGGGCTGGGGGGCATGGCGTTCTCTTCCATGCTCGGCACCGCGGGTGGCGCCAGGGCCGATCAGGCGCCCGTCGCACCCGGCGCGGCCCCGCCCTCGGGCCTGCTCGGCGCGCCGCACTTTCCTGCCAAGGCCAAACGGGTCATCTACCTGTTCCAGTCGGGCGGCCCTTCGCAGTTCGAAACGTTCGACCCCAAGCCGCTGCTGCGTGACCACCATGGCCAGCCCCTCCCCGACTCGGTCCGGCAGGGCCAGCGCCTCACCGGCATGAGTGGCAACCAGTCGATCCTTCCGCTGGCCGGCTCGTTCACCGGCTTCAATCGCTACGGAAAGAGCCGCGCGTGGGTGAGCGACCTGCTGCCGCACACCGCGAAGATCGTCGACGAGCTGTGCATCGTCCGGACGATGTTCACCGAGGCGATCAACCACGACCCCGCGATCACGTTCTTCTGCACGGGCCACCAGCAGCCGGGGCGCCCTTCGATGGGGGCGTGGCTCTCGTACGGGCTGGGGAGCATCAACGGCAACCTCCCGGCGTTCATCGTGCTCGTCTCGAAAGACGCCTCGCGCGACCAGCCGCTGTACGCGCGGCTCTGGGGCCCGGGCTTCCTCCCCAGCGAGCATCAGGGGGTGCAGTTCCGGCCGGGGAAGGAGCCGGTGCTGTACCTGACCAACCCGGAGGGGGTCTCGCCGCACGCCCGGCGCTCGATGCTCGATGCGCTGGGCCGGCTCAACGCCGACCAGCACGGCGCGACGCTCGACCCAGAGGTCGAGGCCCGCATTACCCAGGCGGAGATGGCCTTCCGCATGCAGACGAGCGTCCCCGACGCCACCGACCTCTCCGGCGAGCCGGACGACGTGTTCGAGCTGTACGGCCCCGCGTCGCGGACCCCCGGGACGTACGCCGCGAACTGCATCCTGGCGCGCCGGCTGATCGAGCGCGGCGTGCGCTTCGTGCAGCTCTTCCACCAGGGGTGGGACCAGCACGGGGATCTCCCGGCCACGATCACGCGCCAGTGCAAGCAGACGGACCAGCCCTCGGCGGCGCTGGTGACGGACCTGAAGCGGCGCGGCCTGCTGGACGACACGCTGGTGGTGTGGGGGGGCGAGTTCGGGCGCACGGCGTACTGCCAGGGGAAGATGACGGAGGGGAACTACGGGCGCGACCACCACCCGCGATGCTTCTCGATCTGGATGGCCGGCGGCGGCGTGAAGCCCGGCCTGACCTGGGGGGCCACCGACGACTACGGGTACAACATCCAGGAGGGGGGCGTGCACGTCCACGACCTGCACGCAACCCTGCTCCATCTCCTGGGCGTGGACCATGAGCGGCTGATCTACAGGTTCCAGGGGCGCGACTTCCGGCTGACGGATGTGTTCGGCAAGGTTGTCAAAGAGGTGCTGGCGTGAGGGGGGAGGCTCTGAGTTCGGCGAGGTTTTTTGAGGTTCGGGGTGGGTTTTTTGAGGTTCGATGGGGGTTTTTTGAGGTTCGGCGAGGTTTTTTGAGGTTTTTTGGGGTTTTTTGAGGTTCTGTTTTGGGGTGTTTTTAATGTAAGTGCTTGTGGCGTACGGAGTTGTGTTGGTTAGTGGCTGCTTGGTTCGGTCGGGGGCTGAAAATGCATCTCTCGCGGAGGCGCGGGGAAGAGGACGCGGGGATGCGGGAGGGGGAACGGGAACGGGAGAGGGAGGTGGGGAAGGGGTGTGGGGAACAGGGGACGAGAAGGGTCGAGAGATGTTGAGAAGGGTCGAGAGATTTTGAGAAAAGCAGAGCGGGGCGGGGAAAGGACGCGAAAAGCCGGGCAGGTTTTTTGCGTAAGTGCTTGTGGCACTTAGAGTTGTGACTTTTGACGGGGTGTTTTTCGCGGCGAGGGGGGGGGCGAGTTTCTCGGTGTTTTTGGGTTGTTT
>JBGPJM010000200.1:0-9129 GCA_041485385.1 Phycisphaerae bacterium | reverse complement strand
CCAACCATCTATCCGACGTCGCCGCGATGGGCGCGTCACTCAGCTTTGTCCGGGCCGACCCCATTCACGGCTACGGGCTTGCGGGCCCATGGCACCTCTGCGGGGTTCGGTTGTTTCTTCCCGCCGCTGTCCTGTCCGTCGTCTGCCCTCAAACACCCCGCGCGTACGGCACGATCACCTCGGGCGGGCGCGCCGCCGCGTGCCTCCCCGGCGCCGGCGCGTCGATCCCGGACGCGGACCGCCAACGACCGTGCACCTCGCGCTCGGCCTGAAGCCAATCGGACGTCGCATCGCCCGTACGTCCGGTGCCGCTCCGGTACAGGAAGATCTCGTAGGCACGGGCCCGGACGTATTCGGTCGGGATCGCCGTCGGCTGTCCGCCGCCCACGACGGGCGACGGCCCGCGCTCCTGGCGGGCCGGGGACGGTGCGTTCTTGCTGCTGGTCAAGGCGGTGGCCGTTGGTGCGTGTTTCGTGCTCATGGATGTGCTCCCTCCATGTGTCAAACGGGCTCGCTGTGCGGCGCTGCGCGTCCGCACGAGTCCATTGTGGTATGGGCGCGCCGCGCATGGACGGATGCCGACCGGTGCCGGTGACGTCCGGCCATGGTCGTCCACCTCGAACGTCGAGCCCGTGAGCCCGGCGACTGCCCGGCCTTGGAACTCCAATCGCGACAACGCGCGCGGGCCGGCCCCCGTGGGATGCCCGCCGAGTTCTCGCCGACTCCGGGGCGAGTCCACAACGACCAGGCAGCTCACCCATCCGCCGAAGGGGTTGCGCTGAAACCCGAAGGCCGCGTAGTCGGCCAACCAGGTTCCGCCGTCAATCAGGTAACTGAACAGGTACTCCCCCGGCGCCAGCCCGATCCGTGCCCACCACCACCCTTCGCCGGACCGTTGCATCGCCCACGGCGAGCGATCCCAGTCGGTGAAGCTCCCGGCCACGACGACGCGGTGCGCCCCGGGGCGGAACAGCGTAAACCGGACCCTGCCGTCGGTTTCAATGTTGATCACGGTCGGGCCACCTCCATGGGGCGCCGAGAGCTTTCGGCGGTCCTCTCCGGCCGAACCGGCTCGACCCCGGCGAGAAAATCCGCGATCAGGGGGGCGACCGGTTCGATGGCAAGGAACTCCCTGCCGCTGGCGAGCGCCGGCGCTCGCGGGTGGCTGTCGGTCGCGATCAACCGGTCGAACAGGCCGCTGGCCCTCAGGCGCTGCAGCGAATCGCCCGGGAGCACGCCGTGCGTCGTGATCGCGCTGATCGCGGAGGCTCCGGCGTCCCGGTAGGCCTTGGCGGCGCCGAGCATCGAAGCGCCGCTCCGGATCATGTCGTCGTAGAGCACGACATGGCGCCCGCGGACATCGGCGACGAGGGCGACGATCTCGGTCCGGTCCGGCCCCAGGCGGCGCTTGTGGGCGAACGCGCCGGGGACCCCCATCCGGCGCGCGAGCCGCTGCACCCACTTGGCGCGCCCGGCGTCGGTGCTGGCCAGCACGAAGTCGGTCCCGGCGACGCGCCGAGCGATGCGCTCGACGAGGGGAGAGACGTCGATCTCGGCCGCGCCCAGGCCGGCATCGAAGTAGTACGGCAGCCCGTCGGAGTGCGGGTCAACGATGCCCACGCGGTTCCCCTGCGCGGCTCTGGGGATGGCGGACAGGAGCGCGGCCCGTGTCTTGGCGGCCACGATCTCTCCGGGCTCGTGCGCCCGGTCCATCGTGGAATAACCGAAGTAGGGCAGGACCAGCGTGAGGCGCCGTGCCCCGCCCTCGACCAGGCCGCACGCCAGGTCGAAGATCGCCGGCGTCTGCTCGTCGCAGATGGTCCCGGCGATGAGCGCTACATCACGGTCACCCACGGGTGTCGCGAGCCGCTGGTACCGCTCCCCGTCCGGGAAGGTCCGGGTATCGACCAGACCGGCCTCGAAGCCGCCCGCGCGACAGACGGCGTCACGCAGGTACCCGTAGGGAAGTGTCGAGAAGACGAGCATGGACATGGTCTCGCCTCGATTCCGCCGCGACACGCGGCTTACGTTTTACCAACGGACCGGACGGCCCCGGCGGCGGGCTCCGGGCGCGCGGGGGAGAACTCGCGCAGCAGCTCGACGACGCGCTCGTCGGTCACCTCGGCGAAGTTGCGGTAGAACTGGCCGACGGCCCAGAACAGCTCCGGCACGCAGAGGCAAACCACGCGGTCGCACAGGGCGCGGACCGCGTCGAGCCGTTCCTGCGGCGCCACGGGCACGGCGACGATGAGCTCGGCCGGGTTCATGGCGCGGACCGTCTTGAGCGCCGCGATCATGGTCGAACCCGTCGCGATGCCGTCGTCGGTCACGATCACCGACCGCCCGGCCACCGGGGCCTGCGGACGTACGGCGCGGAACAGCCTCTTGCGCCGCTCGATCTCCGCGAGCTGACGCTTCCGCTCCGCCTCCAGGTGGCCGTTGCCTGCCTCGGTCATCGCCGAGGCGTGATGGTTCAGGTACACCTCGCCGGTTTCCGACACGGCGCCCAGCGCCAGCTCGGGCTGGTCGGGTGCTCGCAGCTTCCGCGACAGCGTCACGTCCAGCTCCGCACCAAGGGCCCGGGCCAGGGGTGCGCCGACCTCGATCCCTCCCCTGGGGATCGCCAGCACAAGCGGACGCCGCAGCGGCAATCCCCGCAGCCGTTCCGCCAGCCGCCACCCCGCCTCCTCCCGATCCATAAACATGGCGTAACTCATGTGGGTTCTCCTGTGCGGAGATGGCGTGTGAACCAGTCCGTGGCGAGCTGCGCCGCCTGCTCGAGTGTCCCGGGCTCCTCGAACAGATGGGTGGCGCCGGGCACCACGGCCATGTGCTTCGTGCAGCGCAGTTCGCCGAGGGCCTGCCGGTTCAGCTCCAGAACGGCCCTGTCCTCGCCGCCGACGATGAGCAGCGTCGGCGCCGTGACCCGCTCCAGCCACGTCCCCGCCAGGTCGGGCCTGCCTCCCCGCGAGACGACGGCCCGGACCAGCGGCTCCTGCGCCGCGGCCACCAGGGCCGCGCCGGCCCCCGTGCTGGCGCCGAAGAGACCGATGGGCGCCCGGACCGTCCGCGGATCGCCCAGAACCCAGCGGGTCGCGCCCAGCAGCCGCCGGGCCAGGAGTTCGATGTTGAACACATTGTCCCGGTCTTCCGTCTCAGTTTCGGCGAGCAGATCGAAGAGCAGCGTTCCCAGCCCGGCATCGTGGAGCATCGACGCCACGAACTGGTTGCGCGGACTCCGCCGCGTGCTGTTGCTGCCGTGGGCGAAGAGCACCAGCCCCATCCCCGCCCGCGGCAACGTGAGCCACCCCGGCAGGAGGACGGGCGGGGCGGGTACCTCGACGTCGATGCCGGCATGGGCTGTATCAGTGGTCATGGCCGATCCTCCGGCGCGCCCGCGCCGGGGCCGGGGCCGTGGGCGTGGGCGTGGGCAGCATGGACGAAGGTCGCCTGGGGCCCCTCCCGCCCCGGCTCCTCGGCGAAGCGGACCTCGTCGCCGACGTGCAGGCGCTCGAACCCGCCGCCGACGAGCGCGTGGCGATGAAAATACACCTCGCGCCCGTCGGGAGTCGCGAGAAACCCGTACCCCCTGGCCGGAACGAGCTTGACGACGTGCCCGGCGGGCGTCTGTGCATGGCTCTTGACCTGGTGGCGCATGAGGCGAACCTGGTCTTCGAGCCGGCGGCGGGCGGCCGCGAAGGCGTCCCGCATCGCCACGTACACATCCTCGTGCGCGCGGTCGAACCGGTGCTCGCGGTTCACCACGATCTCCGCGCCGGGCATGGTGAGGTCGATCCGTACGGAATACAGCGCGCCTTGGTGATGACGACGGTGCGGCGCGTCGATCACGACGCGGCAGCTCGTGATGCGCCCGAAGTACAGCTCCAACTCCTCCGCCGATCGCCTCGCGGCGGCCTCCGCCGCGTCGGAGACGGGCATGCCCTTGAACGCAACCTCGACCGGGATGTTCATGATCCTCACCTCAATGCGCCGGGGCGCCTCTCGGCTGCCCCGGCGCGGGAGCGTGGCGCAGCGGCCGGGACGGGTGCCGTCACGGCCTCTACGGCCGCCCTGTTGGAGGCCCCCCCCCGGCGACAGCTCCTACGGGTGCTGTGCCGAGCAGGGCTCATCCGGTCACGGGCACTCGCTTGACCATCGAGCCGGCCGGCTTGACCTCGACCTGCCTGGGCTTGACGCCGGGCTTCTTGGCGACCTGGATGGTCACGACGCCGTTGTCCGATTCCGCCGTGACCTTGCTCGCATCGACGGTGTCGGGCAGCTCGATGAAGCGCCGGAAGGAGCCGAAGGACCGCTCCCAGCGGTAGAAGTCCTCGCCCTTCTTCTCCTCCTGCTGCTGCTTCTGGCCGGCGATGGTCAACGTGTTGCCGGAGACGGAGATGTCCAGGTCCTTCGCAGCGATGCCCGGGACCTCGGCCCGGATGGTGACCTCGGTGTCCGTCTCGCTCACGTCCACAGGCGGGATCCACCCCTCCGCCCGTAGCGTCTTCGGCTCGACAAGGCCGAGGGGTTCGTTGAAGAATCGGTCAAACGTGCGGTCCATCTCGTTGCGGAGGCGGTCCAGGTCGCCGTTCACGGGGCTGCGCTTGTTCCAGAGAGTCAGGTTCATGGGGTGCCTTTCGATTGGTGTGTCGGGTCGGATGCCGCCACGGTTTCCCGCGGGGCTTGAGGTCGGAGGGACGCGCGGCATGGGTTCAGGCGTACGGGTCCACCGTCGTCCGATCGTCCACGCGCCGGACGCCGAGGCCGTACCCCGCGACGCGCTCGATGGCGTTCTTCTCTCCCCACGAGCGCACCGTGCCGGTGAGCGTGACAACGCCCTCCTTTACGCTCACGTCGATGTGCCTCGCCTCGCGCTCGGCCTGCCGTTCCAGCGCCTCCTCGATCTGGCGCTTGACCCGGACAGGATCGACCGGCTTGGCGGCCACGGTGATCTGGTTGACAACGCCCTTGACGCCGGTCAGCCGCTGCACCGCGGACTCGGCGTGCCAGCGCTGCATCCACGTCTCCACGCTTCCCTGCAGCGTCACCACGCCGGCGGAGACCGTGGACGTGACGTGCTCGTCGGGAACAAGCACATCCCAGATGAGCGCGTCGCGGACGGCCTTCGCCACTTCCTGGTCCGTCCGCTCCCACGCCCTCGGGATCTTCACCCTCATGTCGTCCACCACATCCAACACGCCGTACACGCGGTGCGCGGCGCTGCACGCGGCGAGCTTCTTCGGGTACGCGCTGAGGTTCCCCGTCAGCGTGACGATGCCGTTCAACACCTGCACGCCCACCTCGGCTTCGTCCACGGTGGCGTCCCACTTCAACTCGTTCAGCACGTCGGCCTGGACCTGCGAATCGGACCTGATCGTTGCGATCGTCATGGCGGCTCCCTTCTTCTCATGGCCGGGCATCGCCGCGGTCCTCGGGCCGAGACGGATGCTCAGGTGATGATGTCGTGGAGGCGCTGACGGCTCAACAGGGAAACTTACCCGATGTTCCCTCGGTGCCCCGATTCGGGCAGGCCCGGCGAACTGCCCGCCCGCGCATCGTCAGAGATCGCCGAACACAGGGGTTAGTCGACCGAACGTGGCGAAAGGCGGCCGCAAATTGCAGGGTATTCCCCGATTTGGGCGCGCAGGATGGGCCCACCCCTGAACCGAGGGGGGACTCAAGTGAAGTACGGGAAGGCCCCGCCGGTGAGGTTGTCCAGCGTCCAGGAATCGGGCGTGTAGGAGCGCCAGACCAGTCGCACGAGGTCGCCATCGGCGTTGTGCCCCAGCAGCGACTGCGACGAATCAAGGCTGAAAGAGTCGTTCTGGGAGACCTGCCAGAATGTCGAGACCATCCGCCACGGCGCCAGTGGCACAAGCTCGGGCGCCGTGCCCGCGCTCAAGCTGCCGATGTTCCAGCCGGCCCACGAGCTCCACCAGAACACGCGAATTTCCCCGGCCGCGTCGCTCCCGACGATGTTCATCGTGTTCTGCCAACTGTTGAAGTGGCTGGTGATCGTGGCGCCCGAAAGTGTCGGGCCGCCGAGCTCGGCCGTCATGTCGCGCGATTCCCACGCGTCGCGCCCCGGCGCCCACCACGTGACGATGACGTGCCCATTGGCGGCCGCGGAGCCGGCGATCTGGAAGCCGTCCCAGGTGGTCCGCAGCGCGGTGACCTGGCCGGCGAGCGTGGGCGTCGCGGCGCTGGCGGAGAGGTTGTCGACGCGCCACCTGGCCATCCCGGGCGCCCACCAGATGGAGAGGAGGTCGCCGTCGGTGTCAAGGCCGGCGAAGTGTGCCGCGCCCCAGGTTGCGTCCCAACCGGAGAGGCCGCCCACGATGACGGGGACATCGCCGAGGCCGTCGAGGCCGTTGTGCTCGGCGTCGACGAACTGCCAGCCGGCGCCGAAGGCGATGGAATCGTCCAAGAGCTGGCGGTAGGCGACGAAGTTGCCGCTGAGGTCGAAGCCCGCGAGCGTCTGGGTTGTGCCGCCGATGCCGAACCCAACGATGTTGATGTCGCGGAGGGTCGCGAAGAGGTCGCCGATGATGGCGTGGGCGCCCGGCGTTGCGCGGGTGATGTTCATGTACGCCCAGCCGAACAGGTCGTAGCGCCAGGCCTGGATCTCGCCGGTCGCGGAGAGCCCGGCGAAGTACCTGCCGCCGCCGGGGCCGAACCAGGAGGTGAGCTCACCGACGATGGGCTCGCCGGCGACGTCGTTGACGAGGTCGAGGCGGTAGATGGCCTGGTCGGTCGATTGATCCGGGCGGGAGTCGATGTAGATGAGTGGGTGGCCGTCGGAACCGACATCGCTGGTGAACTCGTCGGGGCGGCCGGTAACCATGGCCTGGCCGGAGCCGGCGCCGAAGAGTTGCTCGGTGCCGCCTCCCGCCGTGGTGAGTGGGCCGAAGGCGAAGGCCTGGGGGACGGTCTGGAGGATGGTGACGCGGCGACCGGCGGGGCCGGTGAGGTCGATGTGGAAGTTCCCGGCGCCCGGTCCGGTCTCGCCTTCGATCGAACCGAAGCCGAAGGCCCAGGTGCCGATCGTGACGGGCTCGCGGAGGCCAGCGTCCCACTGGTCCTGGCGGAAGATCTCGAAAGTGCCCTGGGTCGGCGCGGAGGTGTTCTGGAAGGAGCTGAAGAGGCGGACAACGACGTTGAGCGCTGCGGTGCCGTCGGGGCGGGTTTCATCGATGCGGGCGCCGAAGAACTCGCGCGACTCGGGTCCGGTGGCGATGACGGCGGCGCGGAAGGTGCCGCTCATGGCGAGCGGGAGGTTGGCGCGCATGCGCCCGGATGCGATGCCGACGATGCCGTCGGAGTTGTCGAGGTCGGCGAGGAACATATTGCCGTCGGGGATGGCGAAGATGACGACCTGGCCGTCGTCGAGGGTGATGCGCCCGCCGACGATCGAGACGACGTTGTGGTGGACGGACTGGGGACCGGAAGCGAGGTCGTAGGTGAAGGTGAAGCCGGTGAGGGGGGAGGTACTGGCGTCGGCACGGACGAGGAGGGGGAAGTACTCGATGCCGCCGCCGGGCGTGAGACGGGCCATCTGCAGCTCGAAGCCTTCGAAGGTGTGGGGTATGGCATCCGCGGGCATGCTCTCGGAGAGGATGGCCATGTCACGGACGGAGCCATCGCCCGCGCGGCCGGTGAAGGTTCCCAGGGACCAGCGGTCGTCGGCGATGAACTGGGTGCCGGTCTGCGAGGCGTAGGGGGTGAATCCACCCTGGGTGGTGAAGGTGAAGCCGCCGCGGGGGGCGCGGTTGTAGCGGGTCCAGTCAATAGAGCCGGTGGTTTCGGGACCGGATTCGGTCGCGAGGGTCATGGAGCCGGTGATGGCGGAGGCGGCGTCGATGGTGCCCTCGGCGAGGAAGACGGCCGGCCCTGGGGTGGCATCCAAGCGGATACCGACGGCGGCGAAGTCGTAGGGGGCGGAGAGGAGGGAGCGTGGCTCGAGGGGCTCGGCCGAGACGGGGCCCGAGGCCGCGTAGTTGGGAGTGCGGGCCATCACGAATCTCCGGTGGGCGGAGGTTGAGGGGAGTCTATGGGGTCGATGGGATAGACGCGGCCCTACGGAGGCGGTTCCGGGCGGCGGCGGGGGAGTGTGGGTGTGGCGTCAGCCTGCGGAACCGGGCGTGCTCCCGGAGATCCCCGCGGCGGTCGCGAGGCCGGGGCGATGGGGGATGACGACGGGGCCGGCCGTTGCCGGCGGCAGCGAGACGCAGCCGGGGACAATCGGGGCCGGGGTGCGGCGGGGTGTGAGGAGGCGGCGGAGCGCGCGGTTGGCGGGGCGCTCGACGCCGAAAGTGAGGATCGAGGCCAGGGCGATGGCGACGGCGATGGCCGCGAGGACCGCGGCGTGAGGATTCAGCCCGACCTCGTATGCCAGCTTGATGATGACATACCCGATGTTCTGGTGGACCAGGTAGAGGGAATAGGAGACGACGCCAAGGTAGACGAGGACCGGGTTGGCGAGGAGGGGGATGCGCCGGCGGGAGGCGGCGAAGACGGCGGCGGCCATGGCGGTGATCATCGCGACGCCGATCCAGGCCTCGTGGCGGATGATGCCGGCGAGGCAGAGGGCCAGCAGGACGCAGTCCTTCCAGCCCAGACGTCGTCCCATCAATTCGTAGAAGACGACGCCGATGAGGAAGAAGCGGAATCGGCCGCCGACGCGGACACCGATCGCGTCGAGCAACACCAACGCGCCCAGGACGAGGAGGAGGTGCTTGCGGGCACCGATGGCAACGGTGAGGCCCGCCACGGCGTAGAAGATGAGTTCGGTCTGGAGCGTCCAGTAGACGCCGTCGATGTACTCGGCGCCCAGGACGCGGGGGATCATGGTGAGGTTGAGCGCGGCGTCGGTCCAGGCGAGGGGCTGATCGTCCAGCGGAAATAGGGTGGTCACCAGGAGCGTGAGGCCGCAGGCGGTCCAGAAGGCGGGGAAGAGGCGGCTGAAGCGGGCGACGACGAACTCGCGGGTGGAGCGGGCGCGGTCGAGGGTCATGAGGATGACGAAGCCGCTGATGATGAAGAAAAGGTCGACGCCGTGGTGGCCGAGGGGGAACCGGAGCGCGAGCGGGCCGCGGTGGCCGTAGAGGGCGTCGTAACGGGTGGTGTAGT